>NZ_AP014624.1:3057635-3363398 GCF_000829375.1 Chryseobacterium sp. StRB126
TGTTCCTTCGGCCTATGTGTATTTCGGGTTTAACAATTCTGGTTTATCATGTGTTAATTATAATAAATTTCTAATTGCTCTCAGCAATAATCCTACATTATCAAACTTAGGATCCGCAATTGGAGTCATAGAAGCGGCAGGATTAACTTATTCTACACCGCAAGCTATTATGGCAAGAGCTCAATTGACCAACAAAGGTTTTACCATTAATGGAGACTCTTATAACCCGAGCTGCAACGCCAACTTATCAACAGCAGAAACTTCAAAACAAATGAAAACTCCGGCTTATCCTAATCCGACAACAGGAGTAATTACTATTGAATCTACTGCCAATGAAAATGCTTATTTATATGACATTACAGGTAAAATCATTAAAAACGTGATTTTAAATAAAGGAAACAACCGTGTTGACCTTACAGAATATCCGTCTGGAAATTATATACTAAAAAGCAATACGATTTTCACGAAAGTCATTAAGAAATAAACTAAACTCAATGATAAGTAGCCAAATGACTACTTAATTAAGCCTCCAAAGTTTTCGGACTTTGGAGCTTTTTAGTTAATAGTAGGAGAGTAACCAGCAAGAGCCTGACACAATTATTTCACCACAGATTACTCAGATTTTCACAGATGATACCCCTTCATTTTACTTAAATAATTTGACTAACTTATTCTTAATTAACATAATGAGTTAATATAACTAATAAAATAGGAGAGTACACGATATATTTTATCCTGAATAATTTTAAATTTGGCAAAACTATAGACATTGTAAAAATCTTCGAATATGGATAAGAATACTTCACCAGCTTATGATTTAGATCTGTTTTTCACAAATTCTTTATGGGGTAAAATTCATCTGGCAACAGCTGGCGGATATATTTGCGACGAAATATTTAATGACTCTCAACATGGTGAAACCAAAATAAATCTTCGGAAATCAGCGCGTACAGACTATGGTTACAAAATTAATCCAAATCTGGATAAAATTTTAAGATTGGGAGATCGTGAAATAGATTTTAAAAAGTTTGATAAAGAGATGTATCTGAAAGATTTTATTTTTTATGCAAAGAAAGGATATTTTTCGTTTGATAAAACTTTCGTAAACAGTCCATTAGATTTTCATTATCATCTAGTAGCATATCCGATATTCAGCGAAAATAATTTTCAAGACGGTTTATCAGATTATAAGAAGCAGGAAAAGGAAGAAATAATTCGTAAAGCTTTTCTAGAGCCTATAGAAATGAATATGCTTAAATAAACTGAATATCAACAAAATGGAGGTCAGGAAAAGATTATTTCGAAATCCTGAAAATATATTCAATTTAACATAATATAAATTATAGGAAAAATATAATTTTACAGAAAAGAGTATATATCAGCTATGTTAATCACTTTATAAGCTTATTCAGCGTATAATTCAAAGCTTCGTTGCTCTGAACCTGAATATCAGGAATTACACCATGCCGGTCTTTCTCTGTGGCACCAATATTAAAATCTTTTGTAGATGATACGTTCAGAAATAATTTTGAATTGGGCAATTGCCTTTCTATAACTTCTCCAGGTGAAATTATAAATCCACCGGTTTCTGAGCCTATAATTTTTCCTGCTTTATAAAATTTAAAAGCATTGGCAAAATCTGCAGCCGATGAAAATGTCTGGCCACTGATGAGCAGATAAACATTTCCTGTAAATCGCTCATTTTCATTTTTGGACTCAATGACATTTTTTGAGTGATCTATAACGCCCTATAGTTCCGGATATTCCCTTTAAATAATTTTTTAATTCCGTAGAATCGATTTCTGAGGCTTTATATATTATGTTAAATTAAAAGCAGGAAATTATTCTCATTACACAATTACTTATATTTATCATTTTCCAAATTTCTCCGTTAAATATTCCGTAACGACTTCCAGGAACTCTTCTTGAGTCATAAACTGATCCAGAAAGTCTTCAAAATTCCCTTCATTTTCAAGTTCATCAAAATACACTTCATGGTCTGTGCTGTAAACTGTTGGGTTAGATTGCTCCGGATCTTCTGTACATACGAAATAATGATCCGGATATCCATAGGAATACAAAATACAGAGAAAATCCGGTTTAGAAATCCCTACAACTTCCTGTACATAATCTTCATCAATTAAATCTTCAAATTCCTGCTGATCGTCTGAATCCTCCTTAAAAGGTGTAAATATCCAGTCTTTCACAAAATACTGCCCATACGCTGAATCATGAGCTGAAAAATAATGTGTCAACAGATTATCATAGAACTTTTCCTGATGGTTATGATAAAGCTCTTTATGGGATTCATAGAATTGGTCAATTCCGTAAACATCCCAATCCTTATCATATAAATAATGAGTAAACCTGATGCCTTGCCAGTTTTCAACAAAACTTTTACCAGCACTTACTGCATCAGTATTTCCGCCTAAAGCTATGATTTTCTTTATAATACTATCGTTCATCTGTTACTTTTACTGTATTACGGTTCAGTTCACCATTTCAAATGGCATCTGTAATCTCTTCCTGACTATATTCAAAATAATTACCATTCTTATCTTTATGAGACTGAAACAGTTTAATATGATAGCCTTTGAAATTAATCTTCAAAAAATCGGGAAAATAATCGCTTCCTGAACATATATAATTATAAAATATTCCTTTAAAAGACTGGTCATTAGGATCTGGAATCTCAAAAGTACTCATTCGCCTTACAATTTCAGACAATTCGTCTCTTGTAATATCCTCAATAATTTGAGGATCAGGCAAACTGATATTAAAAGACAGGTACTCTGCACCCTCTCCTTCCCACCATTCCCAAAGATTGAACCGGGACATTTCTTTTCCAGTCATTGCATGAAGCTTCTCTTCCAGCTTCTTATACTCAAGGGAGTCTTCATCACCATATTCATCGCACCGGT
Source organism: Chryseobacterium sp. StRB126 (assembly GCF_000829375.1). Classification (NCBI taxonomy): domain Bacteria; kingdom Pseudomonadati; phylum Bacteroidota; class Flavobacteriia; order Flavobacteriales; family Weeksellaceae; genus Chryseobacterium; species Chryseobacterium sp. StRB126. The sequence continues at coordinate 3,060,557 of NZ_AP014624.1, forward strand.
CTGTATAGTCTAAAATAAGCTTTAAGACTTCCGGATATCGTTTTTCAGCAGTTTCAAAATCGGGTTCTATTTCATTTCTCAATTTCATCTTTATACTATCTATTGAAATATTATGTTAAATTACTCTATAGTAAACCTCTTTCCTATTAGTTTTTTCTTTATTAAAAATACAAAATCTTGCCACATGGCAACCTTTATCTTTTTAAAAGGAACTAATTTTACTTAACCCCAAAAAGAATAATATGAAACCTAAAATGATCTGGGCCAATCTGGCGGTTGCCAATCTGGAACGCACCCAAAAGTTTTATGAAGCCATAGGATGTACTCCCAACAATCCTAACACTTCTAATGATTTAGTAAGCTTCTTTTTTGGAGAAAATAATTTTGTTATTCATTTCTTTCTGAAAAATATACTGGAAAGGAATGTAAAAGGCGTTTCCTTCGGTGATTCTAAAACTTCCAATGAAATCATATTTACAGTTTCTGCTGAGACTAACGATCAGGTAGATCAATGGGTTGCAGAAGTTAAAAATGCAGGTGGAACCATTGTCTCAGAACCTGAAAGTTTTGGAAATAATTATTATGGTTTTGTGTTTGCAGACCCGGATGGACATAAATTTAATGTCTTTAAAATGTAAAAATCTGAAATTTCAATCAAAATTCATTTTCGCCCATAAATCACCTTTATTTTCAATCAGATAGCATAGGTAGAGGATGGAAATAGACGGGTTATTTGGGCTTTTTATCGTTTTCCTTTATTTGAAGGGCGTTTATGTCATTTTGTAGAGGTTTTATGAAAAAATAGAACCTAGTTTCACTGAAGAAAACAGGCTGATGATTAAAAAACAGCAACGTAAATTCAATAGAGATGGGCTTTAGCCCATCTTATAAAAACATTACAATCAATTTGGCTTTAGCCAAAACCTATTAAAACAGTTTGAATAAGTTTAAAGCAAACCGGCTCTTGAGTTAACTCAAGAGCCGGTTTGTTATTCGTATAATGTACAATAGATTACAGAATGCTATTTATTCATTCCCAAACTGTTATACAATTGCACCTGCCATATTCCCACTACCTCTTTAAGCATAACGAATGTAAATGCAGCATTATAGCTATTAGGAAATACAGTGATTTCGGTATCTATAAAATCTGAGGCCTGCGGAATAGGTTTTAACCCAAAGGTTTGAAACAGAGCGACAGATCTTTTCATATGAAAACCTGAAGTAACCAGATATAAGCTAGAGGGAGCCATCCTGTTTATCATCTGACTTGAGAATTTTGCATTCTGATACGTATTCATGCTTTGCTCTTCCTTAATAATATCAGAATCCGGTACTCCCATCTTTTTAAAATCCTCACTGAATAATTCTGCTTCGCTTATATGTCCTCTTCCTTTTCCGGAAATTAATATTTTACAAGGTTGATTATTTTTCTTGTATTCATGATACAATTGATAAGCAGTAAACATTCTGGAATAAGACATGGTATGCAATTTCTCTGTATTGTCGATATCTACAACCCCACCACCCAATATTACAATAATGGGATTCTGAGCAGGTGTATTCTTTATTTCTGAAGCCCTGATGTAACTTTTCTGCAAATATCCGGAGATTAGCTTACCCAGAAAACCGTTACCTATCAGAATAACCATGACAACTGCTGATATAAAAACTCCTATTCTCAGATTTTTACATTTATTTTTTCTTTTCAACAGAGCAATGATAACAATTGCCAGAAATACTAAAAAATAAGGTTCTGTAAAAAGTTGTAAAACACGAAATAAAAAATCCAGTAAAAATTTCATCTATGATAGTATTGATTAATGCTAAGAAAACATTGGATTTTCAAAGATAAGGTTATTTCATTACTACTACTTTTCTCAATATATTTTGAACCATTAAGAAGATATTAAGTTGTTAAGGCTATTTAAGGAAATATCTAAACATATCCATGAAGCGGAATACTTCATTCAAATTTATTTGACTCTTAACTTAGCTTAACGCTTCTAATGGTTTTAAAATCATGAATAAAGAAACCACAGAATTCAATTTAGAGATAAATACTTAGCTTATAATAAAGGGTTTCGGCGGCCTTTGGCCGCCGAAACCCTACCCACTCACCTTCATCAGGCAAGCTCACTTGCCTAACCTTAGCTCCCTAAAAATAATACGCCCACCATCATAAACTTTGCGTCTAAAAAATTCTCTCGCAGATCACACAGATTACGCAGATTTTATCCTTTACTTATCTGTCTAATCTCCAAAATCTGCGAGACTTTATAAAAACAGCAAGCAAAAGAGTTTATTTCCCTCACCATAAAAGCAGAAACCCTATCCATTCACCTTCATCAGGCAAGTTCACTTGCCCATTCTTAGCTCCCTAAAAATAATACAGCCACCGTCATAAAACTTTGCGTTTAACAAAAATAAAGTTCCCGCAGATCACACAGATTACGCAGATTTTATCCTTTATATCTGCTTAATCTGCGATACTTTATAAAAGCAGCAAGCAAAAGAGTTTATTTTCCTCACCATAAAAGCCGAAACCCTATCCACTCTCCTTCATCAGGCAAGTTCACTTGCCCATCTTAGCTTCCTAAAAATAATACAGCCGTCATCATAAAACTTTGCGTTTAACAAAAAATAAAGTTCCTGCAGATCACACAGATTACGCAGATTTTATCCTTTACTTATCTGTCTAATCTCCAAAATCTTCCTTTTCTAAAGTAATCTGATCTCTTAAAAATCAACATTTCTCAAAAAAAAACTTGCGTAGTTAAATAACTACATATATATTTGTAGTCAAATAACTACACGATGAATTTAAGAAGAGATGTTTTTCAGGCGATCGCAGACCCTACCAGAAGATCTATATTGATGCTGGTGGCTGCCCAATCCATGACTGCAGGAGCCATTGCTTCCAATTTCGATACCGCAAGACCTACCGTTTCCAAGCATCTTCAGATTCTTACAGAATGTGAACTGTTGAGATCCGAACAGAACGGCCGTGAAATTACTTACCACCTTAATCCCAATAAAATGAAAGAAATAGCCGATTTTATAGAGCCGTTCCGCAAAATGTGGGATGAGAAATTCAATAAACTGGAAAGTGTGATGAAAGCATATCAGGATAAAAATGCGTGATGCGCGTTTCGGGGTTCGGGGTTTAGCAATATAAGTTTACAAATACAAAACCAAATAAAAGCCATTTACTCGTACCCTTAACCTCAATAACTAGAATCCCACACCACGAAAAACAATAACACGTACCTCGAATCACGAAACTCAACAACCCGTATCTCGCACCACGAACCACGAACCCAAAATCCTCAAAATATGGAACTTAAAACAAAAATTCAGGCAGAAGATGGAAAACAGGAAATCTTCATCATCAGAGAATTTGATCTTCCTGTAGAATTGCTCTTCAAAGCTTATACAGAAGCTGAACTTTTCGAACAATGGATGGGAACCAAAGTGACCAAGTTTGAAAACCAACCCCACGGAAGTTACCGTTTCGAAACTTCAAACCCTCAGGGAGAAGTCATGTTCAGTGCCAACGGAACCATTCATGATATTGTTCAGAATGAGAAAATTATAAGAACTTTTCAGATGGAAAACACCCCTTTTCCGGTTCAGATTGAGTTTTTAGAATTTGAAAAGCTAACTGATACCACCAGCAAAATCACCATTCAAACCATCTATAAATCAATAGATTTCAGAGATCAGCACCTGAAAATGCCATTCGCTCAGGGAATTAATAGGGCGCATAATCGTTTACAGGAAATGTTTAACGGACCTCGTGTTCCGGATTTCGAGGGATAAGTCATAAAATTATTGCTTAAATATCTCGTACTCTATATCATGAAACTCAATAGCCCGCATCTCGCATCCCGAACCCCTCAAATCCAAAACACATGAATCCAAAAGTTGATTTTTTCTTCGATAAAGCCACACAATGGAAAGAAGAATTTGAAAAATTAAGAACCATTGCCCTAAGTACCGAATTGGTAGAAGATTTAAAATGGGGCTGCCCCTGTTATACCTATGAAGGGAAAAATATTTTCTTAATTCATGGTTTTAAAGAATATTGTGCACTTCTCTTTTTTAAAGGTGCTTTGATGAAAGATCCGGACCAGATTTTAATTCAGCAGTCTGAAAATGTACAGGCGGCAAGGCAGATCCGTTTTACAGATATTCTCCAGATCAATGATCTTGAAAAGGAGCTTCGGGCCTATATGTTTGAAGCTGTAGAAATTGAAGAATCCGGGGCAAAAGTTGAAATGAAGAAAACCAAGGATTTTGAAATGGTTGAGGAATTTCAACAAAAATTAGATAAAAATCTTGTATTAAAAGAGGCGTTCCAAGGATTAACACAGGGAAGACAACGGGCCTATCTACTCTATTTCTCATCCGCCAAACAATCTAAAACCAGAGAAGCAAGAATTGAGAAATGCATCCCTCAAATCCTAGACGGAAAAGGACTTAACGACTAATCACAAAACTTAATCAATATGGAAACATCAAACCGATCAGAAAAAAGAACAAAGATCATCTACTGGATCTTTACCCTTTGGATGGCATTAGGCATGGTTTCTACAGCCATTGTTCAGCTTATGAAAAATAAAGATGAACTTGCCAATTTTACCAACCTTGGATATCCGGCTTATCTCATGACCATCATCGGAGTCTGGAAACTGCTGGGTGTTATCGCCATCCTTATCCCGAAACGATTACTATTAAAAGAATGGGCCTACGCAGGATTTTTCTTCGTGATGTCCGGAGCCGTTATTTCACATCTCATTGTTGGAGATCCTGCCGGAAGAACCTTCCCTGCTGTTTTACTGTTTGTATTGGTTATTATTTCATGGTATTTCAGACCTTCCAATAGAAAAATTTCCATTTAACCTTAGTAACTTTATCTTAAAATTAATCACTTAAAAATTTGATATGAAAAAGAAACCATTAACATCCGAACAAAGCGAAGTCCTTTTAAAAGTACTGCAAACCCGTTTTGAAAAAAATATGAACCGCCACAAAGGCCTGAAATGGGAAAAAATTCAGACCAAATTGGAATCTAATCCCGAAAAACTATGGTCTTTAAATGAAATGGAAGAGACAGAAGGCGAACCTGACGTTGTAGATTACAATCAAAAAACAGACGAATACCTCTTCTTCGACTGCTCTCCGGAAAGTCCAAAACGCAGAAGCCTTTGCTACGATTATCCAGCCTGGGAATCCCGAAAAGCCAATAAACCGGAAAGCAATGCCATAGATAAAGCTTCAGAAATGGGCATTGAAATTTTAACCGAAGAACAATATCGCAAGCTTCAGGAGCTTGGAAAGTTTGACCAGAAAACGTCCAGTTGGGTACAGACACCTTCATCGATCAGAGAACATGGTGGTGCTGTTTTCTGCGATAGACGCTACAATACGGTTTTCTATTATCATAATGGTGCCGATTCTTATTATGCAGCGAGAGGATTTAGGGGGAGTTTGAGAGTTTGAAGGTTTGAGAGTTTTAGAGTAAAGAAGAAAAATCTTTGATTTTTCAAAACTTATGTGTACTTCTTATACGCAAAGCTCTTAACTTCAAATAACTTAAGTGTTCAAAAACTTTTGCGACTTTTGTGGTTACAAGAAAATCTTAATCCACTACGCTTGGATTCCTACGGAATGACAAACAGAACAGAACAGAACAGAACAGAACATATCACACACCACTCTATATAAATCTCAATATTGCAAAAATTTAAAACACTTTAGAACACTTTAGCAAGTTTAAAATTATAGTGCATAATTAAGTACACTTAAGATGAAAATCAAAGATTTTTTTAAAACTTTAGTGTACTTTATATGCGCAAAGCTGGAAACTTTAATAATTTAAGTGTTCAAAAACTTTTGTGACTTTTGTGGTTACAAGAAAATCCTAATCTACTACGCTTGGATTCCTACGGAATGACAAACAGAACATATCATACACCACTCTATATAAATTTCAATATTGCAAATATTTAAAACACTTTAGAACACTTTAGCAAGTTTAAAATAATAGTGTATAAGTAAGTGCACTTAAGATGAAAATCAAAGATTTTTTTTTAAACTTTAGTGTACTTTATATGCGCAAAGCTGGAAACTTTAATAACTTAAGTGTTCAAAAACTTTTGTGACTTTTGTGGTTACAAGAAAATCCTAATCTACGACAGTTGGATTCCTACAGAATGACAAACAAAACGTTTAGTTTATTTATAAATTACCTGTCTCTCTTTTCCAATAACATTCATGACCCTTTTAACCATGGAGATTCTACACTCCAGAATATAATATTAACTCCCAGGAAATCCTGTGCATAATTCACAAATTCTTCTTTTGTAAAAGGTTTTTTTGTTTTTGGATTTTTATATGTTAAAGTGGGCTCCTGAACTGCCATAGCGACCAGTGATAATTTTCCTTTATATAGATTAAAAAAGGGATAAGAGTTTTTCATCTGAGCTTTTTTATGAGGAACAATATCCGGTCCTCCTAACCCTATATTGTTTTTATCGGCAAAATCAAATAATCTGGACATATACTGATGATCATTTTCCCATTCACAGGGAAAGAAATTAACATATTGTAATACATAAGATTTTTTGAATGCATGCCTTGCAAATTTTAAATTATCCAACTCAGCCTGAAAATATGTATCACAGCTAAAGCCGGTTTTATCCTTTTTCATTTCAATATCTATGGAGGTTTCTGGAAGATTAATTCCCTGAATTCTCCCATCAAATTTTTTCGCCAGCTCTCCTATCAGCTTTTGATACCTTTCTCTAACTGCAGGATTCCATTGCTGGGTTACCCAACCGCTTCCAACAGGTTTATTTTCTCCCGGATTATCATATTGAGCCACTAGCCCGCCGGTATATTCCTTCCCATTCAAAATATAATCAGGTACATATCTTGCCTGAGGCTCAAAAAACCTGTCCTGAAGCTGTATAAACAGTTTTTTATCTAAAGAAGTCAAATACTCTAAATCTTTTTCAATACCTGAAAAATCATAAACATCTTTTGAAGTTTCCAAAGCTCTCCAGTTATAGACAATCTGTACCCCTCCAATATCTTTTCGGACAATCATTTTTTCTATATTCTGCAGATCTCCCGATGAAGTATAAATATAGTTTTGGGGTATTTGACCTTTCAAAAAATCTAATCCTAAAAATAATAATCCCAATCCCAGCATTCTGATAGCCTGTTTCATAATATGAATTTAAAAATAAAATAATATGAATCATTTTCCGTGCCCAAGTGAATGATATTTTTAAACTTTAGAAAAATATTCATTAATATATAAATAGTATCACTAATTTAGCGCTTCAAAATTTGATTTTAAATAACTAAGGATATGAAGAAATTAATTTTAATGGGTGCTATTTCAGCAGTAATGATTAATTGTAATAAAAAAACTGAAGCTCCTGCTCCGAAAGCCAATACTGATACTATTGCAGTAGAAGAGCCTGTAGTAGATACATTAGGGCCAAAGTCATTCTGTTATGTAGGGGTGGTTGGAAAAGACAGTGTCTTCGCCTCTATTGATGATAATCTGGGAACCATTACCGGAAAATTATCTTACAAAAACAGTGAAAAAGACAGTTCAAAAGGAGATGTAACCGGTTTTAAATCAGGAGACACTCTGAAACTGACTTACGAATTTACTTCTGAAGGACAAAAAAGCAAAAGAGACATTTATTTCCTTCAAAAAGATAATACTCTGACAGAAGGAATTGGAGATCACAAAGAAGAAGACGGGCAGTCCAAATATGCCAGCGAAAATAAGATCAGCTACAAAGATGGGCCAAAACTGAATGCTGCTGACTGTAAAATAGTTAACAAAGCTGTAAAATAAATCAATAAATACTATTGAAATCAAATAAAAATGCTGTTCTCAAATTTGTGAACAGCATTTTTTATCTCTATATATTCTTAATTTAGAACTCCCGCGGATCTCACAGATCTCGCAGATAAATCCTATGTGATTTTCATCTAAAAATTATAGTTTTTCATTAATGATTTCAATGAAGCGGCTTACCGCATCATCACTTGTACTCCAGGAAGTAATCAAACGAATGGCAGAAAACTCTTCATCTACTTTTTTCCAGACAAAAAACTCAAAACTCTCTGATAAAACTTCAATAAGCTCATTGTTTAGAATTGGAAAAATCTGATTGGTATAAGTATCTGCAAGAAAACTGATCCCTTTTTCCTGCAAAGCATGTTTGATCTTCATTGCCTGCTGATTCGCGTGTTTTGCCAAATCAAAATACAGATCATTCTTCATCAGTTCTAAAAACTGAATTCCCAATAATCTTCCTTTTGCCAGTAATGCTCCTTTTTGCTTGATATTAAAAGCAAAATCTTCCTGGAGAGCCGGATTATTGATAACAATAGCCTCTCCTATTAATGCTCCGTTTTTCGTTCCTCCGAGATAAAAAATATCGGTGAGTTCCGCTACTCTTTCCAAACTTAAGTCACTGATTTCAGATGTAAGTCCGTGCCCCAGCCTTGCACCATCCATGAACAGATAGAGACGGTTTTGCTTACAAAATTCTGAAAGCTCTTCCAATTCTTTAGCCTGATAAATCGTTCCCAGCTCTGTAGAATTGGAAATATAAACCATTTTCGGCATCACCTGATGGGGTACATTTCTATGATTTTCCAACACCGGAATAATGTCTGATGGTCTTAGCTTTCCATCTTCCGTTTCAATACTTAAGATTTTATGTCCGGTTGCTTCAATTGCTCCGGTTTCATTATTCAGAATATGTCCGGTAGATGCTGAAATTGCACATTGATATGGTTTTAAAACAGAAGAAATCACAATTAAGTTCGCTTGCGTTCCTCCTGAAACCAAATAAATATCTGAATCTTTTTTATTGATTCTGGTTTTAATTAATTCCTTTGCTTTCAAAGAGAACTCATCTTCACCATATCCGGCTTGCTGGTCAAGATTATATTGTAAAAGTGCCTGTAAAATATTGGGGTGACATCCCTCAGAATAGTCGTTTTTAAATGAAAATTTCATAGTGTAAAAGTAAAAAAAGTTAAAATAACAAGAGTGATCTTTTGAGATTATTTTGTTAGATTTGTATTGAAAATCATCTAACATTTTGAAAACAACCCTAACAGAAGAAAATTACCTGAAAGCTTTGTTTCATTTAGTTGACAATGAAGGAAAGGTGACGATTAACGAACTCAGCAAATTTTTAAATGTAAAAATGCCGAGCGTTAACAATATGATGAAAAAATTTGCAGAAAAGAAATGGGTCATTTATGAAACCTACAAACCTCTGATCGTTACCGAAAACGGAAAACGAGAAGCTGCTTTGGTGGTTCGTAAACACAGATTGACTGAAATGTTTCTGGTTAAGAAAATGAATTTTGGCTGGGAAAATGTCCATGAAATTGCAGAACAACTGGAACACGTTCATTCCCAAATCTTCTTTGATAAAATGGACGAAATTTTGGATTACCCTAAATTTGATCCGCATGGAGAACCTATTCCTGATAAAGATGGAAACATTATTGCCCAGGATCTTCAGAAGCTAAGTGGATGTGAAGAAGGAGAAACCGTTGTTTTTGCTTCCGTTACTCTTTCTGATGACTCTTTCCTAACTTATTTAAATGACAGAAAGCTTCTCCTGAATACCAAAGTAAAGATTATTAAAATTGAAAGTTTTGATAAATCGATGACCATAGAAATTGAGGGTAAGAAAGAAATCCTCAGTAAAAAAGCTACGGAAAAAATATTGGTAAAAAAATAATCATAATTAAATCTGCTTCTGAAAAATGAAGCAGATTTTTTTGGGGGCTACGAATGAACTGGTAAAAAATATTTGTTTTATTCGTGGCTTTTATAAATAATATGTAAAATACTTCAAACTAAGGGTGATCAAAACTTCTATCGAAGACTAAACATTCCCATCCCCCGGAGAAGTGGCAAATTTTTTTGAATTTTTGATGGAGTGGTAATCTCCAACTGTTAAAAAACGGTTAAACTTCTTTCCTATCAAAAACTTCGATAATTAATTTCACTAGGTTTGCAAAATCTTCTGTTGGAAATTCCATATCTCCAACACGTCTTAAACTTTAATTATTACCTTTAAAAATTATGAAAAAAAGCATCCCGTTTTTTATTGTTTCGATGTTGTTGAGTCCTTTTGCAAGTGCGCAGGTAAAAGATTTTGTCATTGAACCACCTATTAAAAACAATTTACATATTTATAAAACTTTTGGAGTATTTGGAGGTAAAGAATATTCTGCCAATTCAGTATATCTTGTCACCAAAAAAGGGGTTGTTTTATTTGATGTTCCATGGGAAAAAGTACAATACCAAAGCCTGATGGATACTATCCGGAAACGTCACAACTTACCTGTTATTGCTGTATTTGCCACCCATTCCCATGATGACCGTGCTGGAGATCTTAGTTTTTTCAATAATAAAGGAATTAAGACCTATGCAACCACTAAAACCAATGAGTTTTTGAAAAAAGACGGAAAAGCAATATCCACTGAAATCATCAAAACCGGAAAACCTTACCGCATTGGTGGAGAAGAATTTGTGGTAGACTTTCTTGGAGAAGGACATACTGCTGATAATGTAGTGGTATGGTTTCCAAAATACAATGTCCTGGATGGTGGATGTCTTGTAAAAAGTAATTCGGCTACTGATTTAGGATATATTAAAGAAGCCAATGTAGAAGAATGGCCCAAGACGATGAATAAACTGAAAACCAAGTATTCTAAAGCTACATTAATTATTCCCGGACATGATGAATGGAAAGGCGGTGGACATGTGGAACACACTTTAGAACTTCTGAACAAGAAATAAAAAACAATCTGAATATAAAAAGACCTGGCAAAAACCAGGTCTTTTTTATGCAATACTATTTGGTTGAAAGATATTTAATGGCTTCATCCATTACCCTGTCTGCAAATGTTTTAGGACTGCTTGTCATTTGCGCAACTTCAGTATCCGAAGGAGGGGTTACATAAATATCCGGTTTTATACCAACCCCTTCAATAACTTCATTATTAAGATTCTTAGTAGCCATCAATGGCATATAAAACTCTAGAATACCACCAGCAATAACATCCCGGGTGCCTCCATTAAAATCATCTGATCCTCCCAGACCTGCAGTGGCTCCAGCACTGTAATCTCCCATAGAAATAGCATGAGTTCCCTGGCTTTTAAGCATCAATGTAGACATTTCCGACATACTTGCACTTCCTTTATCCGTTAAAACAACAATCGGAATATTCCCGGGAATTCCAAACATATGAGGTTTTACCTGTACCGGAACCCAAGGAGTATAATTAAATTGTCCGTTCCCCTCTTTTGTTCTCTGATAAAATGCAAGAGCGTTTTTAGTAATAAACCTGTCTGTGAAAAAACGGGCATCAACAATATTACCACCGCCGTTACCTCTTAAATCAATAATCACTTTTTTAATATCTCCTTTGTGTAAAGGATTTAAAAACTTCTGATAAAAAGGAGCATTGGTCAGTATTTTGTTGGCCGCATTCTGGAACTGGGCCAAGTTATATCCATATTTTACATGATTATCCATCTGCTGGATAAACCATTGGATATAAGGAAGAGTTTCACTACTTAACACTGAAGAATAAGTGGCTGAACTATTATATTTTACAAGATTATTAGATTTTGTGAGTAACTGCTGGGTTAAACTTAACAATGCATCTGATAAAACTTCTGTGCTTTTAAACGTTCCGATCTGGCTATTGAAAGATTTCATCTCATTTGAATTCGGAAATGAGTTCCATTCGTTTAATAGATTTATAGTGAAATTTTTAACTTCATTTCTCTTGTTACTATCACTAATTGCATTGAGTTGTGCACTGCTTTCAATGGCGGCAGATGTAAGAACAAGCGAATTTCCCGGATCCGGGCTTAAATATTTATCAACAAGATTAATCTTAAAATTTGTAGATAATGAAAAACTTTTGAAACTGAAATAGTAAATATCCGGATTAGATTTCAAATTACCCGCCAATAAAAAATTATTAGTTAATACAGCCCCATCCTGAAGCCTGTCTTTCATATATCCGTATTTAGCATCAAACGGATAAATATTAGATCTCACTTCGTTCATCCCTCCATAAAAAGTATATGTATTGGTAATACCGGAATTTGAAAAAGGAACTTTTATTTTAACGTTAAAATGTCTGTCAATGATGGGATTTATGATTTCTGTAAAATATACCTTTGCTTTTTCAGCATCCGCCTGAAGTTCTGCATCACTTACTCCAATCCCATTATAGGATTTTAAAGCAGCAAATTTTGGATAATACTCTTTATAAATGGTATTCCAATCCATACCATCTTTTCCTTTCTGTTCATAAAAATAATTATACCGCTGATCCATTACTGTCCAGAATACTTTAAAAAGATCGGCGTAGGATTTTATATCATTGCTTGTATATCTTGTTGGCTCTGTAATAGGAGACTCATTCTCCTGCATACAGGAATTGAATGTTACTGATGCTGAAAACAGTACTAATCCTAAATAAATGATACTTTTTTTCATTTTATATATTTTAATTGATAAGAAAACTTTTTACTTAAACTTATAGGAAACACCTAAAGAAATCATATATGACCGAATGGTTGATTTACGGTCTTTATCGTTATTCGCCATATTGATATCTGAAAGCCCATACTGGTAGTTATAGGATCCATATACATCAAACTTATTAAAAGAATATCCTAACTGCGCCTGGCCTGCCAACCCATATCCCCAACGATTAAGCTGATTTTCATTCTTTTTGAAATCATATTTATCAGAAACTTGTGTATAATTAAAAGTTCCATTTTCCTGCAATTCATTAAATACCGGATACCGCCCTTCTCTTTTCATACTTAGCCAGTAATCAGTATACATTCCTCCGGCAATTTTGATCCATACACCGGTGGTTTCATGTGGATTATTCAGGATATAGCCTCCTACCATTAAAGGAAGGGTTAAAAAATTATTATTATATTCTGTATACCATCCATCTCTGCTTCCCGTTCTCTCAAACTTATAATTCTTTTGCTGAAACGAAACTCCTGTAGAAACAAAAAGTGATTTCCAAATCATATACTCCCCAGACAGGTTGACCCCGAAACCATAACGCCCGGTATACCTTGAATCAACAAGATTTGAAAGGTCAGAATTTAAAGCACCATACGTATACCCGGCATCCAGACTTACCTTAAGTTTATTTTGTCCCATCACTACTGTTCCGGTAGAAAAAAGACAAAGACAAAAGATTTTAGATAATTTTTTTTCATAGATTTTTTTTTGAGTTATTTCATTTATAATTATAATATTGATATCAGATTTTAAAGCTATTTTTCGCTTCTGTACATCTCATATGATCTATAGCACTTATTCTTTTTACAAAAAATATAATTCCGTTTTTGCAACCTTAGTCCCTAAATCATTGATGATTCGATGAACAAACCAAACAATAAACAACAGATTATCACAAAACTATAGCATAAATTAAAAAAACTGTTAAAAACAATATACTACACGCATACTTTTTAAATACAACAAATTGATTATCAATATCTTACAAACAAATCGTCATGATATTTATTCATTGATATGGGATTTAAAAAGAACATGATGTAGGGTGTATGATGTAGGGTAAATAACCTGAGTTCGGGATAAGACATTTCTGTTTTTAGTAAGTAAGGAAGCCTGGAGCTGGGAGAGGGAAGTGAGTTGAGTTTAAAAAAACCACTTACAACCCTGTAATGTATTATTCCTTTAAAGACTGCTTCATCAAATTTTGCGGCAACGTCAGAAATTGTAGTTCCGATAGTAACTTCCAGCCTATTACCCTTAATTTTATGATCCCGAACTCGGGTAAATAATATAATATATAGAAAACTGGGACATTATTTTTGCGGTCAGGAGTAAATCCAAGATTATTTTACTGTGACGCAGAACCAATAAAAAATCCCGAATTAGAAAATTCAGGATTTATCTTTTTTATAAGTGAAGAAGTTTTTAGTCTAAAACGCTCCAACCTCTTTTCGGGTTGGTGTTGGTAGAAACTTCCTGTTCGTTAACAATGATATTTTCTTTTCTCTGACCAATATAATCCAGTTCGCTCAGTTTTGAGAAGATAATTTCTAAACTTCTTAACATCTGTTGGATATAAAGTAAAGGTTCTCCGCAATTATGATGATCATAGTTTGTTTCTGCTACAATAGAAAGCTGGTTTAATAAAGTATGTGGGGCAATTTCACTCCACTCCAAACTATAGTTCAACATTTCTTCCAATTCTGCAGGAACCAGAAGTTGCGTTGAGTTGTATAAATGAAGGGCTAGTCTTGCAAAAGATTCAATTAAAAATACCGGCGGTTGGTATGGGGTAATATTCCTGAACTGAAAATACATATCTCCAAAAGTAGTCACCATCGTATTACAAACAAACTTAACATTCTGTGCTAGGGCTGTATTCTGGTTCTTGTGAGAAGCTTTCTGAATAATTTTGAAAGCATACTGCTGAAGGTTTCCAATAGATTTTGCAAAGCTGCTGTAATATTCTACCAAAGCCGGATGGCTCTGAACCGAAGTACAAGGTGGAATAAAATTAGAATCTACCTGTGCGATGTTTGCCTTTAAATCTACTTTACCGATAATCAGGTAATTTCCTCCTGAATAGCTGCTGTTCAAAGACGTTACAGGAAGAAGTTCAATGTGGTGATTGGGTTGTGCACTTGGGTGACGTGGTGGAATTTCTTCCGGATCAATATCTCCAAAAGGAACTTTATCAAACGGATTTACAGAGATCAGGATATAATATTCTCCATCTGCCTGCTCTTCACTCATTGATTTTGCCAGTGATTTTACACTGATTCTTCTGTCACTTAATTCGATACGGTAACCTGCCATAGTAACAGCGCTGCATCTTTTGATAACAAGCTGTACATCATTGGTAGCGGTGTTATGAACATCAAAAATAGTACGGTCTGTATACTCAGTAGAAATAGGTAAGAGCCCATAGTTATATGTAGTAATCCCAAGTGAATTGGAATCTCTGATGGTATCAATTAAGAAATTATCCTGATCATTAAGGTGTCTTTGGGAAACTTTCATCCCATCCACCCAGTTGATTGCAAAATGTTTAATAGGTTGTATCATGTTTAATACTTTTTAATTTTTTGTGTTTATGATTTTCTTGCGACTCCTTCCTCTTCATGTTGAATGACTCTCTTACAAATAACGACTTCATTTTCAGAAATGCTGTTTGCAGTGATGTCCTGATCGAAATCTATATATTTTCTAAAGCTGAAAAACGATTTTTTGGTATAAAAGATCCAATAATAGGGTTCTCTTACTTCATCGGAAAGGTGAATAATAGATCCCGGGTTTTTGTGGTTATAATCATCAACCACTCTGTAAAACCAGTCTCCAAAAGTAATTCCGGTTGGAAGCGTTTTAGCTTTAATTCTGAATCGGTTTGAATCTTCAAGGTTTTTGCTTAATTCAACATTCAGAACCATCAAACGGTCAAAATCTGCCCCTTCAAAATCAGGAAGCTTTTGCTCTGGAGAATATCTCCATGTTTTATAAATATCAAAAGGAATACTGATAAATTGGATATAGCAATAATAAAACACCATAGGAACCACAAAGATCAGCATACTTGTAGCTGCCATTACAGCATATCCTGTACCTTTACTCATCCAGTTGAATAAAAGGGTAAATAAAAATCCACCCAAAGCAATACACGTTAATGAAAGTATAGATTCAAACAAAATACTCATTGCCAGAGAATCAATATGCTTTTTGAAATATTTGTGTAATAAGTTAACGTGAATAATCCCAAAAATAAGGTAAATAACCTGCGCAATGAGATACCAGTACGGATTAAAAAGATTTCCGGCAAATCCAAAAAAACCCGGTAGTGCCAGGCATAAACTGCACAGAAGAACGTATACAATAATTACTTTAATTTTGATCGCAGGTTTGTTTCTCCTGATAATCCCGAGGATAAACATCATGATGATAGCGATTAAAGGCATTAAAATATACCTTAAAAAAATACCTTTTACTGAAGAAATTTCCATTTGTTTCTTTTCGAATTTATACTTTGTTGGTAATTGTAAATATAATAAAATAATTTAGAGGAATGTAGAGTATCCAAGGCGGCTGGCATTTCTTTCATCATCCTTAAGACTAAACGAGTATTCCAGCTTTTCTGTAACGAAATTCTCTTCTATATCCACTGTCACAGGAAGAAAATAATCATACAGTGTTTGAAGAACTTTTCTGAACGGGCTTCCCGGAATATATTTTTTCATTTCCTCATAAGGAATTGGCCCAATATTTATCACCCAGTTTCGTTGTCCATCCATATGTCTTCCACTGGGAATATAAGTCACTCCCAATCTTGAATTCCCCAACAACATTGAATCATCATTTTTCTCGATTTCATCAATAACATTAGGAGAAAAAGTTACCTGAACCTGAACCTGAAGAAAAGCAGTCATACATCTTTCAAACCATCTTTTATCTCCACGAATCTGGTGGAAAAACGGCAAAATATGCATAAATATATAAGCACTCTGCTTATCCAGCATATCAATAAGCGGCCAAAGTTCACTTACCGTTTCCAGTAAAGCATCCGTATTGCTTGTGATATCAAATTCTGACTCTTTAAGTAGCGCACTGATCTCTGTAAAAAAAACTTCCAACTCAAATGGGCGGAAAAATTTTCGGGCATCATCCTCTACTCTTTTCTGTTTTCTGATTTCTCTTACAACCGTATCTACATTTTTTCTGGAAGCTCCGAGAGAAGGTGGGTGAAACAATCCTTCAGGAAGATAGTCATAAATTCCCTCTCTATAACTTTCTATCGTGAATACTTCCTCATCAAAACCCAGATAACTGCTCGAAATGCTTTTAATATCCTTTAAGTAAGCACGATCGTTCACACCGACTCTTTCAATAAATATATTGCTTACTGCCCGATGATATTTTAAAAGGTTAACAGCTACAGCCTCAGCTTTAAAGTCTGTCTGCAGCTTATTATAGTTCATATCTACTATATTGTTCTCATGCATAGTGTTTCCTGTGATTATGACTTGTAAAGATAATATATCTCATAAGTTTGAAAAAATATTTTGACAATAATTTTATTCTAAAAATACTAATTTATTGGTATTAAAAGGAATAATTTTCAGTAAATTCCGTAAAAATACGGTAATTGAAGAATTTGTTCAAGGTTAAAAGGTTAAAAGGTTAAAATTCAAAATTCAGTATCAAGGGTTTATCTTTTTGAGTTCAAGGTTGGATATTTAAAACTTCAGCTCATATCATTATTATATTACCTACAATACTTTGTATCCCGGAACTCGCATCATGTTCCCGAAAAATCATCCCCAAACCTAGTACAATTACTTATTTTATTTGGATTAAATTTTATTAACATCCCCCTTTGGAATAAATTCGGGATAATATATGCTTATTCGGAAAGAGGACTGTATCTTTGCAGACTGAAAATTGTTATTTAAAATGAAAAGTATTTATTCTAAAATTCTGATTTTAGCATTCATTTCCTCTTCACTTTATTCTTATGCGTGGGGATTGACGGGGCACAGAGTAATTGCAGATATTGCAGAAAATCACCTTTCCAGAAAGGCTAAGAGAGAAATCAAAAAAATAATGGGCAAGGAACGTCTTGCATACTGGGCTAACTGGCCAGACTTCATTAAATCTGATACTACAGGTGCTTGGAAGCAGGCTTCATCATGGCACTACGTAAACATCGATCCACAAACTGACTTTAAAGCTTTTGACCAAAACTTAAAAATGCAGGCAGGACCAAGTCTTTACACTCAGGTTAATACCCTATCCAGCCAGATTAAAGATGAAAAAACATCTGCAAAAGACAGAAAGATTGCTTTAATCTTCCTTATTCATATTATGGGAGATCTTGCACAACCATTACATGTAGGAAGAGCAGAGGATTTAGGAGGAAACAAGATTAATGTTACGTATTTCGGAGATAAAACCAATTTACATTCTGTTTGGGATGGTAAATTAGTAGATTCCCAAAAATATAGCTATACTGAATATTCTAAGCTTTTAGATATTAAATCTAAGGAAGAAGTTGCCCAAATTCAATCCGGAACTCTGGAAGATTGGTTATATGATTCTCACAAAATCGCCAACAAAATCTATGCACAGACTCCTAATGATTCAAAATTATCTTACGACTATCAATATAAGTTCAATGATACTCTTGAAAGACAATTGTTGTATGGAGGATTAAGATTGGCTAAAGTACTGAATGAGCTATTCTAATTGCACTAAAAATCTCATAGATATAGATAAAACGGAACTTTGGTTCTGTTTTTTTTTGAAGTTTGAGCATTAATAAAGATTGTGGTAAACCACTCCGTCAAAAATTCTTTGAATTTTTGCCACTCCAGAGGAAGGGAATGATGGAGGTCTTCTATATTACTTTTTTATTTTTTTACGGCTTTTTTTTACCTTCTCAATCCATGTTCCAGCCTCTCCTATTCACTTTCATCTAAAATATTTAATAAAAAATAAAAGCTGGTGTAACCTTTTTACTTTTCCATACGTATATTATATAGTAACTCTTTTTTGAGGAAAAAATAAATGAGACAATTAAAAATCACTAAGCAGGTTACCAACAGGGAAACTGCTTCATTAGACAAGTATTTGCAGGAAATTGGTAAAGTGGAACTGATTACTGCGGACGAGGAAGTAGAATTGGCACAAAGAATACGTGCTGGCGATAGAGCTGCATTGGAAAAATTAATTAAAGCCAACCTTCGTTTCGTAGTTTCTGTATCTAAACAATACCAAAACCAAGGTCTTTCCTTACCCGATTTAATTAATGAAGGTAACTTAGGATTAATGAAGGCGGCAAAAAGGTACGATGAAACTAGAGGTTTCAAATTTATCTCTTATGCAGTATGGTGGATCCGTCAATCAATTTTACAGGCGTTGGCTGAGCAATCAAGAATTGTAAGACTTCCGTTGAACAAAATTGGTTCCATCAATAAAATTAATAAAGCATACGCTCACCTTGAACAGGAAAATGAAAGACCACCTTCTCCGGAAGAATTGGCTGAAGTTCTTGACATGAGTGAGGAAGATATTAAAGAATCTATGAAAAACTCCGGTAGACACCTGTCTATGGATGCCCCTTTAGTAGAAGGTGAAGATTCTAATCTTTATGATGTATTACGTTCAGGTGAATCTCCAAGTCCTGATAAAGACTTAATGCTTGAATCTCTTCAGATTGAAATCGAAAGAGCATTGAACACTTTAACTCCAAGAGAGGCAGATTTGGTAAGATTATACTTCGGATTGAACGGAAAACACCCAATGACTTTAGAGGAAATTGGTGAGACTTTCGATCTTACAAGAGAGAGAGTTCGTCAGATCAAAGAAAAAGCAATTAAGAGACTAAAACACAATACCAGAAGTAAGATCCTTAAATCTTATTTAGGTAAATAATTTTAGCGCAAACAATTTTATAGGCGGAGTCTGTTTTCAGGCTCCGTTTTTTTATAAATATCCAGATAGTACTATTAAAATATTGTATAATGAAGTCATTAATGAAGCCAAAACCAGGTGATCTGTTTTATATTCCTTCCATCAGCGAATCGAATGAAAATGGATTTGTTATTGCCCGTTATATTGAATTTATTAAACCCAACCTAGGTCATCTTATTGAGGTTTTTGACCATTTTTACACCGAGCCTCCAAAAAACATTTCTGATGTAGATACAAGCAAGAGATTATTCCAGCCCATATTTTGCAGTATGCGCTTCTCAACAGGTATTCCAAGATGGAAAATACTGTTCAGTAATCCTGAATATGATAAATCTGAGTCAAATTATAAGGACATTACTTTCGTATTTGATAGAAGTCTCTGGATCGGCGGTGAAACGAAAGGAATAGAAACTGATGAAATGCAAAACATTGAGCCTTCTATTTGCTGGCGCATGAATCATATAATCTTTAGAGTATTAAACCATTTAAAAGGGTTTTTGTCTAACGATGAAGTTATGGACTATGACAAGATACCTATGGAATACAGACAAGATAATGAAATAGCCCAGAAAAGAGTAAACGAGATTGCAGAAATAATGCATGACAAGTTTCAATCCTGGAAATAAAGCATATATAATTATAATTTTAGAGATTTTAAATAAAGAAATATTGATTTACTTTCAATCTTATAAATTATTGTAACAATTTTCAACGTTTGTTCAACTAATTAAAATCATATCCAGTCATTATTGATGACGAATTCCAAATGATTATCTTTAGTTGCCGGGATATGATATATATTATAAACCCCAATAAAACATACTATGAAAAAAATACTTTTCGCTTCGGCAATAGCTTTATCGGTGCTTTCCTGCAAAGAAAATTCTACCAAAAAACATGCGGTCGTAGAAAATGCTGTTGACAACGCAGAATCTTCAATTTCCAGCTCTATTAAGAAAAATACCCGATCTTATGGAAATCTTGTTCATGAAATATATGATGAACTTTTAAAAAATAATAAAGCTTTACAGGAACTCGACCAAAAAATAGAGGCTATTAATAAAGAAGCCGAAGAGACGATTGCCGAATATAATAATGTAATCGGCAAATCAGAAACATATTATAATGATGCTGTGGCCCTTTCAAATTCAGTAACTGATTCTCTCACTAAAAAGCAGATTGAACAAGAGATTAAGGCCAGTTCTGATCGGTATAACCTAAAAACACAGACCATTAAAATTTTAATTGATAAAATCAGAAAAAATAATGCGGCTATTCGTGATCATTACGTCGTATTCAAAATCAGAAAAACTCTTCCTGAAATTGAAAAGTACCAAAATGCCCATCCTTTAAAAACGAATAATCTGGATCAGTTTATCAACAAACAGAATCAATTATTGGAAGAATTAAAAAAAATAAAATAACAAGACCTCATGAACTATACTACACAATGGCTTACAGATAAAACGCGTATTAAGGAATTGGTAGACTTTTTTATCACTCATAAAACAGATTCTTACATTTCTCATGGCGAGATGATGTCCGGAAGAGCTATAGATACTCATCACTGGAATCCGGATCTTGATGTCATTTTAACGGAGCAGCTCCTTACAGATTTCAATTCCGATGGCAGTTCAAAACTGAATATTTTAATTGCAGAAGATGAAAACGTACAAATTGTCGGAATGATGGTCTTCAATGTTATCAACAGTCCTTTTAAAAAGTATGCGATTCTGGAAGATATGCTTTTGGATGAGTCTGTAAGAGGACAATCTCTTGGAAGTAAGCTGCTGGAAAAAGCTATTGAGGAATCTAAAAACTGGAATATCAGCTTTATTTTGCTGGAAAGCGGAGTGAATAATCACGGAGCGCATCAGTTTTTCAATAGGTATGGCTTTAAAAAGGTATCGGAAAGTTATATTTTGACTCTATAAACTTTAAGATGGGAAATCACAAAGGCACAAAGGATACAGATTGGTTAAAATGCTTTTAAGACGCAAAGATTTTATCTCAGATAAAATTAAATACGGATAATGATCGCCACAAATACCTTTAGATTTGCAAAAGGAATTAGTGGCATAAAATATTTGTGTCCTTTCTTATTTCCAACAGCATCACTTCACAAAATAAATAATGAATACAATCTCAATCATTGGAGCTGGAATAGGTGGTCTTACTTTGGGAAATGTTCTTCAACAACATGGATATGATTTTACAATCTACGAATCCGCACAGGAAATAAAACCTGTAGGAGCAGGAATTATGATGGCTGTAAATGCTATGCAGGTCTTTGACAAACTTGGATTAAAAGAAAAGATTGAAAGTGCCGGAAACAAAATCCATAGAATTACCTTATCCAACGAATCTCTGAAACCATTTTCAAAAACGGAAATTCTCACCCTGGAAAAACAATATAATTCCTGTAATGTAGCCATTCATCGTGCAGAATTACAGCGTATTCTTGCAGAAACCCTTAATCCGGATTCCATTCAGCTTAATCATTCTTTACAGACAATTGAAAAGAAAGAAAACTATATTTTAGACTTTGAAAATGGAAATCAGATTGAAAGCACCATTGTTTTTGGTGCTGATGGTATAAAATCGCCTATCCGAAACCAAATTCTAAAAACAGGATCAATCCGAAGTTCCGGACAGAAATGCTGGCGTGGGCTGGTTGACTTTGAGCTCCCCGAGCGGCATCATCATGAAGCTTTTGAAATGTGGGGAAAAGGAAAACGTTTTGGCTTCGTAAAGATCTCTGAGAAAAAAGTGTACTGGTATGCTTGCATCAATGAAAAAAGTTTTAGCAGATACGCACAAATTGCAGAAATATTTAAAGATTTCGATGATTTGGTTTTGAACCTTATTGAAGCCACCCAAAAAGAAAATATCATCTGTAACGAAATTACAGACCTCGCCCCTATTGTTCAATGGTATACTGAAAACCTCTGTCTGATTGGGGATGCAGCTCATGCTACAACGCCCAACATGGGACAAGGTGCCTGTCAGGCCATTGAAGACGCCTATGTGATTGGCAGGCTACTGGAGAAAAATAAAGATTTTAATGTTGTTTTTGAAGAATTTCAGAAAATCAGAAGAAAAAAAGTAGATTATATTGTAAATACAAGCCGTACTATTGGAAAAATTTCTCAATGGGAACACGGAAATTCATTGCGTAATTTTATGATGAGTTTAATTCCTGAAAGTATCAATCAAAAAATGGCCAGGAAGATTATTGAACTGGATCTATAAGCGTAACAAGTACAATTTCAATCTAAAAGAATTATCAATTATCATTTTCTATGGAAATAAATGACTAAATTAACAAATATCAAAATCAAAAAATATGAAAAAAATCTTTTATGTATTACTCCTGCTGATAGGGTTCCAAAGCTTTCAGGCACAGGAGGCTCAATTATTGGACAGAAAATTGTTTTTTGGAAATCCTGAGATTACCGGCGGCCAATTGAGCCCGGATGGAAAATGGATTTCATTCCTGAGGGAATATGGTGGAATCATGAATATTTGGGTGAAAAAATTTGATGAACCCTTTGAAAAAGCCCACCCATTAACTGACAGCAAACGACCGTTAAACGGATATTTCTGGTCGGAAGATGGAAAATACATCCTGTATATAAAGGATAAAAACGGCGATGAAAACCTCAATATTTTTGCAGTAGATCCAATGGCTAAGGCCACCAATGGAGTTCCTGAATCGAGAAACCTAACCCCACTTAATGAAGTAGCAGCCCAAATCTATATGGTTAGCAGAAAAGATCCTGATCTGATAATGGTAGGATTAAACAACCGTGATAAAGCATGGCATGATCTGTACTCATTAAAAATTTCTACGGGTGAACTGAAAAAGGTTTTCGAAAATAAAGACCGTATTACAGGATACGATTTCGATTGGGATGAAAAGCTTAGAATTTTAAACAGAACGGATGATAAAGGAACAACTCAGTTCCTGTATAAAGATGGTGATCAACTAACTCCCATCTATGAAACGCTAGTTACTGAAGAAGCTTATATTCCGAACTGGAATGAAGATAATTCAAAGTTTTATCTGGTAACCAATAAAGGAGATCTGGATCAATCTGCATTATTTTTGATGGATCCAAAAACCAAACAGATCACCAAAATAGAAAATGATCCTAAAGGAAAAGTAGATTTTGGCGGCTTATCTGCAGACAGAAATACAAGAAAAATTATTTTCACCTCTTACACGGGTGATAAAACCGAATACTACTGGAAAGATAAAAATTGGGAAGCTAACTATAAATTCCTGCAAGGTAAATTCCCAGGTAAAGAAATTAATTTTTCAAGCTCCACAAAAGATTATTCCAAATTCTTAATCTCAGTTTGGAGTGACCAATATGTTTCTGAGTCTTATTTTTTCGATACCAAAACAAAAGAATTAATTTTCCAATATACTCCAAGACCAGAACTGAAGAAAGTTGAAAAATACCTTGCTTCAATGACCCCCATCCGCTACAAAAGCAGTGACGGACTTGAAATTCCAGCCTATCTTACTTTACCAGCAGGATCTTCAGGTAAAAATGTGCCTGTAGTGGTTTTAGTTCATGGAGGGCCAAAAGGTCCTAGAGATTATTGGGGCTATAATTCAAATGTACAGTTCCTTGCTAACAGAGGATATGCTGTATTGCAGCCTAACTTCAGAGCAAGTGGCGGATATGGGAAAAAGTTTCAGAACGGTGGCGATCTACAATGGGGAAAATTGATGCAGGATGATATAACATGGGGTGTAAAATACCTGATTGATAAAGGAATTGCTGATAAAAACAAAGTAGTTATTATGGGGGGAAGTTATGGTGGCTATGCTACTCTGGCCGGATTAGCATTCACTCCTGATGTATATGCTGCAGGAGTTGATATTGTGGGGCCTAGTAACCTTTTCACTCTATTGGATTCTGTCCCTGCCTATTGGGAATCTGCGCGTGCCTCCCTTTATGGTATGGTAGGTGATCCAAAAACTGAAGAAGGTAAAAAGCTCATGCATGACGCAAGTCCGTTATTCAGTGTCAATAAAATTAATAAGCCTTTACTGATTATTCAGGGGGCTAATGATCCGAGGGTAAAACAGGCTGAGGCAGATCAGATTGTCATAGCTCTTCGTGATAAAGGTAAAAAAGTAAATTATATTTTAGCTGATGATGAAGGACATGGATTCAGAAAACCTGTAAACAGTATGGCAATGTATGCTGAGACAGAGAAATTCCTTTCTGAAGTGATTGGCGGAAGATATCAAAAAGATATGCCTGATGATGTTGCAAAACGTCTGAAGGAAATGACGGTTGATATTACAAAAGTTACTTATACTCCCAAAGTCCCGGAAACTAAAGCAAAATAAACAGTATAAAATTCAATATAAAACCATCTCATTTTAGAGATGGTTTTTAGTTTTTTACTATAGATTTTCTTCCTTTATTCTTCTATTGGTCTTCTGTATGGATTGACTCTATCCAGTCCACAACTTCTTTGATCTCTTCATCAGACAGCTTTGCATCGTGATGAAGATAGAGATAGGAAGAAAGTGGCATTTTTCTTTGCTTTATCTGATTCTCAATAGATTCTAATTTATGAGTTTGTTTCCTTTTGCTGTACAATCCCCATTCACTAAAATTCAACTCTTTTTTCCCTTCTTTGATATGATTTTCAAGAAAAAAACTTAAGGGTTGAATGTAGGCATAAACAGGATAATTCGTTCCATTACTATGACAATCATAGCATGAGGCTCTCAAAATAGATTGTACATTTCCGGGGATCCGATACACTTTTGAAATGTCAGATGAAGGTACCTGTCCATAATCAATATTACGGACAGGCTGAATCACCTGAATTATTAAAAAAATAAGGATTAATCCCAAAAATATTCTTTTAATGAAGGGACTCATTTTTCTACAGAACCTTTTTTACAGATCCACAGTTGAGCATTTTTGATCCTTCATATGGATTTACAATTTCCTTGGTCTCACTAATCCAGATTCCTCCTTTTCCATTATTGTACATAGGACAGAAATCCTGATATAATTTTAAACCACCGGTTCCTACTTCTCCGATCAAATCTGTAATATCATTGCTCAAAGCCAGTAAATGTTCCCTCTGATGTCCTATATCATCAACGTTTTCGCCAATATGTTCTGCATTTTCTGATGCACTTTCCAAAATATCACGCAACTCAGAATTGCTTTTTACATTGGTATTACTGATATCTATTTTCTTTAATATAGAAAACAGATTTTTAGCGGCATCGGAAGCTTTTTTAGAATCATCCTGAGTCAACGCATTTTTTAAAGGAAGATATCCTTTGATCACTTGCTGTATCGGAAACGCTGAAAGTTCAACAGTTTCTTTTTTATTTTCCACCAGACTTTCTTTTACTTCTGGATTTTGATTTGAAGCAACAACAGAATCAGTTTTATTTACGGTTTTGATTTCCGGTTCTACTGATTTACTTTCAGATGTTTTATTTTCGGGTTTAGTACATGAATATAATGTAGCTCCCACCAACAATATGGTTATTATATTTTTCATTGTTTCTGACTGATTTTATAAAATAATGTGATTAAAAATTAATACGTTAAGGTAACACCGGCACCCCAGCCCATTTCGTTATCATAATTTCCGGAAAGGGATAAATATTTCTGAACGATATATCTTATTCCTGTTGAAAATTCCCCATCTGAATTGATACTGAAGTTCCCCCTCAGCCTTCTGGAAAGTGGAATATCTTCTCTGCTCAGTTCCAGCAATACTTTTCCGTTCTGATCTACGCTTGCATCTGCCGTAATCAACATGGGTAATACATACTGCATCCCGACCATGAACGAATATCTGCTTTTTGAAGCTTTCTGTTGTCCGAACCAGGTTTTCTTCCCATGAAAATCCATTCCCATATCTTCTGCCATTTGCCTTTCCATAATTTCATGGTTTTTTTGAACTCTGAATCCTGCATAGGGCAATGCCCACTGGAATTTACCTAAGAATCGTCCTACTTTTGCACTTCCTTCAAAATGATCGAAGTTCCAATTTGTGTGAAACTCATTCAGGTTAGCCCATCTTGGCCCAAACATCGTCATTGTTTCTGCATGGATTTTATTGCTTGCAACATCCAGCATGGCCATGGAACTTACCATTTTATTGTCTTTCAAGAAGTTTTTCCAAGCCAGCTTTCTGTTCGGAAGCTGTGGATTCGGTTTTGAATTTTCATAACTGAAGATTCTTCCCATTCCTGCCATCATGTGATACAGGATATGACAGTGGAAGAACCAGTCTCCATCCTGATTGGCTGCAAATTCAATGGTAACAGTTTCCATCGGCATAATATCTACCACATTTTTCAATGGTGAGTACTCTCCTTTTGAATTTATCAATCTGAAATCATGCCCATGAAGGTGCATCGGGTGACGCATCATGGAATTATTATACAATTTGATTCTTAAAATCTCACCTTTTTTAATTAGAATTTTATCTGTTTCTGTCACTGTTTTGTTGTCCAGTGTCCACAGATAATGGTTCATATTTCCTTCCAGCGTAAACTTCATATTACGAACACTGTCTGTAGGAAGAATTGTTTTTTCAGGAGATTTTAAAATATTGTACGACAATCTTTTGATGGTTTTTTCTTCAGCCATATCCATTCCTGCATGCTGAGAATGATCTTCACTTTTTTTATCTTCCTTCGTTTTCACTCCCATCATTTCGTTGATGTGCTTCATCGTTGTTTTTCTTTGTTTTTCTGAAAGCTCAGGATACATTACTTCATTCATATCCATCATCTGATTTCCCATCGTCATGGTCATTGGCTTCATATTTCCGCTCATTTCCATCATTCCGTTCATCATTTTCATACCTTCAAAAAGCATCAGTCTTGGTAAGTTAGGCGCTTCTACTTTATCACCGGAACCAAGCCAAAGGGATGCATGCCCAATTCTATCTTCCGAAGTCGCACGGAATTCAAAGCTTTTATTCTCAGGAATCGTTACTTCAATATCATAAGTTTCCGAAACTCCGACAATCAATCGGTCTACTTCTACCGGAACCACATCATTTCCGTCATTTCCTACTACTTTTATTTTCCCGCCGCCATAATTCAGCCAAAAATAAGTAGATGAACCTCCATTGGCGACTCTTAATCTTACTTTATCACCTCCTTTCAGGTTAGAGTAATCAGAACTTGGAGCTCCGTTAATCAGGAACTTATCGTAATACACATCACTCACATCCATCGCTTCCATTCTTTTCCATTCGTTCAGGGCCTTTGTTCCGAAGTTTCCGGATTTAATAGCTTCCCAATAACTCTGGACTGCATTTTTCTTTACTGCATACCAATCTGTATTGGCCATGTGCAATCTGCGGGCGATCTGCATAGGATCATCATCACTCCAATCTCCCAATAATACAGGAATTTCCGCATTATATTCTGTTCTGGGCTCCCCTTCTCTCTTTTTAAAGACTAAAATTCCGTTCATTCCTATCTGCTCCTGTAATGCTTCATGAGAATGATACCAATAGGTTCCGTTTTGAGAGATTTTAAACTTATATAAATGGGTTTCACCCGGTTTTACAGGTTTTGTGGTAAGATAGGGAACTCCATCATGTTCATTAGGGAGAATCACTCCATGCCAGTGAAGTCCTGTATTTTCCTTAAGCATATTGTGCAGGTAAATTTCCGCAGTATCTCCTTCTGTAAAGTACAATGTAGGAGCCTGAAGTTTACCGTTGATCGCAATCGCTCTTCTGTTTTTCCCTGTAAAATTGACAATGGTATCTTTTACATACAGATCGTAACGAACTTTTTTTCCACCAAAAGTAAGTTTTCCGTTTTCAGAATTTCTTCTTAAAACAGGTTTTTCTTCTTTTGGAGCTTCAACAACCGTGTGTTGATGATCTTCTTTTTCTACCAGCTCCATTCCACATTTAGGACACTTTCCCGGTTTATCTGAAATTACTTCAGGATGCATAGGGCAAGTATAAGTAGCTTGAGGTTTAGTTTTTGATAGAGATGAAATTTGAGGCTGACTCACTGATTTTAAAGCAGGCTTAGCCATCTGAACTGGCTCTGCTTTCCTTAGTCCGCTTACTTTTTTAACTTCTTCAACTTTTTTTTGATGTACTTTTGTTTCTACAGGTTTTGTTTGTGCCTCTACTTTCGGTATAGATTTTACTGCTGGCTTTACTACAACTGTTTTCTTTACCAATGTCATTTTACACTTCGGGCAGTCCCCGGGTTTTGAAGAGATAACTTCAGGGTGCATAGGACAGGTATAATAGGTTTTTGTGGTTTGCGCGAATGTAAAAATAGAGAACAAAAGAACCAGAAACATTATTAGTTTTTTCATAATATTCCGAACTTTTAGAAGTTGTAGAGTTTAAAGTTTAAAATAAATTAAACCCCACAACTTATTGTTTTAAAGATTAATACAATACTTATTTAATTTCTGACTTTACACTTCCACATGAAAGCATAGATTTTCCGTAGTATGGATTCATGATTTGTTTTTCATCACTTAACCAACTTGCATCAGCCATTGGGCAGTATTGTACATAAACCGGTTTTTCGGAAAGCTTGAATTCCTTCGTCAGACTAATCATATTGTCTGATAAATTGAAGAAAGTCTCTCTCTGGGCTGCAACGGTTCTCGCTTCTGAAATGGCAGAAGCATCTTTTCTAAGAATATTAAGGTTTCCTTCTGAAACCAATTTATAATCGATGGATGAAGCCGTTTTAATGAATTCTGTAGCCGCTTTTGAAGTTTGGTCTGCATCATCAGAAGCTAAAGCTGACTTAATCGCAATATAATTCTGATAGAGCTTTGAAACCTGAGCATCTTTTTTAGATTGTGCTGAAAGTGAAATAACTGAGAATAAAGATAGAGCTGCTGTAATGATATACTTTTTCATTGTTTTAAATTTTAGAATTAATTTTTTAATAAAGAATAAGGGTAACGCACAGGTAATGCGTCAAGACATGTCATTCTGTACCGATATTACAATAACATCGAAAACGACGGACGGATTCTAAATTCTAAAATTACAATGATTGATATAGATGGGTACCGGCCTGTATTCCGGTGGTGCATTGATCTGAATCTGAGTGAATTTGGTAGCAGAAAAAGATCTGTCTACAAAGGCAAACTGATGCATGACAGGAATTTCTGAAATCTGTCCTAAAAAATCAACGTTAAGCAGATCAGACTTTTGCGAGTCATCTACTTTTACAACTTTGATCTCTGTTTTGCAGCATCCTTTTTTATCCTTTACACCACATTTACCACAAATATCATCAACTTTCTGGCTTACAGAAACAAATTCTTTCATACAGTAATGGATGCTAAATGCTGCTCCGGAAGAGAATCCGAAGTAGAAAATAGAAAACAGTATGGCAAGAATCTTTTTCATTGTTGAGACAAAGTTAACAATATCCCGTAAACCGTTGTTATAAAATTTTGTATTGTTGTTATAAAATTCCGGTAAATAAAAAATCCCCTGAAAAATAATTCAGAGGATTTTTGTTTTATATGCTCCTCGCAGATGATGCGGATTGAGAATATTTTATAGTTTAAATTCTAACTTCACATTGAAGAAACGTCCTGTAAGACGTACCGGAACCGGATACATATAATTGGTATTATAATCCGTGATCCATTGGTTAGCCACTGTGTTATTAATATTAAATGCGTTGAAAACCTGTACTCCTAAAGATAATTCCTGGAAATTACCCCAGAAACCGGATTTTTTATTTTTATCCTTTGGATCAATAAATACTTTTGTTAATCCAATATCTACTCTTTTGTAAGCAGGCAATGTTTTCTGATAACTGTATGCTGAATTGAAATCCGGCTGCCCGTTATCATTAAACATTACGGGAGATCCTGTTGGTAATCCCATCGCATACACCAGAGTAAGGTTTACCCTCATAGATGGGAATTGCGGCATATAATCCTGATAGAACATCGCCACCCTGAATCTCTGATCCGTAGGTCTTGGAATATCTCCTCTTCCCTCAATATTTTCATACACTCTTGCATAACTCGCCGATAACCAAGAATCTACTCCAGGAACAAATTCACCGAATAATCTGGTGTCAATTCCATAGGCATATCCTTTAGCATTATTCTGTCCTGAGTAACGGATTCTCACATTATCCATATAATACGGAATCAGATTATCCATTTTTTTGTAATAAAGCTCCGTTGTTAATTTAAACGGTCTGTCATACATATAGAATTCATAGTCATTAGCAAGAATTGCCTGGATAGATCTTTGTGATTTTATATTGGGGTTGAAATTTCCGTCGAGGTCTTTAATCTCTTTATAAAACGGAGACTGATAATAGATTCCTCCAGAAAGTTTAAATAACATATCTGTATCCCAATCTGGTTTTATTGCAAACTGAACTCTTGGAGAGACTATTGTTTCTTTATTGAAACTCCAGTTAGATACTCTTACTCCGGCATTTAAGAACACCTTACTTGCTCCCCAGTAGAATTTTTGAGAATACTGGGCATACGCAGATAATCTTGTCGGTTCAATATTATTTTTCCCTGCAATATAATAGAACATTCTAAGATCCCCTGTGGTAGTTCCTGATCTCGGATCAATCACTTCCGGTCTTGGAAGGCTGTATCCGGCAGAATCTACCAGTTTCCATTCATTGGTAAGATCTTTAAGATTTTCTTTTTCGTATTTGAAACCAACCTCAATATCTGTATTTACATTAGGGGAAAACTTAGCTCTGAACTGAGTTCCGTAAGTTCTTACAAACAGGTCATTTCTGGCATGTTCTGTCTGTCCTCCCATATCATAGCTAGAAACAGGTTCTTTTGTTATTGGGTCAAATGTCTGCAGCTCATATTCTGAACGGATGGTATAATATTCTCTTTCCCTGTTCTGATAAGCAAAAGCATCCAAGGTAAGTTTCCATTTATCAGCCGGCTTATAGTTCATAGAAAATGTACCCATCATATTTTTATATTGGTCATTTTCCTTACCAGCATAACCTATATTTACCGTAATAGGCTGCTGAAGACTTCCAAAAGTTACACTTTTCGCCTTAGGAATCATCTCATAATCATTCTTAGAATAATATCCTATGAATGACATGGAGAGTTTATCATTAACATGATAATTCAAATACGACTGGAAATCCCAATAAGTAGGATTAAAGTCTGTATCTTCTTTTAAGGTGTTAAGAACAAGATTGGTATTTCTGTATCTTCCAGAAAATAATGCTGTAAATTTCTTATTCTTTGAAGCTAAACCGGTGGTTAATCTACCTCCAATTAGGCTTGCTTCACCGGAAACCTCAAATTTTTCAGGCTCACGGTAATAGATATTTAAAGCAGAAGACATTTTATCACCATATTTGGCTTCAAATCCTCCAGCAGAGAAATTCACAGTGGAAACCATATCCGGATTAATGATACTCATCCCCTCCTGCTGAGAGTTTCTGATCAGAAAAGGTCTGTAGATCTCAATATCATTGATGTAGATAAGGTTTTCATCATAGTTTCCACCACGCACCATATACTGGGAAGACAGCTCAGTGTTGGAGTTTACGGAAGGGAGCGTTTTAATCAGTCCCTCAATTCCGCCACTGATAGAAGCTACTGCTTTCGCTTCTTTTGCAGAAATTTTTACATTGGTAAGATCATTGGTTCTTCCTGTTGTTTTTTTCTGGAACACAACTTCCTCTATATCGGTCACTCTAGTGGTCGCCGTATCCTTTTTTCTTTGTTGGGAGAAAATCAGAATAGGAACCATAAGGCTTAGCGGTAAAACTAGTTTTTTCAAAAGAAATATTTTAGAATTTCTAAAATTAATGTTTTTTTAACAATTACAAAATTGATTCTCTAATTCTTGTCAATTTTTGTAATAAATCTTCTAATAAATCCAGTCTTAACATGTTGGCACCATCAGATAATGCCGTTTCCGGAGTTGGATGAGTTTCAATGAAAATTCCGTCTGCTCCTACTGCAATTCCTGCTTTGGCGATGGTTTCAATAAGATCCGGCCTTCCTCCTGTTACTCCAGAACTTTGGTTAGGCTGCTGTAATGAATGCGTAACATCCAGAATCACAGGCGCATATTCTCTCATGGTAGGAATTCCTCTGTAATCTACGATCAGATCTGTATATCCGAAAGAATTTCCTCTTTCAATAATGGCTACTTTCTGATTGTTTGAATCTGTAACTTTCTGCACAGCAAATTTCATGGATTCCGGTGAAAGGAACTGTCCTTTTTTCAGAGATACACATTTTCCTGTTTTAGCAGCAGCCACTAATAAGTCTGTCTGGCGTACCAAAAATGCAGGAATCTGAAGAACATCTACATATTGTGCCGCTAATGCTGCATGCTCATTTTCGTGAATATCCGTAGTGGTAGGAATATTGAAGGTCTCACCTACTTTCTTAAGAATTTCAAGAGATTTCTCTTCTCCAATGGTTGTGAAAGAGTCTACACGGCTTCTGTTAGCCTTTTTGAAACTCCCTTTAAAAATATAAGGAATATTATACTTGTCTGTAATGTTAATTACTTTTTCAGCAATTCTAAGTGCCATATCTTCCCCTTCAATAATACAAGGTCCTGCAATAAGGAAAAAGTTCTTTGAATCTTTGTGCTGAATATTATCTAAATACTGAATCATTTTGTTATAATTAAAAAGTTCAGTAAAAATACTGAGAAAGTTTCAGACTTGGAAATTATTTGAGGAGAGAGTTTGAGGTGGACTGGAGATAATAGATAATAGATGATAGATGATAGATGATAGATGATAGATGATAGATGATAGATGATAGATGATAGATGATAGATGATAGATGATAGATGATAGATGATAGATGATAGAGAAAGGTAATGCCAATATTGTAAGCAGATGTATTTTTCGGATTAAGTTTTAATTAAAATTTCAGATAGTAATTCAATGCTACAATTTCCTCATATTCTTCAACACTGTGTTTATCATTGACTATGTCGAAATAATATTCATCAACTAAAAGGAGATAATCTGCGATTTCTGAAAGAATCTAAACTCTGGATTTTAAAATCTAAGACTAGATTCCTTGCGGAATGAAAACAGATAAGCTATCAATTACATACGTAAGATTTTTTTATTTCCCACAGATTTCACGGATTTACACAGATGCTTATGGATATTTATATGAATATTAGTATATTTTGTGTTGTATAAATAAAAACAGCTTATCTATCTGCTAAGTCTGTCAGAAAATATGCAGAGTACAATTTTATCGAAGATAAAATCCTTGCGCCTTAAAAACAGAAGATATTCAAAAAAAACTAGCGCCTTTGCGATTTCCAACATATAAGATTGCTTTGCTCGCAATGACAAAGATTATGGATATTTTAGGTTTTGGCTAAAGCCAATGGAATTGTAATTAAAAAAAGAAGAACAGGCTAAAGCCCGTTCCTATTGAATGATACTGTTCTGATCCAGAATTTGTATGTATTTGTTGCTCCCTATTTTTAAATTCTGTGGTATACTACTCCATTTTTTTCAAGATCTTCTCGAAAGTATTTACGTTTCTGCTGGTCATTTGATCTTTCAGGCTTTTCTTTCCTAAAACTTTTCCAAAGGTAGAATCTAATGTATTTCCCTTGGGGACCTGCCAATAAAATATATCATTAACGATTTCAGCTTTTTCATTTTCTGCCTGAGCAGCTTTTTTAAACTCTTCCATCAAAACATTTTCCACGCCTGATATTCCAACAAAACCATAAATGTGAAGGTCATCATTTTTTGCAAAAGGAATACTGTTCCAGAAAACTTCTGTTTCTTCGTGAGATTTGATGAACAGGAAAGATTCGTAGGAAAAATGCTCTGACATTGCTTTTTCAAGAATTATTTTTAATTCACCAGCACTTTTATCAGAGGAAAACACAATATTTCCGGAAGCTAATATAGAAGTTACTTCTTTCATTCCGGCATCCTTGAAAACCTGGCATACATCTGCCATTTTCATATTGGTTCCTTTTACATTGACACCGCGGAGAAAAGCACAATATTTCATAAGTTAGGTATTAGGTTTTAGATAATGGTTTATAGGAGTCTGGATTTAAAAATTCAAGTGTTTTAAAGACTGCTCTTAGAATTCTGCTCTATTTTAATTAATTCGGATATATAAATTATAGTCTGTTCCGGAAGGCTTCAGATTGTAGATCTTTTCTAATATTTTATTGTCACTTTTCAAATGATCTTTCACTCTGAATTCCTTTAATAATTTATAGTGGGCTTGATAATATGCTGCATTTTTACCCTGGTATAAATTCTGATATGAAAGCAAGTATTTTGGTTTTCTGTTTTTAACCGTGTTGATCCAGTAATTTGTTTTATCTTTTTTGATTTCTTCCTGAATCTGTTTGTCTACCAACCCAACTTCATCAATGGTTTTTAATCCCGAAAAATAAGGTACATAACCCGCAGGCTCCAGTAAAATCCATTGATTTTTATCTTTCTCATATTGGTTCAGAAATGTACCGATTGTTCTTCTATAATTCCATTCTCCATTTCCGGTTGCAATAGAATGAATGGTTTGGAAAGCTAACATCGGAGCAATATAAAATACAATAAGCAATGATAACCATACGTTTCTTCTCTCTTTCTGCTCTAATACAAAAATAAGAACCGGAACAAAAAGCAGCAACTGCGGCACCCAGTAATACCAGTCGAATAAGCTTTTTTGAGAGATAAAAATAATCTGCTTTACCCATCCGAAAATAAAGATCATCCACAGAAAGTAATTTCTCTTTTCTCTTTGTCGGATAAGGTAAATAAAGCAAAGCAATTCAAAAATAAGAACAATCACTGTGATAGGATTGAAAGCTCCCGGAACTTTCAGCATTCCCCAGAAATTTCCAAAGCTAATCAGAAAATAGTCCAGGTGTTCTCCAAAAGTAAATTGTTGCTCATAAAGTAATTTTTTTGCTGTAATTGTGTTATTTACCACTTCTCCAAAATAGAACCAGTTGAAAGCAACTGTTGATAAAGCTCCTAAAACTCCACCAAAAATATAGTTCCATCTGATTTTTCTGTTCCAGAAAAGATCAACAAGAAATACAATTCCAAGGAAAATAACAGTATCTATCCTTGTAAACATAATCAGTATTGGAAGAAGGGTCAACACCCATTTTTTCCCTTTGTTGAAACCATAATATAACAGAGACATTTCCAGGAAAAACAGGATTCCATACTCCATTCCGAGGATTGAAATCTTAATAGCTGGGGGCAAAATTCCGATTAAAAAAATGAAAATGACCTTATGCCAAGGATTTTTAAGAACCAAATGTGATAAGAATAATGTTCCTATTGTAAACAGAATGGAATTAAAAATCAAAAGAGGTTCTATAAAATATTCTTTACCAAAAATAAGGTTGAAAATATAGGACACAAAAACATACAAATGAGTAGTAGAAGCAGAAATCTTAGTATCTCCATTGAAACCAATTACTCCATAATCCAGTAAATTCTGAGCTACTCTCCAAGTGATGAAAGCATCTTCCTGAATATAGTGTGTCAATAAAAAAAGAAGTTTAAAAACTACCGTAACGATTACGGCATAGATTGGGAACCTGCTATTCTGTGTTTCTGCCATTATGCATTTTTAGTTCCACAAATATAATCTTAAAATTCAGGATTCCCAATAACAAAAAAAAACGGAACCGAAGTTCCGTTTTAAAAAAGTGTTTTATTGTGTTACTTTGATAATCGCTGAAGTGATCTGATTTTCTTTTTCCTTAGAATAAGTTGAATCGAAAGGTTCCATTACATCAAATAAATATTGGTAGAATGGTGTGATCGTTTGAACATCTTCAGATTGTTTCATTGCTTTTTCTTTGCCCATCTGCTGAAGTTCCTTCACAAAAGCATTGAATTTTTTATCAATCGGCTCAATGGATTTTACCAGATAAGCATATGCTTTTTCTTTTTGTCCAATCTTCATATAAGCATCTGTAACCGCTGCTACGACAAGAGAATATTCCATTGGCTTTGTTCTCATTTGTCTTCTCACGTAGCTTTGATCCGCTTTAGAAAGGCTTAAATAATAATCATACTCGTCAAAGATTCCTTTTTTAAGTACTTCTGCTAATTGTAATCCTTTTTGCTCCTGCCCTGCAACAATATATCCGGTTACAATTGAGCTTAGTGAGCGTGGATCATTGTATTTTTCAGCAGGAATTTCTTTTGCTGCAAGATCCAAAATTTCTAATGCTTTTGCTTTCTGTCCTTTTAATGCCAATGCTGAAGCTGCTCTGCTTGCTGACATTCTGTAGCTGATAATGTTTGAAGTTGCTGTTTCATCAAAGTGAGCGCTTAGATCTTTAAAGTTCCCCCATCTGAAGTTTTTCACTACATTATAAAGATTGTTGGCATCTACTCTTCCCATATCTCCATCTGCTGATGGTAAAGTCTGGATTGGAATTAATCTGTAGCTGAATCCGTCAAACTGAAGATAATCATTAAGGTAGAAAATATTTTCACTGTCATAAATACCTCCTGAAGAGAAGTTAATCGGACGCTTCCAATCGAAATTCGCCAATAAATCCATTAAGATCAGGTTGTTTTTATATAAGGTATTTCCTTTGTAAGTAATCATGATCTGATTGGCCACTTTCGGAAGATCTTCCGGATTGATAATTCCTGCTTTTAAAGCATTGTCTTTATTTACAGGAAGGATAAATTTGTTCACTGGAAGAATGTTATACTTTTCATATTTCTCTTCTCCAAAGTACATTTTTAGTAACTGATCTTTTTCAGGAGATTTGAATTTGATAAACTTAATCGCCTCTTTCAGAGTTAAAGAATCCTGTGTAAGGTACTTTCTGAAATCTTTGAATTCTGTATCCGGAACTCCCTGTTCTTTCAACATATTGAAAACACCTTCCCAATCTTCCTTCTTCATCATATAGATCTGGTCGTTTACTCCGTCTCTGTAATCATCGTGAGTCAATTCACTTGGAAGCCCCATTGCATTATAAGTTCTTCTTTTTACCTGGTCAAGATTCCAAGGTGTTGAAGCCAATGTGAAGTTAACCACTTTTACATCATCTCTGAATCTTTCCGTTTCCTGGATTGCCCAAACCGGATAGGTATCGTTATCACCGTACACGAATAAAATATCGTTCTTAGGTAATGATTTTAAAACTGAATATGCATAATCGTATGCTGTGTATCTGTTGCTTCTGTCATGAACATTATAGTTCTGGAATCCCATCATGAAAGGAACTCCTAACAACACAACTCCCAATGCAATATTAGCACCATTGGATTTAATCTTAGATTGGGCAAACCATAAAATTGCTCCTGCACCTAATCCGATCCAGATCGCAAAAGCATAGAATGATCCCACCATTGCATAATCTCTTTCTCTCGGTTCAAAAGGTTTTACTCCTGTATAGAAAACAATTCCGACACTTGTAATAATGAATAAAGATAATAAAGCATAGAATCTTCCGAAGTCTCTGTTCAGTTGGAAAAAGAACCCGATTAACCCTAAAAGTAATGGCAGGAAGAAGAATGCTACGGTACTTTCATTTTTGAATTTAGCAGGCATTTTATCCTGATTTCCTACATTTACATTATCAATAAAAGGAATTCCGGAAATCCAGTTTCCTTTTGTGCTTTCCATGTTTCCTTCAAGATCATTCTGTCTTCCTACATAGTTCCACAACAGGTATCTTACAAAGTAATATCCATTCTGGAAAGAAATAAAATAATCCATATTCTGAAGCAAAGAAGGCTTCTGAACATTAATAAGATTATAAGGTTTTACCTTTAAATAATCTGCAGCTGTAATAGATTTATCATCATACTTAGCTCTCAGTTCATCAAATATTTGTTTAGCCTGAGGGTTATCTGCCACATCTTCATTGCCATAATTGAATGTGAAATCAGGAGCCCCATACATTGAAATGTAGTTAGACATTACATCTTTATCCTCATTAAACATTCTTGGCATTAAGCTTACCTGAGACTTATTGAAAACATAATTGAATCGGTCACCCGTCTTTCTGTAGCGGTTCGTTTTCTCATCTTTTTCATAAATTTCTCCGGTTTTTTTTGTCTTAAAACTTCCGTCTTCATTCTTTTCAATCCCATTTGCGTCAAGGAAAGCCGTATAATTTTGGCCATAGATCGTTGGCCAGTCACCATACTGTTCTCTGTTATAATAATCCAACATACCAATTGCCGTATCCGGATCGTTAAGGTTCATTGGTGGATTAGCATTCGCTCTAATTGGAATTACCATCCAGCAAGAGAACCCGATAATCATATACACCGCCGATAAAGCAACCGTCTGGTATAGATTTTTTTTCGTTTTTCTGGCATATTTGATTAAGAAATAACTGATTGCCACCATTAGAATAAAGGCTGCAATTGTTCCGGAGTGGAAAGGAAGTCCAAGACCGTTTACAAAGAAAATTTCCAGTCTTCCGAACATCGTCATAATTAACGGGAAGATAATTTTGAAGACCAAACTCAAAATTAACAAGGTAATAAGGTTAGCCCAGATAAAGTTTTTCCAGGTAAAATTATAGTTTCTTGCATAATATACAAGACACACCATAGGAGTTGCCAGCATACACATCATGTGTACCCCAACAGAAAGTCCTAAAACGAAGAAAATAAGGATAATCCATCTCTCACTGTCTGCTGCCTGATACTCATTTTCCCATTTCGTAATCAACCAGACCAAAAGCGCGATAAACATAGAAGCCATTGAGTAAACCTCTCCTTCTACTGCCGAGAACCAGAATGTATCCGAGAAGGTGAAACACAATGCTCCTACCGCTCCCGCAAATAAAATAGAGATTTCCTGATGTTTTGTAATTTCTTCAAAATCTTTGTTCAGCAATCTTCTCACAAAATGAGTGATCGTCCAAAACAAAAATAAAATAGTCAGTGCGCTGAACAATGCAGACATCGCGTTGATTACGATGGAGTAATTTTCGCCTTTCCCTAATGCAAACATGGCCGCCACAGCGCCCACAATCTGGAATAAAGCCGCTCCGGGAGCGTGCGTTACTTCAAGTTTTACTGCAGAAGAAATGTACTCGCCACAATCCCAAAAACTGAAATTGGGTTCTATGGTGGACAAGTACGTGAAAAACGCAATGACGAAAATCACCCATCCTAAAACGGTGTTCCATTGCCTAAAAGTCCAATTTTTCATAGTATTAAATCAATTATGCGAAAATAAGGCTTTTATATTATTTTATATTGTTTTTAACAAAATTTAAAAATTTGGCGCAAAATTTGCGATTAAACTCGTGCTAATACTGTAAACAGGAAAATATTTTTTTATTAAACTATGCCCTAGAAATCAAACAAAAGTTTAGTAATTATTTATTTTTTTGTATTTTTGCAGTCAGATTTTTATTGAAAATAACAAATAATGAGTAATGTTTACGATAATATTCTTGGCCTAATAGGACATACTCCTATGGTGAAGCTAAATACTGTTACAAAAGATATTCCAGCAACCGTTTATGCCAAGTTAGAATCATATAATCCTGGACATTCCACCAAAGACCGAATCGCACTTCATATTATAGAGAACGCAGAGGAGAGAGGCTTATTGAAAGAAGATTCCGTAGTTGTAGAAACTACTTCCGGAAACACTGGGTTTTCTATTGCAATGGTATGTATCATTAAGGGATATAAATGTATTCTCGCAGTAAGCGACAAAACAAAGCCTGAAAAGATTGCTTATCTAAAGGCTTTAGGAGCTACTGTTTATATATGTCCTGCCAACGTACCGGCGGATGATCCAAGATCTTATTATGAAGTAGCGAAAAGAATCGCTTTGGAAACTCCCAATTCTATTTACATCAATCAGTACTTTAATGAACTGAATATTGATGCCCATTACCAGACTACAGGTCCTGAGATCTGGGAACAGACAGAAGGTAAGATCACTCACCTTTTTGCCTGTACCGGAACAGGAGGTACCTTATCTGGTTCCGCAAAGTTTTTGAAGGAGAAAAACCCGGATATTAAAATCATCGGGGTGGATGCAGATGGTTCTATATTAAAAAGCTATCACGAGACAGGTGAAATTCACAAGGAAGATGTACACCCTTATCAGATTGAGGGAATGGGAAAAAATTTAATCCCTTCCGCTCTTCTTTTCGATAAGGTAGATGAATTTGTAAGGGTAAATGATGAAATGGCCGCGTACAGAACCCGTGAAATTGCCTTAAAGGAAGCAATTATGGGAGGTTATACTACAGGAGCTGTGACTCAGGGACTGATACAATATGCTAATTCTCACGAATTAACTGAAAATGATGTGGTTGTTTTAATCTATCCAGACCACGGGTCGAGATATATCACCAAGGTATACAGTGATAAGTGGATGGCCGAACAGGGATTTGTTAACAACTGTGTCCACAATTATGACGAAGTCTTCAAGACAGAGTTTATTAAATAGGAACAAAATAAAATCACGATACAAATAAAGCCTTTTGCGTGTTCTACAAAAAAGGCTTTTTTACTTAAAAATTACAATACAATGTTGGATATTTTTGAAAGAATAAAAGAAAATCCAGGACCTCTTGGACAATTTGCAGATTATGGAGAAGGATATTTTATTTTCCCAAGACTAGAGGGACCTATCGGCCCGAGAATGCAATTTCAGGGTAGAGAAGTAATTTTCTGGAGTGCTAATGATTATTTAGGATTATGTAATCATCCTGAAGTCATAGAAGCAGATGCAAAGGCGGCTGCAGAATATGGAATGTTCTATCCAATGGGAGCAAGGGCAATGTCTGGAGAAACAGATCAGCACCTTCAATTGGAAAAAGAATTGGCAGATTTCGTACAAAAAGAATCAGCATATTTATTGAATTTCGGTTACCAAGGAATGGTGTCTACCATTGATGCTTTGGTAAGCAGAAATGACGTTATCGTTTATGACATGGATTCCCATGCCTGCATTGTGGATGGAGTAAGACTTCATTCTGGTAAAAGATTTACCTACAAGCACAACGATATGGAGAGTCTTGAAAAAAACCTTCAGAGAGCGACTAAAGTGGCAGAAGAAACAGGAGGAGGAATTCTTGTAATTACTGAAGGGGTCTTCGGAATGAGAGGCCAGCAGGGAAAAATCAAAGAGATCTGCGAACTTAAATCAAAATATCAGTTCAGACTTTTAGTGGATGATGCTCATGGTTTCGGAACACTGGGTAAAACTGGTGCCGGAGTTGGTGAAGAGCAGGATTGTAATGATCAGATTGACGTATATTTTTCTACTTTTGCAAAATCAATGGCTGGTTTCGGAGCATTCCTTGCGGGTGACAAAGAAATCATCAGATACCTGAAGTTCAATTTAAGATCACAAATCTTCGCAAAATCTCTTACGATGCCAATGGTAATAGGGGGATTAAAAAGATTAGAGCTATTGAGATCTAGACCTGAAATCAAGGCTAAACTTTGGGAAAATGTAGCTAAACTACAGAACGGATTAAAAGAAAGAGGATTCAATATTGGAGACACCAATACTTGTGTAACTCCGGTAATGATGCAGGGAACTCCTGTAGAAGCTACCATATTGGTAAAAGACCTTAGAGAAAATTACGGGATTTTTACTTCAGTGGTGGTATATCCGGTAATTCCGAAGGGAATGATTCTTTTAAGACTGATTCCTACCGCTTCTCACACGGATGCTGAGATTAATGAAACTCTGGCAGCGTTTGAAGCGATTCACGATAAACTAGTAAGTGGTTACTATAAAGAGCAGGAACAAATATTACTGCAGGAACAAGGATTAAGTTTTAAACCGATTTAATCTTTAGAAAAAAATAAAAAAAACCACTGATTGATTCAGTGGTTTTTTGTTTTAAAAACTATAAACTATAAAAAGCAAATGAAACTTAGGGGTTATTTATTAGGTGTTTTGTCGGCGGTTTCATACGGATTGATTCCTATTTTTATTCTGCCCATCAAGCAGGCTCATTTTTCAATGGATATTACATTGTTTTACAGGTTCTTCTTTTCAGCCTTAATGGTAGGGGCATACCTCATTTATTCTAAACAAAATTTCAGAATCAATAAAAAGGAAGCTTTAATATTAGCCATTTTAGGAGTGTGCTATGCCCTATCCTCCGAATTTCTGTTTATAGGATATGATTTTCTCACCCCGGGAATTGCTTCTACAGTTCTATTCATCTATCCGGTGATTGTAGCGTTGATTATGTTTTTCTTTTATAAAGAGAAGCTTACTAAATTATCTATTGTTTCATTATTTCTTGCTTTTGCAGGGGTTATTGTTTTATGCCTGAAAGGAAGCGGTTTTGAAATTAATTTTGCAGGATTGGGAATTGTTATGCTCAGTTCATTGTTTTATGCGCTGTATATGGTGATTGTCAACAAATCCAATCTCAAAGTTTCAGGGTTTAAGCTTACCTTCTACTCTATGCTTTTTACATCTTTATTTTTTATGACAAAATCAGTTATAGGGCATCAGTCATTTGAGATTCCTTCGATGACCATCTTGATTAACTTTCTTATTTTTGCTTTCCTTACTACGGTTATTTCCAGCTTATGTCTGGTGTATGCCATAAAAAGCATCGGTTCTACTCCGGTTGCTATTTTAGGAGCATTGGAGCCTGTAGTTGCCGTAATGGTAAGTGTATTTATGTTTAATGAAAAGTTTACAACCAACTTATTAATTGGTA
Source organism: Chryseobacterium sp. StRB126 (assembly GCF_000829375.1). Lineage (NCBI taxonomy): Bacteria > Pseudomonadati > Bacteroidota > Flavobacteriia > Flavobacteriales > Weeksellaceae > Chryseobacterium > Chryseobacterium sp. StRB126. The sequence continues at coordinate 3,103,861 of NZ_AP014624.1, forward strand.
TTACACTAATTCTTCTGGGCGTTATCTTAAATGTTATTTCAGATCGTAAGAAAGTAAGCCCTATTTAAAAAGGTTAATCTTTCAGTATATCAATATGAGCAAAGCCGGAACTCCTTAGTCCGGCTTTACTATTTTATCATAAAACATATATCTGCTATCTCCTATTTAGGGTCTTTTTTGCAGTATAACAAAAGCCTGAGCCAGAATGATTTTTTTCATCTGCTTTATTTTAAAGTTTTGACTTTGCTTCTGTAAGGTTAACTGTTTTTCCCAATGCTCCGAATTCATGTAAATCTCCAAAAACTTCGATCCGGATCGACTGATTAATTCCTCCTACTCTTAAAGGATCAAATCCTGCATTCTTTATCACTTCTTCCACATCATGATTTACTTCCATATCATCTGATGCATAAAATAATACAGATTTCTCAGGACTGCCATTGGATGCCCCTGCAAGAGTTTCCGCACCAAGAGTTCCGAATGCCTTCACCAGTTTAGAACCCTTAGGAAGAATAGCTTGGTTAAGTTCTCCGGCTGATTCTCTTTCCCCAATAATTTTTTTGAATCCACCATTGCCGTCAGGAGCAATAGGATTAGATACATCTATAATGATTTTATCCTTCAAAAGATCACCATAATCATTAAAGAAATCTTTAAAGGAACCAAACCATATTGCAGGGATAATAAGATCAACGGTATTAATTGCTTCTTTAATACTCATACTTTGGGCAAGTCCTCCGGATTGTTCAGCAAAATTACTGGCCTCTTCACTGTTTCTTGAAGCAACAATTACTTCATGATTATTTTTTATCAGATCATTAGCAATTGCTTTTCCGATGTTTCCTAAGCCAATAACAGCTACTTTTTTCAATGTTTCCATTTCTTTTAATTTTAATATTTATTGAAATCAAAATTACTGGGAAAAGCTATGAGAAAACAGCAAACTAGTTTAAGAAATCATCTTGATATTTGGTAAGATCAATTCTTAAACTAGTTTCATATTGATAAGAAATAGAATTAGTTTTTTATTCTTCTTTGTCTGATTTTGCTAAGGAATTGCGGGGTTATCCCAAGATAGGAAGCTATTTCTACATTAGAAATACGATTGGCTAACTGAGGATATTGTCTGAGAAAAAATTCATATTTTTCTTCTCCTGTCGCACTTATATTCTGCAATACTCTATTCTGAAGCTCTATAAATTTATGTTCAATAATCACTCTAAAATTTCTGTCAAACTTCGGATAATAAGTATACAGATACCAGAGATCATTTTTTTCAAGCTGTAGTACAATAGAGTTTTCCAGAGCAATAATATATAGTTTGCTGGGATTTTTATTATGAAAACTATCTATATCTACAATCCAGTCATTTTCTGATGCAAACTGAAGATTATGCTCTTCTCCATTTTGATCTATGCTGTACATTTTGAAACATCCTGACACTACAAATGTATAATACTGGCATATTTCATTCTCCTGCAGAATAAATTGCTTTCGTCTGATCCTTCTTTCTGTGATACGTTCATCCAATACATCAATTTCTTCTTTTGAAAGAGGAATGAAACTTTTAAAATAACTGATAAGTGAAGCCGTTTCTTTTGACATTGCAAATAAGATGTGTTTTTATCCGGTTTCAGATCTTGAAAAAAACTGAAAAATAGATAATACAATATATCAAAAAAAACTGAATAACTATAATGATAAAATCCTTATTACTATTTGTGTGAACTCCCTAACCTGTTTTCTACTTTTGAAGTTACGTTACTTTTTACCTTCCAAACATCTTTCTGAAAAAACCGCCTGATCCGCTACGCCCGCTCTCTGCTTCAGCTGTTTTCAGATTCTCTGCAGCTATGGGAGAATGATTATAATGTAGAGATATTTTCAGATTCTCTGCTGCATTTGCATATTGGCCTAAATCTAATTGAGCCGTTCCTAAATGCTCATAAATTTCCGCTGTAATATCTTCGGTAATTCTTTCCTGTTGTGGTAAAACCTGAAGTGCCAGCAAAGCATATTCTAAGGTCTTTTCATTTTCCTGCAGGTGATATCCGCAATGAACAGCCCAATAATAACACCAGAAATCTTCATTTCCAAAAGCTATACTCTGTTCAAAACTTTCAAATGCAGCAACTTCGTTCCTCAGTTTTGCAACGTGAATATATCCCATATTGTATAAAGCTACCTGTACAGATCTCACTTTATCTTGTTCAGAAGCAAAATGTATAGCATATTGTAGGCATTCAAGAGCTTTCTCATAATTTTCTTCTTCTAAAAAAATATTGGAGCGGCTAATCAATACACTTGGATTATCCGGCATTTCTTCCAAAATACGATCGGCTTCTTTTGATGCCATATCTACATCCGGCTTTCTGCCTGTCTGTTCTTCAATTTTTGCTTTATAGATATAAAAATTAGTAAAGCATCGTACAATTTCCGAATTACTTAGTAAAGGATCTGTTGCTTCTAAGGAATAATAACTTTCCAATCCGATATTAATCCATTCCATTGTCGGCTCATAGTCTTTTAATTCCATATAGCTATTGCAAAGATGGTCGACAATATTAAAATAGGTTACAGAATCCATTTCATCTATAAAATCTTCCATAAGCTTTTCTCCATCTGCCACAGCTTCCTTAAAATATCCGGCTTCCAAGCAGGCACTCCATCTGTTTTGAAGAATGTACATAAAATAACTGAACTGCATTCCTTCTGTAGTCACAGCGATTGCCTCGTCATATTTTTTCTGGTTGGTAAGTTCTATCGCCAGATTATTACAGCACATAGCAAAGGTATGGGGATCATCATTGTATAGATCTCCATTTCTTGTCACCAGTGTCTTATAATAAAGATGATAAGCAGTATTGTAACAATCTCTTTTCAGTTGGGTAAGCCTTTCCTTTTCAAATTCAGACATCTGAGGATATTGGGCGAGAATTCGATTAATTTCAACGCCGGCATTATAGGCTTCCATTGCTTCAGAAGTTTCAGGGTTAATGTCCAGTAGCAGAAAATCAGGATGAGGATTCTGTCTGTTGGAGATCATAAATAACCTGACCTGTAAAGTGGGTGAAGGTATCAGAGATATTGCTTTTTCATAATAAGGAACAGCTTCTTCCCACTGGCTCATCCAATAGAAAGCAGAACCTGCATGACGATGACACCAAGGGTGATTGGGACTCAGGCTGATTCCCTGTCTGCTCCATTCTACACACTGAAGAAGCGCTTTCTCATTATCATTAGTAAAAATATCATAATGATCCAGTGCAATAAGCCCTAATATTGCACAAAGATCCGCATCTGGGGAAGTTTCATTTATAGAATGGGCCCAAAGATAGATTTCCTTAAGTTCTTCCCTATCCTCCGGAAGAGCGTGTCCTTTGATCCAGTTTTTAGCAGCAACGGCATAGTTTTTCTGACGGAATGCTTCAAGGGCTTCCTGATGTAATGTATTCACAGTTTTATCTATAGATTTATATATTCTTTTCTTCCAGATATTCTTCATTCATTGCTGTAAAAGCTTTTCCTATAGTAAGATACCATTCTATGGATTCTCTAAACAGCTCCCAATCGTAAAGAAATACTTTAAACACCTTTCCGTTTCCTGAATATGGGTCATTGGTAAGTCCTTCCTGACTTGAAGCATAAAATAAGTTACATTTCTCCGGGTTTTCAAGCTGATCAGGGCGGAAACAATATGTTCTCATATCAAATATTTCAGCGTGTCTTTCTTTTCCGATATCAAGGCTTCCTACCAATCCTCTTTCACCATGTCTACGCATGAGAAAGCAATACCCATTATACCAGAAGTTATTTTTATCTGCATCCTGATAATCATTATATTTTTCCTGTACCATTGGCAAATTCAAATAACCAATAACTTCAGCTGGCTTAACCGTATCCAGAAACTTTCTATAGAAATAAGCGCCACGCTCAGCCCTTGTAAGTACATCATTCCATAGAATATTGAGCTCATTAATATAGTGTAAGGGAGTTCCCTGTTGAAAAACATTTATAAAAGAGGTTTCTTCGTTTTCACGATACACTGCAGAGATTGCTTCCCTATTATTTCCATCCTCTACTATGCAAATAAAAAAGATAAAACCCGATGAATGGGTAAACATTACATGGGCCTGCCCATCTTCTTTATCTGGATGTAATTGTATTTCATAATCTTTAAAAGTGTAATGTTGGTACCCTTCCTTATGCAGTCTCACAACAGTCATTAGTTTTTGAAAATTTTCCAGCTGGGAGAGAAAGGATTGAAAATCTTCAAATCCTCTATTTTCGAAATACGTTGGAATAGATGCTAATTCAAGAGCGTCTTTTTCTTCTTTTGAAAGAAGTTGAATATCTTTCTTGATTATTGAGCAATTTTCTTCCAGCATTTTAATAGCTGTGGAACGGGAAATCCAGTCGTTCCATGTAAAGAGGCTTTCTATATCTGCTTCATCTTCAGTATATAATATTTCCTCAGCAAAAAGTTCTGCCGGCAATATACGATCGAAATCTTCTTCCTCTTCATCACAAAGGAAAAAGCCTGCGGTTATTCTTTCTTTTTTATAATCATAATGATACCCTTCAGTAGCCACAAAAATTTTAGCTTTAGTTTCACCTTGTACAATAAGATCTCCATGATTATAATTTCCCCAAAAACATTCTTTTACAGTTAAATTCCCGGTAATGTATAATTCTTGTCCGCCTACAATAATAGTATTGGCTTCAAGGTTTCCCAGTACACACAGACAGGTAGACCCGTCAGATTCGTGATTGTAAATATTTTTTGCTGTAAGGCTTCCCTCAATAAAGACAGCTAAACAATCTTCCTTCTTGATTTCAGAATGGTTGTCTATCGTATTAAAAGCTGTAAAAGGATCATCCAGATTCAGATTTTGTACCTCCATATCATGATGGATATAAACCACCCAATCTTCATCAAATTCACCGGCCTGTTTTTCATTGCGCCAATATAACCAGCTTTCTTTAGGGAATTTATGCCTGATATCTTTAAACTGTACATACCTCATTTCAGAAGTTTTAATGCATTCAATATATAATAGTTTTTTTCATCATTTGTGAAGCTTACGATTCGATTTTTAATCCATCAATACTAAGTACATTACTACTTAAGTTCATATACATACCATTATAATCCCCCGTTGTCTGTTCAGTCATTACATCCATTACTGCTGATTTGAATTCAATTTTTCGGGGTGGCAATTTTCCATAGGTATCTGTTATTGTAATCTGACCATCCAATCCATTTTTATTTTGGGTAAATGCTCTTAAAAGTGGAATATCCTGCTTCTCAAAATCCAATGATAAATAAAATGCCTTTACATCATTAGATTTATTCTCAGCAGTTAACAGCGTTTTATTATAAGAAATTGTATAAGATTTGATAACAGAAACAAGCTGACTTTTCCCATCCTTTACGGTTATTTCTATTTTCAATCGTTTTTCATCCGTCTGCTGAGAAAACAGCATTTTAATAGGAAGAAATAAAAGAATACAGATCAGAAATTTATATACAGTTTTCATGGCTATTGCATTTATATTCTATGCAAGATTAAATATTCGGAGCTACTTCCGCCAGCATCAATTGGTATTTATACATTTTGAATTGGTATTCTGTAAAAAACATGCTGCAATTTGCCTTATTGGGTTTAAATATTCCCTTAAAATCAGCATTTTAAACCCATTGCTATTTTGTCAGTCCTTCCACAATTTATAAATTAGCCCGACGTATCCATATAATATGATCAAGAAAAAAAACAATATAACCCAACTTCTATTTTGCTTTCTATTTTACTGGATATCATTGAGTCTTATAAAAGCACAACAAATTTCTCCTATAGAACGGGAAGTCAGTGTAGGCTATTCCAAGAGGTTTACGGATTCATCTGCAAGCCTCAAAATGCAGATGGCTGCTCTTCAGGCCTCTCATAAAAATGGAAATAAAGAGGATGAAGCCATTTGTAATGCCTATCTTGCTTTAACCCATAAGCGCCTTCTTCATCTCAAGGAATTCATGAAGTATGCGGAAACATCTTATGATATTGCCAACTCCATAAAAAGTAACCGTGCAAAAGCTTTTGCCAATACTGCGATGGGCTATCTTAAATCATATACAGATGATAAGTCACAAGCCTTAACGTTCTTCCTCAAGGCTTATGCTTTATTCAATATGATGCAAAGTTATGATCAGTCAGCAAAACTCGGAGCAGATATTTCTTATCTTTTCTCCCCCGATTCTCCTGAAAAAGTAAAAAAATATGCTGATGAAGGACTTTCATTTGCTGAAAAATCCGGTAATCCTGAAAGTATTCTTCATGCAAGGCTTGCTGTAGGGAGTTATCTTTCTGACCTTGTTGCTGCAGGAGAAACAAACCGATGGCAGGAGGCTGTTTCTTTTTTTAATCAAACGATCATGTTTATAGAAAAAAACGAAGCAAAAATAGACAGTAAAAGTAATATCGGCGTGGCTTATATCAATCTTGCTGCTTTATATATGAACGGCCCCAAGCCCATAGATGAACAAGCATTTTTATCGGCCTTGGAGAAAGCATTAATCATTGGAAAACAATATGGAATAAAAAGCGTATACCGAAGCTCAATGGGATTACGCGGACAGTATTATGTATCAAAAGGAGAATACAGAACTGCCGAAAATCTTTTTAAAGAAGGAATCTCCTATCAGCAGAACCTTCCCTACAAAGACAATTATCTTTTGGCAGCATTTTATGACTGCCTGAAAAATATTGCTGTAGAAGAAAAAGACTACAAAGCCTATTATGAGTATGATACATTTTTTATCAAGTATAATAAATTAAAGTATGACGAATCTACTCAACAGATTCTTCAGAATGCTGATGCCAAATATGAGTCGGAAAAGAAAATGGCGCGTATTCAACAGTTGGAACAGGAAAATAAACTTCAGAAGAAGAATCAGTTATTAGGATACGGAATCTCCGCGGTTTTACTCATAGGGCTTGTCTTTATGTATCGGTCTTATTATTTCCGCCAGCGCTATCATCAGAAAAGAGAAGATTTTCTTCAGCAGCAACAGACCAATAATGAGCTTAAAATGGAACTGCTTGAAAAGGAAACCCTTGAAAATCTTGCAGAAAAGCTATCTCTTGAAAGGCGATTGCTTCAATCACAGATGGATCCTCATTTTATATTCAATGCATTAGGAAATATCCAGGGAATGATCCTTAGAAAAGATACGGATCTTGCTGTACTCTATCTTGGAAAATTTGCTAAGCTCAGCCGCCGAGTATTGGAACAATCCCGTATGGAAACCATTACTCTTGAAGAAGAAATACAAACTCTGGAAAATTATATTGAACTTCAGCAACTGCGTTTAAATCAAAGTTTTGATTATCAGATAGCATTGGCTAGCTCTGTTGATGAGCAACTTCATATTCCACCACTTTTGATACAACCCTTTATTGAAAATGCAATTGAGCACGGACTTAAACCTTTGGAAGCATTCCAAAAAGGGATGTTATTAATTAGTTTCGAAGAAGAACAGGAAGAAAATCTCCTTATCTGTACCATTAAAGACAATGGAATCGGACTTACAGCTTCCAGAAAACAGAAAACAGATGATTCTCATCGTTCCCTTTCCACCAAGATTACCGATGAAAGACTGTTCCTTATGCTTAAAGATAATTCTCAGGCAAAACTTGAAGTCAGAGAACTGACACTTGATCACGATGGGCAACAAGGTTGTATGGTAACATTATATATTCCTATATTGTAAAGTATGTATAAAGCAATAATCATAGAAGACGAATACCACTTGCGGGAAGCATTGTCTATTATGCTGGAGATGATGGCTCCGGATAAAGTACAAATCATTGGCTATGCCGAAAGTGCTGATGAAGCGGCAAAACTTATTGACAGACTTCAGCCGGATCTTGTATTCATGGATATCATGTTAAAAAATGGAACCGGTTTTGATGTTCTGCATCAGATTTCTTACCGAAAGTTTCACTTAATTTTTACAACAGCCTATGAAGAATATGCCATTAGGGCGTTTAAGTTCAGTGCTTTGGATTACTTGTTAAAACCTATTGATGCTGAAGAGCTTAAAACAGCTGTTGATAGAATTCCAAACTTAAAAGAACGTTTTCTTGAAGAAAAACAGGTGAGTGAACTTAGTTACAATATGAACAAAGCACCACAAAGAATTATTCTTCCTACTCAGGAGGCTATGCACGTAGTGAAGATCAACCAGATCATGCATTGTGAAACATCCGGCTCCTATACTACATTCTATCTGAATGATGGAAAGAAAATCATGATTTCCAAACCTCTTAAAAATTACGAAAGTATTCTTCTTCCTCCTGATTTCTTTCGGGTACACCAGTCTTACCTGATCAATACCAATTATATCGTGAGTTATTCCAGAGAAGGAATGATTGAAATGGAAAACGGAGTCAGTATCCCGATATCCAGAGCTAAAAAAGAAGCTTTCTTCAAGCTTATGAAGGAAGAATAAAATCGCAGAAATATAATTTCCGGTCAGGACCTACTGAATACCAATTCAAAGTGGCAATTGGTCAATCAACTGTTGATGGATATAGGTCAGCGTTCTACTTTTGACGGAAAATATTTCAATATGAACAGTAAAACTATTTCTATTTTAAGCTATGTAACCATTATTGGCTGGATTATCGCCTATATTAAAAGTAAAGATTTAACCGTTAAAAATGATCTCGCCAATTATCATCTTGAACAAGGGCTGGGCTTCTTTCTGTTAACCGTTGTTGTGAATATTATTCTTTCAATAACAATTCCTATTCTTCCTGTATTATCTTTTCTGAATTATATAGGATTGCTCTTATTGATTTTATGGGTATTCGGAATCATCAATGCTGCTAATGAACAGAAAAAACCCATTCCGGTGGTAGGAAAAATGTTTGAGAATAAATTCGGTTTTCTGGCATAGCAAAACTTATCTTCCTATATTGCATCTATCTATTTCTATAAGGAATAAGTAGGTGCAATATTGCTAAATTTCATGAAAGAATTACAACAACTCACAAAGGATCAGTTATATATCTATCTTAAAAATCAATCAGAAAATTTTTATTCTACTGTTACTTCAGCTCTAGATTTCACTTTGTTTGGAGATCATTCTTTAGATGAAGATGACCTTTCTGATTTCCTAGAAATGCTGGATCCGGAAACTGCAGAAAAGGTAAAAGCAGCTTCTTCGCAACCGGATGAAGATGATATACCTACAATTATTCTTGCAGAACATGAAGGTTCAACCTTTCTTGATTTAGTCACTGAGGATGGTGAAGGATACAAAGTAATTCTGTTTGATAAAGACATTAACCTTCCCGGAAACCTTTTTGTTGAAGACTATGTTGTTCTTATTGTTATGGGAAATATACAGGCAAAAAATATAATTGTTAACGGTTCACTCTACTGTACAGGAAACCTTTCCTGTGATGTATTGTTTGGAGCATCGGGCAATGATAATGAAACTTATTTTGAGGGAAATATATCTTCAGTTCTTATTGCAGAAAACGGGCATTACACTGTTGCTGAAGGAAATATACATTCCCAATACCTAATAAGTCTCCATAATGAAATTGAAGGAAAATCAGGACGAAATATTGAAAAAACAATATTGGATGGATCCAATGAAGCAGAAGTTTTAAACCCTGAAATCCTAGATGAAAACGGATATTTTGAAGAAGATTCTTTTCTCAATTTCATCAATAATAATCCACCCGATGCTATATTTAAATAATTTTTAAACGCAAAGTTCTAATAATTATAACCCTTTATTTTAGGAAGCAAAGAGGAACCACTTTGTCACCAAAGAAGCCGTATGGATAACGCACGCTTAGAAAGAATCAATGAAATTGATTCCATACTTTGCTGCCTTAAAACATAAACGGTTTACATCAAAAACCTTTGCGTCTAAAAAATATCTCACTGCATTTTATCTGCGAGATCTACAGGAGAGAAACCATTTTAATGAAGTAGTAGAAATACATTTTTAAACGCAAAGTTTTAAGGATTCTAATGCTTTACTTTAGCAAGCAAAGAAGAGCGACTTTGTCGCCGAAGAAGCTGTATGGATAACGCACGCTTAGAAAGAATCAATGAAATTGATTCCACACTTTGCTGCCTTAAAACATAAACGGTATGCATCATAAAGCTTTGCATAAAAAATATCTCACTGCATTTTATCTGCGAAATCTGTGACATCTGCGGGAGAAAATACATTTTAATAAAACACTGTAAAGAGCTTAGGAATACATTTTTAAAACGCAAAGTTTTAAGGATTTCAATGTCTTATTTAGGAAGCAAAGAAGAGCGACTTTGTCGCCGAAGAAGCTGTATGGAAACGTTCGCTTAGAAAGAATCAATGAAATTGATTCCACACTTTGCTGCCTTAAAACATAAACGCTATGCATCATAAACCTTTGCGTCTAAAAAATATCTCACTGCATTTTATCTGTGAGATCTACAGGAAAAAAACATTTTAATGAAGTACTAGAAATACATTTTTAAACGCAAAGTTTTAAGGATTCTAATGTCTTATTTAGCAAGCAAAGAAGAGCGACTTTGTCGCCGAAGAAGCTGTATGGAAACGTTCGCTTAGAAAGAATCAATGAAATTGATTCCACACTTTGCTGCCTTAAAACATAAACGCTATGCATCATAAACCTTTGCGTCTAAAAAATATCTCACTGCATTTTATCTGTGAGATCTACAGGAGAGAAACCATTTTAATGAAGTAGTAGAAATACATTTTTAAACGCAAAGTTTTAAGGATTCTAATGCTTTACTTTAGCAAGCAAAGAAGAGCGACTTTGTCGCCGAAGAAGCTGTATGGATAACGCACGCTTAGAAAGAATCAATGAAATTGATTCCACACTTTGCTGCCTTAAAACATAAACGGTATGCATCATAAACCTTTGCGTCTAAAAATATCTCCTTGCATTTTATCTGCGAAATCTGTGACATCTGCGGGAGAATAATCCTAAGAGAAAAACAGCAGGTATAGATAACATTATTTAGACCTGTTTATAATCAGAGCAAAAAATTTTTTTCTCAAAAAACTTTAGAATAACTTTGCAAAAAATTTCTGTTGAAAGACCTGCTTCTTATTACCCCGCCTTTTACCCAACTTAACACTCCTTACCCGGCAACAGCTTACATTAAAGGATTTTTAAATACTAAAAATATTTCCAGTTATCAGATGGACTTGGGAATAGATGTTATTTTGGAGTTATTTTCAAAAGGTGGATTACAAAAGGTTTTCAGTAAAGAAATTGATCTTCAGAGTGCCTCTGAAAATACTCAGAGAATTTATGCTTTAAGAGAAGAATATTTAAAAACTATAGATCAGGTAATTCCCTTTTTACAAGGAAAAAGCCCAACGCTGGCGAGACAGATCTGCAGTATGAACTTTCTACCGGAAGCTTCCCGTTTCAACCAATTGGATGATATGGAATTTGCATTCGGAAATATGGGTTTACAGGATAAAGCCAAACATTTGGTTACTTTATATCTGGAGGATATTTCAGATTACATTGTTGAAAATATTGATTCTGATTTCGGTTTCAGCCGATACGCCGAGCGCTTGGGGAAAAGTGCCAATTCGTTTGATGAACTGTATTCAAAATTATCCGACCAACAAACATTTATTGATGATTTTACTTTAACTATTCTTCAAGAAAAAATAGAATCTGTACAGCCTAAATTGGTTTGTTTTTCGATTCCTTTTCCAGGGAACTTATATTCTGCTTTCAGATGTGCTCAGTTGATAAAGAAAAATTTCCCGAACATTAAAATTGCAATGGGTGGCGGCTTTCCTAACACTGAGTTAAGAGAGATCAAGGATCAGAGAGTCTTTGAGTTTTTTGATTTTATAACATTGGATGATGGTGAGCTTCCTCTTGAACTTCTATGTGAGAATATTCTTCATCCTGGGCAAAATGGAGAATCTCAGTACAAAAGAACTTTTTTACTTGAAAATCAAGAAGTTGTTTATAAGAATAATTCAAAGAGACACGATTTTAAGCAGGCAGATATAGGTACTCCGGATTATACGGATTTAAAACTGGATCAATATATCTCAGTCATTGAAATTGCCAACCCAATGCATAGTTTATGGAGCGATGGAAGATGGAATAAATTAACCATGGCTCACGGATGCTATTGGGGAAAATGTACATTCTGCGATATTTCTCTGGATTACATTAAAATCTACGAACCTATCTCCGCCAAAATTCTGGTAGACAGAATGGAGGAACTCATTAAAACTACAGGTGAAACCGGTTTCCACTTTGTAGATGAAGCAGCACCACCTGCTTTGATGAGAGAGGTTGCCCTTGAAATTCTTCGAAGAAATCTTGTAGTTACCTGGTGGACCAATATTCGTTTTGAAAAAAGCTTCACCCGTGATTTATGTTATTTATTAAAGCTTTCAGGTTGTGTCGCTGTTTCCGGCGGATTGGAAGTGGCCAGTGATCGTTTATTAAAATTAATTGATAAAGGAATTTCTGTGGAACAGGTTGCAAAAGTAACAAGAAATTTTACGGAAGCCGGAATTATGATCCATGCTTATCTGATGTATGGCTACCCAACGCAAACCATCCAGGAAACGATTGATTCTATGGAAATGGTTCGTCAGTTATTTGAAATGGGAATTCTACAAAGTGGCTTTTGGCATCAGTTCGCAATGACCGCCCATTCACCTGTTGGATTAAACCCAGAAGAGTTTGGAGTTACCCCAATTAAGCAGGAAATTCTATTTGCTAATAATGATATTGATTTTACAGACAAAACTGGAATCAATCATGATAAATTCAGTTCAGGCTTAAAAAAATCTTTGTTCAACTATATGCATGGAATTAATTTTGACCTTCCCCTTCAGGAGTGGTTTGATTTTAAAATTCCAAGAACGACTATTCACCCCGATTATATTCATGACAGCTTATTGGAAGATGAAGATTTTAAATTTAAAGGAAATTCAAAAATTGTTTTTTTAACCAAAAACGTAATTGCTGAGAATCGCGTAAAAAATAAAAAGAAATATTCTGGTACATATACGCTTCTTACATTCCACCTAAAAACCAATATTGTTAAGGTTGAAATGGAACAGGACAAAGCAGAATGGCTGATGGATATTTTGAATGAACATTCTATCGATAATCAGAAAAAAACTACAGCTCAGCAACTTAAGAATCAGTTTGAGGAAAATTTAGAAGATTTTGAATTATTCTGGTTCTCAAAACCCATGCAGCAACTAAAGGAAAATGGGGTGATTTTGAGTTTGTAAAATTGTTCAGATTTTTATCAGGGATTTTTAAATTAATAGAATTTGCTACATTTTATAAGATAAATAAGTTTTGGCTAAAGCCAATGGAAATTTATGTTTTTATTGTAAAACAGGCTAAAGCCCATTTCTATTGATTTTTCATATACTCTCGCCAATACAATTTAATATAATAATACCAAATTGGAAATCGTAAGGACGCTGTTTTTGGAATATCTAAGTGCTTTTAAGGCGCAAATTGTATCCTGCCCGGCTTTAACTGATAACACGATTGTTTTTATTTATAAGAACAATACCACTAATGTTCACACAATTATCCCCAAGCATCTGTGTAAATTTGCGAAATCTGTGGGAAATAAAACTCTTACGAATTTAGTTGATAACATAGAGTGTTTAGATTCTTTCGGAATGGCAGAATAGGGATCAGAAAAAATCTCCCACGGATTTCACGGATTTCGCAGATAAAAATTATAAGATTTTATACAGCTAAAAAGAGAAATTCGTGCATTCGTAGCAAAAAATATATGCCACGAATGTACAAATAAAATAAGCAGGAGCTTATAAAATGATGTGGATAAAATAAAACCTCAGAATTATTTTCTGAGGTTTTATTTACTTTTAGCAGGTTTTAATTAGGAATGTCTTTTGTAACAGGTCCTACAGTTACTTTTTCCTGAACTTTAATAAAATTTGGATCCATAATGGCCATACGTTCTGCAAGAGCTTTATAGGTTGGATACTTTAAAATTGAAGCTCTTCCGGACATTTCTTTGAAAAGAGTGAAAGATTTTCCGCCAGCGGTTTTCAGCTGCTTTGTAGTCGTAATATATTTACCAATGAATTTGCTTTTTGCATCATAGATCTCAATATCAATAAAGCTTTTTTCCATGATTTTATCATCTGAACCAAAGCTGACTGGTAAATTGGTGAAATACCCCACAGGAACTCCATTGCTGAGGATCTCTCCTACTTTATTCACTTCAAGATTCATTTTATCGATCTTTTTTCTGATCGTATAAGCATCCTTGGTTTTGTTATCCAGTTTTCTTTTAGGAACATTTGAAAACAGTTCATCCAAAGTTTTCACATTGATTCCTTTATTATCAATGATCTTAAAATCTTTCACAGAAGTATAAACCGCTGATCTTTCTTCTCCGGAAAATGCTGAAGGTGAAGAATAATCTACCTCGATGGTTTTATCTCTGTTATACACTCTATTGATCTGAATATAGCTGTCTCTAACAGAGTCTACAATACTTTTATCAATAAATTTTATGGTGTATAAAGGTGTTTCTTTTAAGTCCATGAAAGTGTACTCATTGGACTTGTTGGAGATTTTAGCCACCGGGATCCCGTCTAAATTGATAATTCCTCTTTTGGTTTTAATATTCTGGGCGTTGAGGAAAGTACCCAAAATTGTAAAGAATATGATTATATTTTTCTTCATAGAATCAGATTTTTACATGAATTGAAATAAAATAAAAAAAGTGTAACCAAAGTTACACTTTTTTGAAAATATATTTAGCTTTTCATTTAATTATTCGCAAAGGATAATTCCTTTGTTATGATTAAATTCCACAACACCGCTTTTGATTGAATATGAAAAAACAGAGTCTTTATCATTTTCTTTGGTTAGGTTTTTAGCGAAAGCTTCGTTTACAGAATTTGTAAAAAGTTTCACTTTCCCACCAACTAAAGAAGAAACAATTCCTGCGTGGTTTTTCATGATGTGGAATTCACCATTTTTTCCAGGCAATAATACTGAGCTTACTTCTCCTTCAAAAACTACGTATTCTGGTGTTAAAATTTTTATATTCATAGAAACAAATTTGAAATTTGATATTTGAAATTTGAAATTACTCGTCGAATCTCAAATTTCAAATCTCAAATTGTTAATAATTTAAGCGTTTTCAGCTAACATTTTTTGTCCAGCTTCGATCGCTTCTTCGATAGTTCCTTTCAAGTTGAAAGCAGCTTCTGGTAAGTGATCTAATTCACCATCCATAATCATGTTGAATCCTTTGATAGTATCTTTGATATCTACTAATGATCCTGGAATACCTGTAAACTGTTCTGCTACGTGGAAAGGCTGAGATAAGAATCTCTGAACTTTTCTTGCACGGTAAACAACTGATTTATCTTCTTCAGAAAGTTCTTCCATACCAAGAATCGCGATGATATCCTGAAGTGATTTATATCTTTGAAGAATTTCTTTTACTCTTTGAGCACAGTTATAGTGATCGTGACCGATAACTTCCGGAGAAAGGATTCTTGAAGTAGAAGCCAATGGATCTACCGCTGGGTAAATACCTAATGAAGCAATCTTTCTGTCAAGTACCGTAGTTGCATCCAAGTGAGCAAACGTAGTTGCAGGAGCCGGGTCAGTTAAGTCATCCGCAGGTACGTATACCGCCTGTACTGAAGTAATTGAACCATTTTTAGTTGAAGTAATTCTTTCCTGCATCGCACCCATTTCAGAAGCTAGTGTTGGTTGATAACCTACTGCAGATGGCATACGACCAAGAAGTGCAGATACCTCAGAACCAGCCTGTGTAAAACGGAAGATGTTATCTACGAAGAAAAGTACGTCTCTACCTTGTCCGCTTTCTCCACCATCTCTATAGTACTCAGCTAAAGTAAGACCAGAAAGGGCTACTCTTGCTCTTGCACCTGGCGGCTCGTTCATCTGTCCGAAAACGAATGCTGCTTTAGAATCTTTCATAACCTCAAGGTCTACTTTAGAAAGATCCCAACCTCCATTTTCCATAGAGTGCATAAAATCATCACCATACTTGATAATACCTGATTCTAACATCTCTCTCAAAAGGTCATTTCCTTCTCTCGTTCTTTCACCTACTCCGGCGAATACAGAAAGACCTCCGTGTCCTTTTGCAATATTGTTAATCAACTCCTGGATCAATACTGTTTTACCTACACCAGCACCACCGAACAATCCAATTTTACCTCCTTTTGCGTAAGGCTCAACTAAGTCGATTACTTTAATACCTGTAAATAAAACTTCTGCTGAAGTTGATAATTGATCAAATTTTGGAGCTGGTCTGTGAATTGGAAGACCACCTTCCTTAGAAATATCTTGAAGTCCGTCGATAGCATCACCAACTACGTTGAATAGTCTTCCGTTTACAGCCTCTCCGATTGGCATAGTAATAGGATTTCCGTACCCGATTACATCTTGACCTCTCTTAAGACCATCAGTAGCGTCCATTGCAATACATCTTACTGTATCTTCGCCAATATGTTGTTCTACCTCTAAAACTACTTTTTCACCGTTTTCTTTTGTAATTTCTAACGCGTCATAGATTGCTGGAATTGCTTCCACATCATTAAAGACAACGTCGATTACCGGACCAATAATTTGAGAAATTTTACCTTTAATTTGGTTTGCCATTGCTAAATTTTTTCTTGGTGCAAATATAGTGATTCTTCGTAAACCCGCAATTGGTAAAAAAAAGATTTTTATCATGCTTTTTACAAATTAACCCGTGCAACAGTTTATCAATCTCACAGCCCTATTTCCCTGAAAAAAATATTGATTCATTGTTATATTGATAGATTGTTACATTATATCTATATTTGCAGTCAAATTTTTCCCGTTTTGAAAGTTTTCAAGAATTTTAAAGATTATTCCTCTCAAAAGCCTCTAGCACTGTCTTTAGGTATGTTTGACGGGGTACATCTTGGACATAAAAGTATTATCGATGAGCTCATTAAAGTAGGAACAGACAACAATCTGGAAACTGCTATCCTTACTTTTTGGCCACATCCGAGGTTTGTTTTTAATCCTAATGAAGATTTAAAACTGCTGAATACCATAGAGGAAAAGCAACAACGTATTGAAAAATATAACATTGATAATCTGTTTCTTAAAGAATTTGATGAAGAGTTCAGAAATCTTACCGGCGAGGAATTTGTACGTCAGATCCTGATTGATAAACTCAATGTAAAATACCTTATCATAGGATACGATCATTCTTTTGGGAAAAATAAAAGCGGAAATTTTGAACTTCTTCAAAAACTTTCTAAAGAGCTTAATTTTGAAGTGGAACAGATGGAAGCCATTAATATTCATGAGAATAACATCAGTTCTACCAAGGTTCGTAATGCTCTTTTAACAGGGAATATTAAAGAAGCTAATGAAATGTTGGGCTACTCTTACCCTGTTTCCGGAACGGTAGTTCACGGAAAGAAGATCGGAAGAACAATCGGCTACCCCACTGCTAATATTGATACGGAATCTATTAAACTTTTGCCTAAAAAAGGGGCTTATATTGTGGAAGTAGAAGTAAAAGGCCAGCAATATAAAGGAATGCTGAGCATCGGAACAAACCCTACAGTAAATGGAGAAAAATTAACAGTTGAAGTCTATATCCTTGATTTTGAAAATGATATTTACGAAGAAAAGATCACTGTAAGATTCAGAGACTTCCTTCATGATGAAATCAAGTTTGAAGGATTGGAAAAGCTTATTGAGCGACTTGATGAAGACAAGAGATTAACAGAAGAATTTAATTTTTAAGATATAAAACAAAGGGCTATTCAGTGATGAATAGCCTTTTAGTTTTCCATTTCAAAAGAGAGATTCCGGTCATTCTGAACTTGTCGAAGAATCTCCTTTATTCTTTATTTTAAAACTTTTACGTAGATTTTTTGCGTCTCATTATTTAGTTTCACATTAGGAAATGCTTTATCGTGATCAATAAAAATATCTCCTTTTTCATTGGCTTTTCCATTACCATCAGAATCCCATTCGGTAGCGATATAATATTTTACTCCATTTGTAGGCTTTGGATTGATCTTACTTTCGGCATCCTCCGGTATTGGCAATTCAATAGTATAAGGGATTGTTTTTACTTCAAACTCATTTTCTGTAATTAATGTTGCCGGTGCGTCCTGCAGACCTTCGCTCACTCCGTATAAACTTACTTTAAGCTTTGAATTTTTAATTGTAAATGGATCAGTTCCCGTAAATTCTATCTTAAGATTTTCTAACTTCACATTCTCTGTACTTTCGGGAGTAACTGTCTGATCTTTTTTCTCAGGCTTATTACAGCTTGATAAAGCTAATGCACCTGCTGTCATGAATAATAAAAGGTGGTTTTTCATATATTCTTATTTTGGTTATTGTAAGTTTAATATTTCACAGGTGTTTGATAACAAAATCCGTACCTGAATATATTTTACTTCAAAATATGAATGGAAAGCCTTTAAAAATTATTAATGGTATTCTGAACCTTTTTGGTAAGCGATTTAAATACCAGATCATAGGAATGATCTATCAATTTTAAAATCAGATCTCTTTTTAAGCCATCCACCGCTACTGAGTTCCAATGGGTTTTGTTCATATGGTAGGCTCCTGTAATCTGAGGATATTGCTCGCGAAGTTCGGCGCTCCATTCCGGATCTGTTTTAACATTGATGGACAAAGGTTGTCTTTCAAGCCCCATCAGGAGAAACATTTTGGTATCTACCTTTAATACAAGGGTTTCATTGTCAAAAGGAAAACTTTCCGTAACTGCTTTTTTAGCAAGGCAATAGTCTAATATTTCGTTGGCATCCATAGTTTTTTATGAGTAATGAGTAATATGATTAATAATGGCTGATATAAGAAATGTTTAATGATAAGATCTTTTATCTTTTATCTTTTATCTTTTATCTTTTATCTTTTATCCAAATTTAGTAAATTTAAGAAAGAAAATACCATCACATCAAAACCCATTATTATGAAAGCTTTAGTAATTGGTGCTACAGGCGCTACAGGAAAGGATTTAGTCAATCAGTTACTCAATGATAAGGCTTTTGAGGAAGTTGATATTTTTGTAAGAAAACCTGTTGATATTAAGAATGATAGGCTTAAAGTGCATGTTGTGAATTTTGAAAAGCCTGAAGAATGGAAAGAAATGGTGAAAGGAGATGTTGCTTTTTCCTGTCTTGGAACTACTTTGAAGGATGCCGGAAGCAAAGACGCCCAGAAAAAAGTAGATTTTGATTACCAATATGAATTTGCAAAAGCAGCCAAAGAGAATGATGTGGAAGATTATATTCTGGTTTCGGCCTATGGAGCCAATCCAAAGTCTAAGATTTTTTATTCTAAAATGAAAGGAGAACTGGAAGAAGCTGTTAAACAGTTACATTTCAACAAAATTACCATTTTTAAACCTGGAATGCTTGAAAGGAAAAATTCTGAAAGAACAGGTGAAGTTCTAGGCAGCAGAATTATAAAATTTGCCAATAAACTTGGATTATTGGAGAGTCAGAGACCTTTACCTACGGATATTCTGGCAAAGGCTATGATTAATTCTTCTAAAATTAAAAGCAACGGTTACTCCAGTATCAAGCTTGGGAATATTTTTTGTTTTGCAGAAAAAACAATTGACCAATAATTAAAAAAACATCTGTGGAAATCCGTAGAATCTGTGGAACTATTTATTTCAACCACAGATTTTCGCAGATTTGCACAGATGCTTGACTTTGGCTTGTATTCTCTTTAAAAGTCAGAATCTCATTTGAGGAGAATTCTTGTTTTATTTTTTTAGCAAGGTCTTCAGGTACCTGTACATCTTTTATTTTCTCATAAGTTTTCCAGGCTTTTTTAATAATTTTTCCATCATTCCTGCTCTTTCCAACCTTTATTAGGGTAAGTGCATAAAGGGATAAATACCCTATATCTTTTTTATATGTAGAATATACTTCATCAAAATAAGGCAATGCTTCCTCGTAATTTTCTTTAAGACAATTCAACATTCCGTACATATATTTTACATCATCCTTTACTTCTCCAGAGCTTTCATACAATTTTTCAGCCTTTTTCAAATTATTTAATCCATTGTCAAAATCATTCAAAACAATTGCAGTATTGGCTACACCATAATAGCCTTCCGGACTGTTAGGAAAATATTTTACCATTTCCTGATACTTTTCTCTTGCCAAATCAGCCCGTTCGGCTCTCATCATTTCAGTAGCTAAATTTTGCTTAAATTCCAGAGATTTATTTTTAGCTAAGCTGTCTGCTACGTAATAGTAAGCAATAGCTTCTTCATATTTGTCCTGTAATCTGAAAAGATATCCTGCCATAAAATATGCATCACAATAAGTGGAATCCTGGGATGCAACTTTCACCATAGTATAACTTGCTTTCTCATAAAGGTTTGGAAACTGCAGTGCTTTGATTACTGCATCAAATTTCTTTTTAGATTCTTCTTTTTTAGGGGTACAATAGTTGAATTTTCCTGAAAAATAACTTTGTGAAAATCCTTTCACAGAAAGGATCAGTATAAAAATTGTTAATAGTTTTTTCATGGTGCAAAAACAAAAAAAGTGGATGCATCCATCCACTTTGTAAAAATATACTTTTTTATTTTTTATTTCAAATATTTTGTAATTGACTCACTTGTAGGTTTTGTTGTACTTACAAAACTATCAATCAGCTTTCCGTTTTCATCAATCAGGAATTTGGTAAAGTTCCAAAGAATGGTCGTGTTTTTCACACCGTTTAATTCCTGTTCTGTTAAGTATTTAAAGATAGGAGCAGTATCATCTCCTTTTACAGATACTTTAGCCGCCATTGGGAATGTTACTCCGTAGTTTTTCTGGCAGAATGTTCCGATTTCAGCATTGCTTCCTGGCTCCTGTCCTCCAAAGTTATTGGCTGGGAAACCTACAATCACCAATTTGTCTTTGTATTCTTCATATACTTTTTCAAGATCGGCATACTGAGGAGTAAACCCACATTCTGAAGCGGTATTAACGATCAAAATCTTTTTCCCTTTGAAATCTGCAAAGTTGATTTCCTTTCCGTCAAGGCTTTCTACTTTAAAATCATATATTGTTTTTCCCATAAGTTCTTTGGTTTTTGCTTGAGAAATCTCAGTTTTTTGATTGGTGCAGCTTTGCAGAAATGCGATAAAAGAAAGCAGCATTAAAAAAATATTTTTCATTTCTTATAAATTTTATGCAGCCTGAACTGCAGATGAATTAAAACTTAAAAATATTAGCAGGGAACACCTTGTTAATGTCTACTCTGTTAAGCAGCATTACATAATCACCATCTTTTTTAGTGCTTGAAGATTCTATTCTGAAAGGCATGGTAAGGTTTCCTACTTTTTTATAATCGGAATATACCAAGGTTTCATCTTTTTTAATTTCCTTCAAAAGCATATAAGTTTTGGCATCAAAATAATACATATTCTTATTTACATTCTTGGTAAGTTCCACTTTATGACAGTAGATCTCACCTACTTTTTCCTTTCCAAGATATTTGGCATCAAACCCTTTGTTTTCCCAGTCAATAAAATCATTATCAAAACTTTCCGGTACATACTCCGGATATACCTGAAGTTTATTGGCTGCATAGTTCATTGCATACCCTTTGTTTCCGTCAAAACCTTCAATTGCCGTTTCTTTTCCCTCGATTACAATGATCGTTTTGGTAAGATTAGGACGCTGCTGGTAAATTTTTATAGGATACTCGTCCTTAACTCCCAGTACCACTTTTCCCTGTAACAATACGGAGTTTAAAAGCTTCCAATTGGTTAAACCTCCGGATAATTCAATATTCTTATCTATAATTTCCTTTGCAGTCTGGCCATAATACAGTGAACTTGTAACGGTAAAAAGGACTAAGTATATTATTTTTTTCATTTAATTTTATTAAAATAGTTATTTAAAGAAGGGTTAAAAATCATTCCCGGATCTTCTTTAAAACTTATTTATCAATTCAAATATAAGGGGAATTGGGATAAAAAGCAAAAGGCTGAGAAAGTATGATTGATATTACATTCTCAAACGATCTTCTTCTGAATTTTTAAATTAGATCAGTTTCCTTGCTTTTTCGAGATCTTCCGGTGTATCAATGCCTACTCCTACAAAATTGGTTTCTATCATTTTGATTTTCATTCCATATTCAAGGTAGCGGATGCATTCAATCTTTTCGGATATTTCCAAAGGCTTCATCTCCAATTTTGAAAATTGCAATAAAGCTTCTTTTCTGAATGCATATACTCCAATATGCTTAAAATAGGTTACATCATAGGCAACTTCTCTATGGAAAGGTATTGCAGAACGGCTGAAGTAAAGGGCAAAGCCATTATTATCTGTAATTACTTTTACGTTATTCGGATTTTCTATTTCTTCTTTTTCCGAGAGTTTTATTTTTAAGGAAGCCAGGGAAATTTGCTGTTGATCATCCTGTTTAAAAACTTCGATTAATTGCTTCAAAGGTTCAAGCTTGAGGAATGGTTCATCACCCTGAACATTAATAACAATGTCACAATCTATGTTCTGTACCGCTTCAGCAATACGGTCGCTTCCTGTTTCATGTTGCCCTGTCATTACAGCTTTACCTCCATTCTTAGTGATTTCATCCAGGATGATTTCAGAATCTGTTGCTACAAATACTTCATCAAACAGTCCGGTTTCCACTACATTCTGGTAGGTGGTGGTAATAACGGTTTTTTCTCCCAATATCTGCATCAGTTTTCCGGGAAAACGGCTTGCCTCATAACGTGCAGGGATAACAGCGATTATTTTCATTCAGTACAATATTAATTAAGTCTTTTCAAGCCATCATTTCCAAAAAAGTGAATGATCTGCCTTATTCAGATCAAAAATAGTGAAAACTATTTTAGTTTACCCCATAAAATAAGGTATTCTATCCAACTTTAGTTTTAAATTCTTCGATTTTCATACTTGTAAAAAAACAAAATTCCCACATCTTCAATGAAAATGTGAGAATCGGGTATAGATTTTTAAATGAGTCAATGTATTAAAAGGATAACTTCACCCCTACCATATTATATTCCCATTGGCGGGATGCCATAAGGTCGAATTTGTATTTTGTTTTTCCTATGGTGCCTTCTGAGGATGTATATCTGCTTTTTGAGATTGTTTTTCCTATAAAATACCCCATTAACAAGGCTAACGGATAATCTGAAGCCCAGTGAACTTTACTTTGCATCATTTGAAAGCATAAAGCTCCGGCTAATGTATATCCTACAGGCTTTATCCATCGTGAATCAGGATAATTGTCCGCAATAACGGTGATTCCAGCCATAAAGGTTGTTAAGTGGCCGGATGGCATGGCATCATAGTTTGAAGTATATTTACCAAATGCTGAAAAACTTGGAAAAGGATTCCACGCACCGCCTTTATTGCCATTTTCTTCTGCTATAAACGGGCTTTCTCTTCCGGTAATCCTTTTGAGGGTTTGGGTGAAAACTCCTGAAAGAATTAAACTTTCCATTAATCCACTGGCTGTAGCCTGCGCTCTGTAATCATTTTTAATTAAACCATAGGTTCCGAAACCGATTCCCAGTAATACCAACGTAGATCCGTTTCCAATGAGATATAATGTAGATCCGATATCTTTAGGGATTTTGAAAACACCCCCTACTTTGGTATAATTGTTATCTTTATCCATCCCCCATCTTTCTCCCAACTCTCTTGAGTTATCAATTAATTTCTGGTCAAAAGGCAGAAGGATCAAGGTTGAAGCAACAGCACCTCCTAAGTAGTAGGCATGATCTTTTGCTACAAAATCTTTATTAGTGTCAATAAAATTTCGGGGAAGCTTGGTTACAAAATCCAGCAGTTTAGGTTTTGGATATGTTCGCACAGAACCGTCTTTTAAAGTGTAAGTCTGCACTTTGGGTAAATCCGGTGCTATAGGTGATAATTCTTTTACCTGCAATGTATCTACCTCCTGCGAACATACCAATATAGACATTGGCAATAGCAAAAATCTCAATTTTTTCATCGTTGTTGTTTTCAACCCTGTTTATTCTTAGCTTATAAAAGTCCCAAAGATAATTCCTTGTTGACTGTTCTACAAAATGTTTATTTAATTTTTAATTTTTATTTAATTTTTTTATAAAATGAGTGACCTGTCTCAGTTTATATAATTGATTAAAAAAATAATTCCATAGATCCAGAAAATATAGAGAAATGAGTATAGAAAGCCTAATCCAAAGCTTTTTACTATATCTCCTTTACATTTCCCAGAGTTTTTAAAGACATGACGCAATGCTCGGAAGAAAATCCAATATAACATCGCAACCAGAAATAATATGGCAGACCAAAAAAAAAGTCCAAAAAAGTAAGAAAAAAATATCAGAAGAATAGAAAATATAAACCATGCAATAACAGAAAGGATAGCACCTTCTATTCCATCTCCTACAGCAGGTGGATCAAAATCAAAACCATCAATTGCTGGTGTTTTATCTGTATATTTTTTAAATTTTTCTTTATTTAAAATGTTTCCGACGTTATCTTTTAGTTTCAATCCATAATACAGTCCTAAGCTGATAAACAAAAAAAGTGCTCCGGCTAAAATAGATGTTGATAAAATTGAGTTTTGAAATAAAGACCGATGAGCGCCTTTTCCTGAAAACCAAACGCTTACAATGACTAAAATGATAATAGCCAAGGTGGAAAAGCTCAATAATTTTGTTTCAAGGAAATATTTTCTGGGGAGCTTCATGGTTTATAAGGTATTGAAAAACGCTTCGACTCCGCTCAGCGTGACATTGTTATAATGTATCAATATAACAATGTACCAGTGTAACAATATTCACCAATATAAAAATTGGTAAACCGGTACACTGGTACATTTATCAATTAAGTAAGCTTAATTATTTCAGATTATTCAAAGCGTTTTCCAGTTTTGGAAGCATTACTTTGATCTCATCAACAGCTAATCCTCCAACGGAAGCACGAAACCAAGGTTCAGATTTGTCTTCCCCGAATGCTGAGAATGGAACTAAAGCAACACCTGCCTCATTGATTAAATAGAATACAAGATCTGAAGAGTTTTCGATAACAGCTCCGTCAGGTTTTGTTTTTCCGATATAATCTAATTTGATCGTAAGGTAAAGAGCGCCCATTGGTTCAATACTGTCCACCGCTAAACCTTTTCCTTTCAGCTCCTGAATACCACCGTGAAGAACTTTTAAGCTTTCTTCTAATCTACCTTTGAAATCTTCTACGAATACGTTTACATTTTCAGGGTTTTCATAGAATTTAGCAGTAGCTTCCTGCTCTGGTTTTGGTGCCCAAGCTCCTACGTGCGTAAGAAGCGCCTTCATTTTATCAATGATATGAGCAGGCCCGAATCCCCATCCTACCCGTACTCCTGTTGCAGCCAAGCATTTTGAAATACCATCAATATATACTGTATAGTCCTTCATTTCAGGGAAAAGAGAAACCGGATCTACATGTTCTGCTCCAAAGGTAAGGTTAGAATAGATTTGGTCATACATTAAATATAACGGTTTTTCATCTGCTCCTCTTTTTTTGTTTTCAGCAATCACCAACTCACAGATTTCTGAAAGCTGTTCTCTTGTGAACATTGTTCCTGTTGGGTTCAGTGGTGAACAAAGTGCTAATAAAACCGCACCATCCAAGTGAGGTCTTAAATCATCTGCAGTTGGAAGGAAGTTCGTTTCAGGTTTTGTTTTAACTTCTACAGCATTGGCAGAAGTAAGGTAAGCATAGTGGTTGTTATTCCATGATGGTGTTGGATATACTACTTTATCTCCTTCGTCTACGATGGTTTTGTATACGGCATAGATTAATGGTCTTGATCCTGCTGTAATCAAAATATCGTTTGGAGAATAATCCAGATTCCATCTGTTTTTCAGGTCTTTGGAAACTTCTTTTCTTAAAGATAAAAGTCCGTTGGCAGGTGGATAGTTTGTCAGGTTATTCTGATAGGCTTTCTGAATTTCTTCCTTCAGCAATGCTGGGATAGGATAGATATTAGAATTCAGGTCACCAATAGTAAGATTGGCAATTTCTGCACCTTTTGCTTTTAGATCATTTACTTCGTTACCAATTTTTACAATTTCAGAACCGATCAGGTTCGCTGCTAATTTTGAAACTTTCACTTTATTCTTATTTAAAATTTACTAATATTATCTTCTCAGATTAATTTTGTTTTCTATTTGATCCACGGGTGTGTGGGCATCATAAGCGGCTATTAGTTTTTTGGTTTTTTTTGCGGTAGCAGAGTTTGGATATTTTTTGATAAGAGCATTGTATGCTTCTCTTTTATCATCATAAATTTTCCCTTCTTCACTATCATAGATCCTATCACTATCCATTCCCAGAAGATAATCTAGCAGATAGTTATGATAATTATCTTTTGCTTTGTTTATCAATGAGCTTTTAGGATACTTATTAATAAAATTCTCCCAGACGATCAATCGGTCTCCCAATTCTTCCCAGGTAATCAAAAGTCCACCATTCACGGCATAATTTTCCTTATTATCTTTTGCCATCTGTGAGATATAAGCCGCATAATCAGGCGTTACCTTATTCTTGAAGATAGATTCATAATAGCCCGGCAATGAATGAATTTCCGTAAGCCCTTCTCCCATCACACGGAACTCAAGACCTGCTTTATTCAGTTCGGCCGCCATTTTCTTTATGTTATCCGGTAGATTATAGGTATCCGGTCCTGTATGATAATCAACATATTTGTCGAGTATCTCAGTTTGAGAATCATTAAAACAATCGGTGTATTTATCTCTGATTTTCACATAATCTTCATACACTTTATTGTTCTGCTCCGGACTGTTTTCTGCAATCTCTTTATCTATTTTAGTACGATACCATTGCAAAGCTGTAATATAATCTTCTGTTTTATTATCTGAAGAACATGCTGTGTCAATAGGTTTGTACTGATCCTCTTTAGCTTCGTTTTTAGCGATTGAGTCGTTTGCAGGCTTTACATCAGAAACCGCAGTTTCCTTTTTACAGGAAACTACAGCTACAGACAGTATGCAAACTGCTATAATTTTTTTTATCATGGTTTGCTTTTCAGGTGATTAATCCAGTTTTAAGTCTGTTTTAACGGCCTGAATTTTAGCTTCTAATGATTTTAGTTTATCTTTAAAATCTGCTTCAGAAGAGATAGAATCTTTTACTGAAACATAGAATTTAATTTTTGGTTCTGTTCCTGAAGGTCTTACACAAACTTTAGTTCCATCCTGCGTATAGTAAATTAATACGTTAGACTGTGGAATTTCGTTCATTACTTTTTTCTCCCCTGATGAAATGGTAAGGATTGTCTGTTCTTTAAAGTCTTTTACTTCTTCCACTAATGAACCTGCCAATTCTTTTGGAGGGTTTTCACGGAAGTCTTTCATCATATTCTGAATTTCCTCAGCCCCCTGTCTTCCCTTTCTCACGATATTAATTAATCCTTCATAATACATTCCAAGGTCTTCATAGATCTCGATCATGTACTGATACATTGTTTTGCCGTTAGCTTTACACCAAGCAGCAATTTCGCAAGCTACAAGGATACTTCCACAAGAATCTTTATCACGAACAAAATCTCCGGTCATGAAACCGAAACTCTCTTCTCCACCACATACGAATTTCTGAGTTCCTTCTGCTTCACGGATCATTTTTCCGATCCATTTGAATCCTGTAAGTCCTACTTTACATTCAACCCCAAATTTCTGTGCGATATCATAGAAAATATCGGAAGTAACGATGGTAGAACCAATGAATTCTTTTCCGGTAATTCTTCCCTGCTTTCTCCATTCGTTCAGGATATAATACGTAAGGATTGTATTGGTTTGGTTACCGTTCAGCAACTGCATTTCACCATCAAGATTTCTTACGGCAATTCCTAATCGGTCACCATCCGGGTCTGTTCCGATCACGATGTCTGCATTGGTAATTTTTGCAAGATCCATGGCCATTTCCAACGCTGCCGGTTCTTCCGGGTTTGGAGATTCTACTGTAGGGAAGTTTCCACTTGGAATCATCTGTTCTTTGACAAGGTCCACTTTTTTGAAACCTGCTTTAGCTAAAGCTTTAGGAATGGTAGTATAAGTGGTTCCATGGATAGAAGTGAAAACAATATTTAAGTTTCCTTTTCCTTCATTCTGGTAAGTGGAGTTTTCAATACATGCATCAATATAAACATCATCCTGCTCTTCTCCTACCCATTCGATCAGATCATCATTTCCGTTGAATTTGATTTCTTCAAATTTTACAGAATATACTTCTTTGATGATGGCTTCATCATTTGGCGGAACAATCTGAGCTCCGTCATTCCAATATACTTTGTATCCGTTATATTCAGGTGGATTGTGAGAAGCTGTTAGTACGATTCCTCCGTTACATTTTTTATCACGAACAGTGAAAGAAAGCTCTGGGGTTGGTCTGTGATCTTTGAAAAGCAAAACTTTAATTCCGTTTGCTGTTAAAACATCTGCTACCAGTTTTCCGAATTCTTTTGAGTTGTGGCGAACGTCATAAGCAATAGCTACTTTGATCTCCTCTCCTTTGAACTGCTCTAGCATATAGTTAGCCAGTCCCTGAGTTGCCTGTCCTAATGTATATTTATTTAAGCGGTTGGTTCCTACTCCCATAATTCCACGCATCCCTCCTGTTCCAAATTCCAGTTCTCTGTAAAAAGAATCTTCCAGATCCGGGGAATTGCTGTCGATTAATGCCTGTACTGCCTTTCTTGTTTCTTCATCGAAAGTCTCACTTAACCAAAGTTTCGCTTTTTCTAATGTGTTCATATTTAGTTTAGTTTGGAAGCTGGAGGTTGGAAGAGGGAGGGTTGTTTTTGTCCCAGTTTAGCCGTTCAGCTTTTTGATTTATTATTTTGTCTTATTTTATCAGGCTGGAAGTAGGAAGCTGGGAGATGGAAGATATTACATTCCCAATTTCAGACTTCTGCCTTTTTATTATTTTCTACCCGTTGTGCATTTTGGCAATTTTAGTATAAAAACCATCATTTATGATTAACTTTAATTACAATAATCAATTGATATCGATTATTTGATTAATACAATCTATATTACATAATCATTTATGACGCGATTTTCATTAAAAATATTTTAGAAGAGTATTTTTCTTTAAAAATGCACAACGGGTTATTTTCTATATTTTTATTTAATTAAAAAGTGAAAATGACGTTCGGTCAACTAAAATAGCCTCCAGCTTCCGGCTTCCACCTTCCCACCTTCTAATCTAATTTCTTATTCTCAACTTTCGTTGTCTTATCTACTTTAAATGCTCTGATCGGGTCATTATAGTAGATAAATTTTGCAGTGTTCTGAATATTCCCTTTCAGAGAATCTTTTACGTTTACCTCAGCATAGTTTCCGTTTTTGGAATCGATATTCAGGTTGGTAATTTTCCAGTAAGGTGCAATAAGACTTGCCGTATCAGAAATTTTTATCACTGCATCTTTTGATAACCCTAAAAAGTTAGCACGGCTTCTGTTATGCATTTCCACCTCTGCCCTTCTTGTGTTGACAGATCCCATGAAGCTTGCATTGTTCTTCATATTCAGTCTGAAATTATCGGTTTTAATTTCGCTTGAAATATTTACTTCTACCGAGTCTGAAACGGCTACTTTTTCAAGATTATATTTTGAGTAGATGGTTACATTGTAAAAATCTACCCCTTTTGTTCCTCTTTTTTCTTTGATGAACAGGGTTTTATCTTTTACATCTACGTCCAAATTACTGGCAACATTAGGATAGGTTTCTATCTCCACAAAGTTCTTTTCTCCTCTGGCGTAAAATACACGGAATTTTCCGTTAAGATCCAGATTAACGAATTCCGGAACGTCCACATCTTTCTTTTCAATATTTCCTTTTGGGGAAACTTTTCCACAGGAAACTACTGCAACCAACATTAATGTGTAAAGTACTTTTCTCATATTTAATTTTAAATATTCTACTAACGATCATTATGATCTGCTTTCCTGAAAGTTTTCCGGGCTTTCAAGAATATCTTTTAACAAAAATAGGATTAAAATTTCTAAAAATCTTTGTCTTTTGGCAATAAAATACCTGATAATTTTCAATTTTTTGCTTTTTACCAAGAAGTTGTATTTTGCTTTTTATTCTTTTATCCTGTTTCTATTTTATGTAAATATTAATAAAAAAACATCCAATGAATGGATGTTTTTATTTTATAGTGATGATTTCACTTATTTTTTAAGTTTAATTGAAAAATGGATTCGATCTACTAGACTTTACTAAGCAATTCTCATATAAACCTCATCGACAATATACCTTTCCTTTCATTTTTATATTTAGTCTAACCACCCCAGACTCTTTTCACTTTAAATTTTTCTAAAGCGATCTTTTTATCTTTACACTGCACCACTACTTTAAAATCATTATACATAAAACCGGGAACCAATACAATATCTATTGGCTGATCTGGATATGATTTTTTCAGTTCTCCAAAAACCCTCAGCATTTCTTCGTCATTAAAAATAATCTCTGCATTGTATTTTGTAAAATCAAAATTAATATCATAAGGAATACTGTCCGGTTTATAAGTTGCAACAGATTTAGCATCCATTAAAATCTCAGATTCCCCATTATAATTAATACGATACAGCCCTGTAATTTTATCTTTATTATCATAAGGAGCCAATACAAAACGATAGCTATATTTTTCTCTGTATTTGTCCCACAGCCCAAAAGGAATACCATTTTGAGCAATCGCAGTTTTTATACTATCAGGAACTAATATTTTATATGATAATTCATAGAATTGCTCCTGAGTCTCTTTAGGATCAACTCTTCTCATAAATTCATCTTTATTGACTGAAATTTCCTTAGCCTGTAAACGGCAAACCTCTCTGCGGTGATGGTTTCCTGACAACCAAATGACTATAACTCCACCAGGAGCAGCTCCTATAGTAATCTCATCGTATGTACCCTCTTCCCAAGGGATTTCACCATTACTATCCGGATTTCCTTCCACCATAAAACCTTCTCTAAACAATTGAAGTATTTTTTCTTTAGGTACATCAGCATTCACACGCCAGAATTTTTTCTCTGCATAGCTTACATAAGTTAGATCTAAATGAGATGGAATTTTATTACCACCCTGACCCGCTTCAACTCCATCATATTGCCAGCTTCCTGTGGTAACTCCTGCTTTAGGAACTCCACATATTAACTCTTTTTTATCATCCGTTAATACTCCGATATGAACTTCTACAGGGTATTCCTTAGGAGCTGACATTGTTGCCATATAAGAAAACTCTTCTTGTACAGTCTTATTTTCTTTACTACAATTCTGTAATAAAGATAATAAGATTACCATACTGATAATCAACTTTATGGTATTAATTCTAACCACCCCAGACTCTTTTCACTTTAAATTTCTCTAAAGCTATCTTTTTATCTTTGCACTGTACCACTACTTTAAAATCATTATACATAAAACCGGGAACCAATACAATATCTATAGGCTGCTCAGGGAATGATTTTCTCAATGTGTCAAAAACCTGTAGCATTTCTTCATCATTAAAAAAAATTTCTGCGTTGTATTTAGCAAAATAAAAATTAACATCGTAAGGAATACCATCTGATTTGTAAGCCTCAACAGACTTAGCATTCATTAAAAATTCAGATTCACCATTATAATTTATGCGATATAATCCTGTAATTTTGTCTTTATCATCGTAAGGTACTAACACAAAACGGTAACTATATTTTTCTCTATATTTATCCCATAACCCAAATGGAATCCCGTTTTTTGTAATTCCTATTTTTGCACTATCAGAAACATTTATTGAATATTTTTTATCAAAAAACTGCTCTTGAGTTTCATCATATTGTGGATGGGGTCTAAATTTATTTTTATCTACAAATATTTCCTTAGCCTGTAAACGGCAAACTTCTCTACGGTGGTGATTCCCTGATAACCATACAATAACCACTCCCCCTGGAGCTGCTCCTATAGTAATTCTGTCATAGGTACTTTTTTCCCATAGAAAATTGCCATTGCCATCAGGATTTCCCTGGATCATAAATCCCTCTTGAAATAATTGAAGTATTTTCTCTCCTGGTAAATCGGCATTTACCTGCCAAAATTTTTTCTCCGCATAGCTGATATAAGTAAGGTCCAGATGAGACGGGATTTTATTCCCTCCCTGACCACCAGCATCTCCATCATATTGCCAACCACCGTCTTCAACACCAGTTTTGGGTACTCCACAGATCAATTCTTTTTTAGCATCTGTTAATACTCCGATATGTACTTCTACGGGATATTCTTCTGGTGCAGTCATTGTGACCATATAAGAAAATTCATCTTGTTGATTGTTTTTCATCTTCGGCTTATCATTTTTATTGCATGCCAGCAGTAGAAATATACTGCACATCATACTGAGAATATATATTTTCATTTATTTATTTTTCTTAACGTCCATCCTCGTCTAGTTGTTACGACATGTAAATATATTAATACACTGTCCGTTTTCTTTTTCCATCCACAATATTAGGATAATTTTTCTGGGTAATAAGATCAGACCCTGATTGTCCGTAGGTAGCATTCCAATGCAGGTAATGATTTCTCAAAAATTTAATGTCTTTGTTCTTTTTCTCTGCTTCTGCATCATTACGTCTCTGTCCCTCTAACTGTCGTTGTTCCCATTCTGCAACAGCTTTTCGGTCACCCGTAGCATGTACAATAGCAGGTTCCTTATATACTTCAGGCTCCATAAATACCAAAGGCGATCCTCCTTCAAAGGTATACTTCTTTAATTTCTCTTTAATACCTTCCAAGAACCTAACATTCCCAGAAATCCAGTTAGTCTGAAACTTATAATCATCAAGTACACCTCCATCATTAACAGGTATACATTTTTTAATGCAAAATTCAACCATTAAATGTAATGGAATAAAGCTGTATTGGTTACTAAGCTTTCGCTCACCTTCAAGTCTGTAATTATTAACAGTTAACCTATAGAAAGGATCTGTTTTGATGGTAAGCTCATCAGGAAGAAACCACCCTTGTTTAATAAGTTCCTGAGACAATGGATATAAGGAATCTTTGAGAATAGTTGCATCTATTCTTTTCGGATTATCCTTCCATCCTTCTACATAAGAACCTCCAACATCACAATGTACTCCTGGATAATGTAGCTCAATGCCGCCTTTTTTACCACTGTCGGGAGAAACTTTAGCAACAGAAGAAATATCCACTAAACTGAAGTTCGCACGATGTTCATCTGCTGCCACCATATGAACTACATAATCTGCTCTGTTTACATTATTTAAACCTAGATCTTTGGAGTCATTCGATTGAAATAATCCATGATGGGGTACCGTATCATAAATCCCTACAAACCTAATCTTAATTTTTGTCTGCTCATCCATTAGTTCTGATTCAGCAAGCAGCTGCCCCAGAAATCCAAAGGCAGGCATTACTCCATTAGCATAAGACTGTGATATATTATATCCAAACATATCTTTAACAATAAAACCTTCCTTATACGCTGTTGTACGTGCGTTATAACTTCCCTGAGTCACAACATGTACAAAGTGTCTTGCCGCCGCAGCCCCTCGACTAAATCCAAATACGTCAAATGTTAAAGTCCCTACAACTTCTTTCCCTTTAACTATGTTATTAGATATCTCTGCTTTAATATCATTTATAGATTTCCTTACTCTATCCATAATTCCAGCAGCACCCATTCCAAAGGCCGGCCCCATCATCATATCATCTTTTTTATAACTACTCGAGTCCAATTTATCTCCATAACTTTCAGGGCTACTATTTGTTCCTATTCCTTCTGTATAAATCCTAAATATTTTATTTTTTTATTTTTATTATAATTCTTAAATAGAATAGCCGGATTAGAAAGGTCATTTTCAAAACTTGTTTCTCCTTTAGAAGGATCTCCATCTACAGCTCCACCTTTTTTCTTATAAATTTTCTGTGCTTCAGTATCTGTTATTCCAGATACTTCAGCTTTTATTACTTCTCTACCGGTTACTTTTTGTCTGATCTCTGTATTATACATATTATTCAGAGTACCATCCAGAAAAACTCCAAACGTAAAACTAACAGCAGCTTTTTTAGTCTTAGCTACAGAATCCGTTTTCCCCACTACAACAGGATTACTCCCTACCTTAGGTGGTACCAGTTTACGGAGTTCATTTTTTACCTGAAGCTGTATGGTATCTTTTATTTGATTGATCTTATTACTGTAGACCACTTTAGCATAAAATTCGTGAACGCTTTCGTCCACATAATCCATGCTGTTCAGTTTTTTCTGATAGACTTTTATATTATTAAAAGTTAAATAAGCATACCCTTTCTTATCTACATAAGGTTCATAGGTTCCCATGTTTCTTGAGGAATCTTCATCATGTCCGTCAACGTATTCATCCTCATAAATGGTTACTTTTATTTTATCATTGACAGGGATATTTTTCGTTTTGATAACCAGTTTTACGGTATCCAGATAGCCTACAATACGTTTTCCGATTCTTTCATTATTGATATCCAGCCAATACAGTTCTTCTATAACCGGCATTGCTGCGAGAATCTGCAGGTTGATGAAATAATCCATGTCTTTACCATGCATATCTACCACCACAGTCAGTTTCACTGTTTTCCCAGCCATAGAAGGGGTAAAATTAAAAACGCCGTTGGTGTTGGTCGCAAGTACTTTACCTGCATACTCTACCTTCCATTGTTTTACCTTTGGCTTTCCTGTAGCTCCGCTTATTGTATACGTATAGTTCTTACTGGCAAGCGGACGTGTATCTCCTATAATGACCATAATACATGTGTGTTTTTAAATTAATTTTCATCTTTTGCCGTTCTTTTCATTTGTTGGACATGCAATTCCTGAAAAATCCGGTTGAGTTCACGGTTATCCAATTCGAATTGAGATGATGACAAGCGTATATTTTTCCCTATACCTGTTTCATAATCACTTTCCCTATTTCGTCCCACCTGAAAATACGTCCCTTTCTCTGAGTGTTGATCTTTTGCCGTATCAAAAATGACTGTTTTATCATCAGAAAACCTTTCATCTACCTGCCAATACACTTTATAAGAGAAAATAGAACCATTCTTTCTTATCAGTTCTTTTTTAAACCTTGTCTCATCTTTTGTTTTTTGTTCTACAGAAAATAGAATTCCGTTTTTATAGGAATAATAAATCTTCCAATTGGTTATAATGCTTTCATTTTGTCCATTAACTGTAGTCATTTCTGCTTTTAAAATTTTAAAATTTCTGTTTTTATATTTCACCCTGGGATTCAGATATCTGAGGTGATCTAAATTAAAACTGTATTCCTGTAAAAAATCATCCATAAGATCAATCAGTGATCCTATATTTCTTGCTTTGAGCAGTTTTTCTTTTTCATATGAATAGTAAGCTTTATTGAGAAAAAAATGTAAATCTTCTATACGAATAGAAAAATTTTCATCAAAAAAACTAATTTTCAAATGCTCTACTTCTGTTCCTTTTTTAATAGCCAATAGCAGCTCATTGGCTGATTTATAATGCAGACTATACGTTGTACATTCAAAATCCGACTCCTGGTCCGGTGTACTTTTAAAATAAACCAGAACTTTATCCATCTGATCATGATAAGAGTATACAAAGTATGAGGTATTTTCATATTTCTCATCAGTAACTTCATCAGCATCCCGAACTTCTTTTACCTGATACTTTTCCGAAATTCCCACTTGATGATAAGACTGCCCCAACAGGAATGGCTGTAAAACCAATATAAAAATATACCTGATGTACTTGTCCATATATCTTATTTATCATTAATACCTTTTGGTTCTAAAAGTATATTATTCCCAGTTACATTATCACTCTTCTGATGTTTATTACCAGCCCCAGGTGTATCCTATTTATCATTAACAACCTGTAAAGAATCTATCATCTTTACAGAATAATTTTTCAGTTTCAAATTTTTAAATGCATACTTCTTTTTATACTGCTTCATCCCCCAGGATTCCAGTTGAATATTATCCACATATAAATCACTGCCTTTATAAACAACTTTAACTTTTGCATATATTTTTGATGAGTTTCCTCTTTCTGCAGAAATTACAAAACCTTTTGATTCCAGTAATATTTCCTGAAACGTATTGGGTTCATCATCATACAATGCATTTTTATACCCATTTGTTTTGTGTGAAGAATGATTATATACTAAAAGTAAACTTCCATAAGCTTCTTCAGGAAAACAGTCCCCATAAGCATCAACCTGAGTATAAAAAGGTTTGGCTATCATCACACTGTCTTTGGTATTGAAGACCAAACTTTTTTCCGGAGAATAAAAATCAGAGAGCAATACGGAATATCTTCTGGTAAATCCCTTCATCGCTTTCTTACAACTTTCCTCTTTTGGATGATATCCTGCCGGCGCAGAAATAGTATCTTCCTTTATTGAGGTTTGAAATGTTTCAGACTTATTATTTTTTTTGCAATAATAAAATAAGGTACATATTATCAGATAAAAAGATAAATTCTTCATAATTTTTATTTACTGGTTGTCCAAAACATAGTTCCACCATGAAACCCTGTTGAACTTAAATGTTCAGATACTTTTGAATTGTTCTGAGAATCTGTTCTGGCTCCTACAAAACCTGTACTGTCGTTCTGTACCGTACCATCCGTGACTTTTTTTAAAGGTGTAGCCGTTTCGAAAACCACATTTATGGTGGCTCCGGCATTTACTTTTCTCTTGTTCTCTTTATCTCCCCAAAATGTCAGAGCTGTTTTTAAATCAGCATTCTTTATGGAGACAGATTTATATTGCTTGAATTTGGGATGAGCCAATTCACTTTTTTTTGTAAATAAGTCTAATCCATCCCAAAAATAAGCAGATCCGGTTGGGTCAGGACTTTTTTGGAGAACATCAATCACAGCAGCCCTTGCATAAATCTCATTATCTGATTTTGCTTTAATACCTATTACTTTAAGTTTATCAGCAGCAGCCACAGAGGAATATCCAGTTTTGAATAATTCATTAAAATTCTTTTTTCCTCGTTTATATTTTGAACTCAAAGCATTATTTACGGTATGAGCGATCCAAAAAGCTGTTGTCTTGTTGCCTGTTAAAGAAGCTTCATGCCAGACTAAATAAGCATTATTACTAAATTCATTATTTGAAATTTCTTTACCATTTTCCTTTAATAAAAGGTTGTCCTGGTTTAATAAACCCCATTTTTGTTGATTCTTAGCTTTATCATAATCCTCCTGAGAAGACAGGTATACCTTTGTACTATTCTCTAAACCACCCAAATAAGTTCCATCCTTTGTATAATAAACATATTCCTTATTATCCTCTTTCAAAGGTACCAGCTGTGCCAACACCTCAGGCCTTGCATTATTTACATTCTGCTGGGTAGGTTCAGCAGTTTGTCCGTGAAATATAATTTTTATACTGGAAGCATTGCTTACCGCGCAGGTCGCTTTAGAATCTTCAAGAAGAGCTTTCCCATTATTATCCTGTACGATAATCTGATCGTAGAATCCCTCCCATTTCGTTACAACAGGAGCGCAAGGTCCATTGTTCAGCTTTTTACAGCTTCCGAAGGAATTGTTTTCGAAGGTGGCACCAATGTCAACATGGGTGGCCATTAGCTTTTTCTTACCGTCTTTATCGTTGATGTATCGTTTACTTTGGGTTTTCACCATAAGCTTATCTGTAGTTGTTCCGAAATCGCAACGGCAGACAGCCCCCTGGCATACCAGATGTTTTTCGCTCATTGTATTATTGTGTTTTTTTTAGTGCATATAATCAATTTATCCTTGAATATATTTATTAATCAAGGTATTACAAACCACTATTATTCAGTGTAAAAGACCGAATTCATCCTGACATCAAACATCAGGAATGTAAATAAACACTGCAGCTGAATTTTTCAATCCAATAGAATTGTAATTCTAAACCACAGAAAATAACAATAAGGTTCAGGTATGTTTTTCTTTTTTGAAGAGAGAAAATGTTTTCATGATAACTATTTTTAATGATTTGGTAAATCAAATATAGGATTTCTGCTGATAAATTTCAATATAAATCCTGATTTCTTCATTCTGATAGAAAGTTGATAATTCTCCTTCTACAGAAGAAATATATTTTGTATTCCTATCCAGTCTGTATTCTAAATTCAGGTATCCCTGTTTCCTTCCTACTTCTCCGTCGTTTTTTTCTTCTCCTTTTATATGAATTAAAATTTTATCATGTTCTGTAAAGGTATCATGCAGTAAAAATTGGGCATCATAAGAAACAGATTCATCAATTGATGATAAATAAAAGCTTAAAGGCTCTGTTTTCTGATAATCAGGATACGAAGTATATAATGGCAAAAAGAAAACAGGATAAAAAATATTGCCATAAAGTTCAGCAGGATCATCGTCCACGGTTTCATAAAAACGGTCTAGCTTTCCTATAAATTCATCTGCTATGATTCCAACATAGTATTGTTTTATTCTGGGTAAACATTCCTTCTTCCAGCGCTCCTGAATATCTTTTCCATTTAAAATTTTATCAGGGCTTCCGTTTTTTTTCAACGAAAAGTCTAATGGATAAAGGGCTTCCGATGCCGTTTCTGCCAGTTTTTCCATCATCTTTTCCAACTCCTGGTCATTTACATACATTTTTCTTTTTGTAATGGAGATTCTGTTTTCAATTCCCTTCCGGATATCGATCAGATAATGCATTTGAATTTGTGATAATGATTCTTTTATCAATATACCATAGGTAAGATCGGCAGGAGTATCGGGAAGATCAATTCTGGAATGAAGCAGATGGTTGTCTTTCCACAAACTTTTCTTATCTGCAGGGATATACAGGTACTTTATATATTTTGGAAGCTGGTCCGGAAGTGTTTCATGCAGGGCACAATGTTGGTTATGAAAGGCGATCAGTTCTTGTTTTGGAATATCAAATTCCTGAGACAAGGTTTCCAGATCCATCAGATTTTCGATTTCGATTCTAATACTTTCCATTTATGTTTTTTTTCATCTTACACTAAGATCGGAAAATAAATTAAGGAATCAAAAAAAATACCTCGAAAAGCCTATCACTTTCCGAGGTATTCTATAATATATCAATAAAATCAGTAACCCTGATTATTTTCGATTGAAGCAGAATATATAGCTAATGCAACAATAATAACCACAATAATAATTCCAATAATTAAAGGTTTCCATATTGCTTTCTTTGGATATTGTTCTTCATTAGGAAAATATTTTGGAACAAAATAATTGGATAATAATGCTCCTCCTGCGAACCCACAAATATAAGCAAGTGCACTAATGGGTTTTTCGGGAATATTAACAATAATAGCTGTAAGTATTGTTATTACAATAGAAACACCCAACACCATATAGGCTTCTTTTTTCTTGTTGACATCTATCAGGTTTTGAAACAAAAGCACGCCACCGAAAAGTGTAGACAGAAAAATAGAAAATCCTAAAATAGCCTTTTTAGAATAAATTTTGGGTAATTTCTCTTCCATTATATCACTTCATCGATATTATAGTTCTTATGTTCACGATTGGTTCTGATAATCATTTCTCCCAGGAATCCTGCTACAAACAGCAATGTTCCCATAATCATCATCGTTAAAGCAATATAGAACCAAGGATTATTGGTGATTAAATGACCATAAATTCCTCTGGCTACATCAATCAGTTTTGATATTCCCAGCCAAAGGGCTGAAAGGAAACCGAAGATAAACATTAAAGTTCCTACCGCTCCGAAGAAATGCATAGGTCTTCCTCCAAAACGACTTACAAACCAAAGGGTTACCAGATCCAAAAATCCTCTTACAAATCTTTCTGTTCCGAATTTTGAAGTTCCGTAAGGTCTTGCCTGGTGCTGTACTTCTTTCTCTGTAATTCTTCTGAAACCTGCATTGGCAGCCAATACCGGAATGTAGCGGTGCATATCTCCGTATACATCTACAGATTTTACAACCTGTCTCTTGTAAGCTTTCAAGCCGCAATTGAAGTCGTGAAGATAAACTCCTGAAACCTTTCTAGCTGCTGCATTGAATAGTTTTGACGGAATATTTTTGGTCATTACATTATCAAAACGCTTCTTCTTCCAACCGGAAACAATATCGTAATTGTCATGAATTACCATATTGTACAGTTCCGGGATTTCTTCCGGAAAATCCTGTAAATCGGCATCCATGGTAATCACCACATCTCCGTTTGTTCTTTCAAAAGCCGCATGAAGCGCCTGAGATTTCCCATAATTTCGGGAAAATTTAATAGCGTGGATCTGAGGATACTGTACTTTTAAGTTCTCAATAATACTCCACGACAAATCCGTACTTCCATCATCTACAAACCAGATTTCGTAAGATAAATTACTGGTTTGGCAGACTTTATCAATTCTTGAAAAAAGCTCTTCCAGAGAGTCTTCTTCGTTCAGTAACGGAATAACTATAGATAAGTTCATTTAATTTTAATAAAAATTAGTCTTGATTTGTTTCTTCGGGTTGATAGACACTTCTTGTTCTGAAAAATGCTCCGAAAAACACCGACAAAACTACGTAAAATATAAGAATTGCTGCAAAATATCCTGAAAAATGACTTGCAGTAAGCATATCTTTTCCTTTTACAGCCTCCGGGTTAAAGCTTTGAACCCTTTCTTTATACTTCTGATCCAGCTCGTCAATATCTTTCTGATGCTTCATAATTTTTCTTGCAGAAGTATATTCCGTATCCAATTCCGACTTCTGTCTTTGAACATATTGGTAGTTCAAAAGCTTTTTTGCATCGGTATCTGCAAAGTTTAAAAAAGCGTAAATACTGAATATCGAAAGAATCCCTCCGATGAACATCGGAATGAATGCTCTTTTGAAAGCTTCTTTAAAAGTTACCACTCTATGGTTGTTCCAATAGGTTTTTACAGACCAGAATGCTGCTCCGGCATAAAGAATTGGCAACACGAAAGCATTGGTTTTCAGTGAAATATCAAAATAATTGATTCCTGAAAAAAAAGTGTATACTACAAAGAAAACGATCATTGTAGCAATAAAAAGTATAATTCCTAGTGTTGATGGACTTTTCGTCATGTTAAATTTTTTAGAAAAAAGTTGAAAAATTATTCCCTTAAATGTCAGCCGTTTAGCTTTAATACTGCATTTTTTCAACAAATTTTCTTTGATAAAGTTTTGAAGTTTACAAATATTTCCTACCTTTGCAACGGCAAGTCCTAAACAACCAGCTCCTGAGAATCCTCCAGGGTGGGAACGCAGCAAAGGTAATTGGTCGTAGCGGTGTGATTTAGGTAGCTTGCCATTTTTTTTTGGTTTAAAGTGAGAAGAGAGGTAATTTGATAATTATCTTTTTTTGTTTTTAATACCTTACGCATCATTTCCATTTTTTCTAATTTTCAGTTTACTTCTTTCTTGTTATTGATTAAAATTCGAACGTCTCTCCCAATTTTGGTAAAACAAGTTCTACATTTTTATCTGCAAAATGCTTTAATGCACTTTCATGATTGATCTCGATAGCAGGGAATGTATCAAAGTGACATCCGATTACTTTTGGAGTTTTTAATAATTCTGCTGCAGCGAAAGACGCTTTTCTTGGGCACATGGTGTAGTGGCTTCCGATGGGAAGGATAGAAAGATCAATATTCCCATATAATCTTGGGAACAGCTCCATATCTGCCATTACTCCTGTATCTCCAGCCAAATAGATGTTCTTACCTTCAGGAAGTCTGAAAATATACCCTACAGGAACGCCTCCGTAGCTTCCATCCGGAAAAGAACTTGTATGATGAGCCGGAACCATGGAAATTTTAAGATCGTCGATTTTTGCCGACCCTCCTAAGTTCACATCATCTTTATTTTTAGCCTGTGTAAAGTATCCGCATACTTCCGGTACTCCAATCACGGTTGCCTCCGGATAATGCTGCAATACTTCTGCTACATCTGCAATGTGATCTCCATGGGCATGGGTCAACAGAATGTAATCGATTTTTTGAACGGTAATATCAAAACCTGATTCCGCTTTTTTGTAGTTGTAGAAAGGGTCACTTAAAATTGTTTTGTCCTTGTACGTGAACAGAAAACAATTTTGCCCTAAGAATTGTATTTTCATTGTAAATTTAATTTCAATTATGATGAAACACAAATGACTCAAACAGTTTCAAAAACGACACAATAAAGGTAGTGACATAAGTGAAAGCATTTGTGCCATCCGTATTTTTTTTAAACGCTAAGCGTTGTTTATTTACTTTAATTATTTAGACGGGAATTTATCTTCAATAAGTCTCAGATTGATCCCATGTTCCAAATAAGCCTTACAACCGTCTAAAACCGTTGTAAAACCACCTGTATTGTCATTAATTTGTCTTAGGAGTTCTTCACCTGTTTGGCTGAATCCATAGCTCTTAATGACAACAAGAGTTCCTTTTTCCATAGTTTTAAACTCATAGTCTACGTTGAGTGAAGGTACTCGCCATTCTGTTTTGATCAGTTGATTGGGAATAATCCGATGAACGTTTACAACGTTTTTCACGCCATACATTTCCCATTCCCAGGTTACTGTTTTCCCTTCTTCTAATTTTCCGGTAGATTTTGTAAACCAGAAATTAGTGGTTACTTCAGGATTGATGAATGCTTCAAAAACATCTTCAATCGGTTTTCTGATAAGCATTTGTGCTTCAACATAGACATCGGAACTCATGATATACTATTTTAGATTTAGTTAAACAAATTAAGTCCGGCTGCTGTAAGAATAGCCATTATAAATGTCATAATTCCAACCTGCTTTAAATACTGGTCTAATTCTTTCGGTTCTTTTACGGACATGATACTTCTTCTCAATTTCATCAAAGGAAACATTAGAATCATTACAATAAAAGCATAATAGTTTTGTTCCTGAAAAAATCCATTGATTCCCAGGAAAGCAAAGATCAATATCAAAGGAAGCTGCAACAGGACCATTTCATAGATCATTGCATTTTTGAATCCGATTCTTAATGCAAAACTGTTTTTTCCCGATAGTTTATCACTTTCAATATCCCTCATATTGTTCAGGTTCAAAACAGCCATACTCATCATTCCTACTGCAGTTCCCGGCAACAGCATATCCCAGCTGAATGTTTTTGTAAACAGAAAATAACTTCCGCATACGGAAACCAATCCGAAGAAAATAAACACAAAGATATCTCCCAATCCCATATACCCGTAAGGCTTCTTCCCTACTGTATATCCAATTGCAGCCAAAATACTTGCTAGTCCCAAACCTATGAAAATGTAGAATTCATTCATATAATTTGGAATGAAAGCTATATATAACAAAGCAATGGTGGCAATGAAAGATAATGCTGAAAAAAGAATCACAGCATTTTTCATCTGTTTAGCTGTAATTTTTCCTGAGGCTACTGCTCTTGCTTCTGCTTCATTAATTCTTTTTGCATCCGTTCCTTTTACTCCGTCGCCATAATCATTAGCATAGTTTGATAAAATCTGATACAAAAGGGTTACTAAAAGTGCCAGTGCAAAAATCTTCCAATCCCAAATTCCTCCTTCTCTGTAAAGTCTCCATTTTGCAATGAAAGCTCCCATAATAATTCCGCTTAATGACAGCGGTAAAGTTCTGAGCCTTGCGGCTTTTATCCAATCAGTCATAATGTATAATTGATAAACGATAATTGATAAATGATAACATCAATTATCACCTATCAATTATCAATTATATTTTTAAGATATCCACTTATCGTCACCGAAATTCGGTTTTCTTTTTTCTAAGAATGCATTTCTACCTTCCTGAGCTTCTTCCGTCATATAAGCTAAACGGGTTGCTTCCCCTGCAAATACTTGTTGGCCCACCATTCCGTCGTCTGTAAGGTTCATCGCAAACTTCAGCATTCTGATAGACATTGGAGATTTTCCTAAGATTTCCTGAGCCCACTCATAGGCTGTATCTTCTAATTCCGCATGCGGAACAACTTTGTTTACCATTCCCATTTCAAAAGCTTCCTGAGCGGAATAGTTTCTTCCTAAAAAGAAAATTTCGCGGGCTTTTTTCTGTCCTACCATTTTTGCCAGGTAAGCAGATCCGTAACCACCGTCAAAACTTGTTACATCCGCATCGGTTTGCTTAAAAATGGCGTGTTCTTCACTTGCTAAAGTAAGATCACAAACCACATGAAGTGAGTGTCCGCCACCTACAGCCCATCCCGGAACCACAGCAATAACTACCTTCGGCATGAAACGGATCAAACGCTGAACTTCAAGAATGTTTAAACGGTGTCTTCCATCTTCTCCTACATATCCCTGATGACCTCTTGCTTTTTGGTCTCCACCACTGCAAAAAGCCCAGCCTCCGTCTTTAGGGCTTGGTCCTTCTCCTGAAAGTAAAACAACGCCTATTGAAGGGTCTTCAGAGGCATCATAAAAAGCATCGTATAATTCTGAAGTTGTCTTTGGTCTGAAAGCATTACGCACTTCTGG
This sequence comes from Chryseobacterium sp. StRB126, assembly GCF_000829375.1. Taxonomy (NCBI): domain Bacteria; kingdom Pseudomonadati; phylum Bacteroidota; class Flavobacteriia; order Flavobacteriales; family Weeksellaceae; genus Chryseobacterium; species Chryseobacterium sp. StRB126. The sequence continues at coordinate 3,148,436 of NZ_AP014624.1, forward strand.
TCTGTTGAAAGCGATTCTTGCTACACCATTGCATTTTTTATAGGTAATATCTTCGTATTCCTTAGCGGTTTTCCACTCGATCATTTTGGTAAAATTTTTCTCAAAGATACGGAATTACAGAGAATTTCTAGGGATGAAATTTAGACAGTAAATGATAAATAATGAGCAATGGATAATACATAATAAATGATATTTTACAAAAAAAAACAAAAGAGGCTGTCTCAAAAGTGAGGCAGTCTTTTTTTGCAAGCATAAAAAAAGGAAAGCTTTTGCTTTCCTAATATTTGCAAATTGATTAATTTGCTGTGTGTTAAGTAATTCAAAGGTAGTCTTTAAAGATTACAATCCCAAGCAAAATTTTCTATTTCCTCCGAATTTATCGGAGTTAATAGAAGCTAATCATCCTGTACGAATTGTTTCAGAAGTTATAGACGGTCTGGATATCAGTAATTTAATCCGTAATTATAAACCAGGGGGCACATCGGTGTATCACCCGAAAATGCTTTTGAAAGTATTGGTGTATGGCTATTTGTGTAATATTTATTCTAGCAGAAAGCTGGAACAGGCTCTCAAAGAAAATGTTCATTTTATGTGGCTCAGTGCCATGAATCGTCCTGATCATAATACTTTGAACCGTTTTAGAAGTGAAAGATTAAAAGGAGAACTCAAAGAGATCTTCGCACAAATTGTAGTGTATTTAGAGAAAGAAGGGCTGGTAAGCCTTCAGACTATTTTTACCGATGGTACCAAAATAGAAGCCAATGCCAATCGTTATACATTTGTATGGGGAAAGGCGATCAAAAAGAATAAAGAACGTATAGAGTCCCAGCTTGAAGATTTGTGGAATTACACTCAGGAAATAGCTGGGGAAGAAATGAAAGATACTTCTGAGGTAACCTTTAAGTCTATGGATAAAGAAAAAATAAAATCTGCTATAGAAACGATAGACTCTACTTTGAGAAAGAAGAAAATCTGTCCTAAAGTCCGTCAGAAGATTAATTATGCAAAAAAAAACTGGCCGGATAACCTTGAAAAATATGAGAAACAGCAGGAAATTCTCCGGGGCAGGAACAGCTATTCAAAAACAGATTCTGATGCTTCTTTCATGCGTATGAAAGAGGATCATATGGGTAACGGACAGCTTAAAGCCGCTTACAATCTTCAGCTCAGTACCGAGAATCAGTTTATCCTTAACTATACGCTGCATCCTAATCCTGGGGACACTAAAACACTGCTCCCTCATATTGATAATTTTGAACATCTTTATCGTAAAACTCCCAAGGAGATAGTGACTGATGCAGGATATGGATCAGAAGAGAATTATATTTTTCTTCAAAAGAGAAAAGTCAAAGCCTATATCAAGTATAATTACTTTGATAAAGACCAGAAAACTAAAACCATAACTTCTTCACCTTCTAATCCAAAACTTTCAAAGCTCCGGCATAAGGCTCATAAGCTTCTTAATACCAAACGTGGAGTAAAGCTTAGAAAACAAAGATGCCACGATGTAGAACCTGTTTTTGCTCAGATCAAACATAACAAAGGATTTAAAAGATTTATGCTTAGAGGACAAAATAAAGTCGAAATAGAAATCGGCCTGGTTGCTATTGCTCACAATCTAAGAAAATTAGCGCTTGCAGGGTAAAATCTGCTCTTTTTTAAAAAAAATACATCCACAACTCATCAAAAAACTAAATCCTAAATAATTAAAATACAAAACTAAGTCCCTCACAAAAAATTGCAATAAAAAAGAGACTGTCTTTTGAGACAGCCTCTTTTTATTATTAAGTTATAAAATGATTATTTTGCTGGTGCAGCGGCGGCGCCTAGCTCAACTTGTTTAGCTTTCATTTCTTTCACTTTATCCAGATTTTTAGTTACAATGTAAATCTCTTTCAAAGTGCTTACTGCATCAATATTTTTAGGATCTACTTTATACCAGCTTTCTGCAAATGGTAAAGCTTTTGCAAATCTTTCTCTTCTTGCATCAATTAATTTAGAAGCCTCATCCGGTTTGTCTTTTCTCAATGCATTGATATCAGCTACAATTTTAGAGTCATCTCCAATGGTAGTGTATACAAGATTCTGATACGCGTTTGCAAAATCAGGCTTAAGTTCAACTGCTTTTTTGAATGATTCTAAAGCGTCATTAACCGTAGCCGGTGTTTTTGCCTGCATTACCCCAAGGTTGTACCAGTTGGTTGCATCATTAGGATTCTTCGCTAACTGATCTTTCAAATTGGTAACAAATTTATCCATATTTCCAGACTGAAGATAAGCCGTAGTCTGGCTTTCTTTCAACTTAGCATTGTTTGGATATTTAGCTAACCCTTTTTCGATGATTACAAGAGCCTCATTTGCTTTTTTAGCATTCAGAAGCAATAAAGATAAAGTTTCGTATAAATCTACTTCTACTCCTGCAGACTGTTCTGTTTTGAAATCTGAATACTCAGAATTCTTTTTCATCAGCTCCCAGGTAGCTTTATCTAAATTTACTACCTGCCCGCTCTTCTTTTCTTTAGCAGTATAAGTAGTTTCTACTCCTGTAAATCCAGAATTCACAAGGTCTGTATATATTTTAATAGCCGGATCGCTGTTGTTGGCTAATGCATGACTAAGTCCTGCATAATACATATATATCTTGTTGTCCTGGCCATTGGCTTTCAATAAGTCGTAAATTTCTACAAACTTAGGCGCTGCAACTGCATAATTTTTTGCGTTATATGCATCCATAGCTGCTTTGTTGGCAGTCTGAAGCTGAGCATTTACATCTCCTTTCTGTCCAAATGCAAAAGCAGACGCTACGATAGCCATACCTAAAATTAGTTTCTTCATAATAACTATTTTATATTAATTGTACATTTATTCTTCAGAATCAGAATTCTCATTTTCCTCACCCTGAGGTGTTGCATTATCATTTTCAAGGTTATCAAATAAAGACTCCATTCCTTCCTGAACTTCTCCTTCAGCTAATTCTTCTCCTTCAATTCCATCAATCTCTTCAGAGTCTTCTTCTACATCTTTATCCATTTCTACTTTTGCAATAGCTGCAATTTCGTCATTCTTCTTAAGGTTGATTAGCTTTACCCCTTGTGTATTTCTACCCATCACTCTCATTTCATCCATTCCCATTCTGATGGCAACACCGGATTTATTGATAATCATCAATCCATCTTCGTCTGTTACGTTTTGAATAGCAATCAGATTTCCTGTTTTTTCGGTAATGTTTAGGGTGATAACTCCTTTTCCTCCTCTGTTCGTAATTCTGTAGTCTTCTACTGCAGTTCTCTTACCATATCCTTTTTCAGATACTACAAGAACTGTTTCGTTCTCCACATCATTCACAACAATCATACCAATAGCTTCATCATTGTCTTCCATGGCAATACCACGAACTCCAATAGAACCTCTACCTACTTCTCTTACTTTTTCTTCAGGGAAACGGATACATTTACCATTTTTGGTAGCAATCATGATCTGAGAAGTACCATTAGTAAGGTAAGCGCCTAATAATTGGTCATTATCTCTAATTTCAATAGCATTTACCCCATTTACTCTTGGTCTTGAATAAGCCTCCAATGATGTTTTCTTGATCGTACCGTTTTTAGTTACCATCACTACACTCATTTGGTTTACATACTCAGAGTCTTTTAGGTTGTTAGTTCTGATATATGCTTTGATCTTATCATCCGGTTCAATGTTGATAAGGTTTTGTACTGCTCTTCCTTTTGCTGTTTTCGAGCCTTCAGGAATTTCAAATACTCTTAACCAGTAACATCTACCTTTTTCTGTAAAGAACAACATGTATTGGTGGTTGGTTGCCGATACAATATATTCAAGGAAGTCCGAATCCCTTGTTGTAGCTGCTTTATTTCCTACACCACCTCTACTTTGAATTTTGTATTCAGAAAGCGAAGTTCTCTTCACATATCCTGCGTGAGAAATAGTAAGAACTACAGATTCGTTAGGGATGATATCTTCAATAGACATTTCTCCTCCCGAGTAATCAATTTCAGTTCTTCTTTCATCACCATATTTTTCTTTGATTTCGATCAATTCGTCTTTAATAATCTGGAATCTTCTCGGCTCATTGGCTAAGATATCTTCTAAATTAGCGATCTCTTTCATAATAGTGTCGTACTCATCACGGATCTTATCCAGCTCCATTCCTGTTAAACGAGCTAATCTAAGATCCAGAATTGCCTGAGCCTGAATTTCTGAAAGTTCGAATGCTTCGATCAAGCCTTCTTTAGCTGCCTGAGGGTTAGCACTATGACGAATAATTGAAATTGCTTTATCTAAAGAATCTTGAGTTCCAATTACCTTCATGAAACCTTCAAGGATGTGTGCTCTTTCTTTTGCTTTTTTAAGCTCAAACTGAGTTCTTCTTACGATCACTTCATGTCTGTGCTCTACAAAATGATGGATGATATCCTTAAGGTTCAACTGTTCCGGTCTTCCGTGTACCAACGCAATATTATTAACGCTGAAAGAAGTCTGAAGGGCTGTATATTTATATAAAAGATTCAGAACTACATTTGGAATCGCATCGTTTTTCAATTCATAAACAACACGAAGTCCGTTTCTGTCTGATTCATCTCTGATCTCGTGGATCCCAGGAATTTTCTCATCCTTAACAAGTTCCGCAGTTCTGGCGATCATTTCCGCCTTGTTTACCTGATAAGGAACTTCTGTTACGATAATCGCATTTCTGTTTCCGATTTCTTCGAAATTAACTTTCGCTCTAAGAACTACTCTACCTCTTCCGGTATGGAATGCATCTCTTACTCCGTCGTATCCATAAATAATACCTCCTGTAGGGAAATCCGGAGCAATAATATGCTGCATCAGCTCATCGATCGTAATTTCTCTATTATCAATATAAGCACAGATAGCATTTATAGCTTCAGACAGGTTGTGTGGTGCCATGTTTGTTGCCATCCCAACAGCAATACCTGAAGCTCCATTTACCAAAAGGTTAGGTACCTTAGTAGGCATTACAGTTGGCTCCTGCATGCTATCATCGAAGTTATTCTGGAAGTCAACAGTTTCTTTGTCAAGGTCAGAAAGAACCTCATCTGAGATTTTTTTCAGTCTTGCTTCAGTATAACGCATTGCTGCCGGCGGGTCACCATCCATGGAACCGAAGTTACCTTGTCCGTCTACCTGAGGATAACGTAAACTCCATTCCTGAGCCATTCTCACCATCGCGTCATAAACAGAGGAGTCTCCGTGCGGGTGATATTTACCCAAAACGTCCCCAACAATTCTCGCAGATTTTAAATATTTTCTATTCGAAAAAACCCCTAGTCCATACATACCATAAAGTACTCTTCTATGAACGGGTTTCAAGCCGTCTCTTACATCCGGTAGCGCTCTTGAAACGATAACAGACATCGAATAATCGATATAAGACGACTTCATTTCATCAACAATGTTGATAGGAATTAGTCTTTCTCCTTCTTTTTGCATAAACAAATTTTATTATAATGATAGTCAGACCCTTAGCTGGAAGTCTGAAAATTATTTATTTTGAATTTTTATTAACGGGCTAATTTACGAAAAAAATGCCGATTTTTGCCTTAGAATTTATCCACAAAATCTTAAAAATTCTTAAAATATGAGCGTATTAAGTATAACTTTCCACTGTACGAAAAATAATCTGGAAGAATGGGAAAATTATATTGATGAAACCCTGATTTTAATGACTGAAAATCTGATGGATGTTAACCAGTATATTTTATCTGAAGTTCACAGCGATTATATTGATGAAGGAAAGAATTATAATCTTCTTCTGATTTTTGATAATGATGAACTGAGAAATGATTTTCTTGAAAGTGAATTAAAAAATATAGCAGAACGAATTGAAACTCAATTCGGACAGGAGGTATTGATCTTTGATACGCTTCTGAATCCGAAAAAATTGAGGCTGTAATGATACAAAGCAAAAGCACTGAAAATTTCAGTGCTTTTTTAATTTTTATCTGTGATGTCTGTGGCCATGGCCTCTGTGATGATGACTGCGATCGTCATAAATATATACTTTTTTCACATGTCCGGGTGCATAATATCTTGCACTTCCACCATACACTCTTTTTGCATGACCGGGAGGCATTCCCCTTCTATCATGAACAACACAAGATGACAACACCAATGCTATTACACCTCCTGTTACGATTTCCAACATACTTTTCATTATTTCACTTTTTCAAACTTAGAAGCGAAATATATCAAGCTTAGTGCCAAAAAAAGTTGTTTAATTTCCGTTTTACCCCCTTTTTAATACCCGCCTCTCTTTTTAACCTGTCCCGGAGCATAGTCTTTTGCGCTTCCGCCATATATTTTTTTGGCTTGTCCCGGTGGAAGTTTCTTGGTCTGATAATATCCGCCATTATCATATGCTACACAGGAGGTAAGCATAGATATTACTACCAGAACTCCTGTAATCTTTATTAAATTTTTCATTATTTCTACTTTTTCCAACTTATATAGATAGAGTATAACAAGGTTTAGGCCAAATGGTAAAAACTCAATGTTGAGTATTTAAAATTGCTATTCTATGATCTGTCTCCTTCGCAAGCTGATTACTCATCAAATGATCTCGCTTCTTTTTTCCATCATAACCAGATCTTTCCATACTCCGTTAAGTTTTCCTATTTTTTTACGGATACCCACCATTCTGAAGCCATTTTTCTGATGAGATTTGATGGCCATTTCATTTTCGGAAAAGAGATTGGTCTGCAATGTCCAGAATCCATGGTCTTCGCTATCCAGAATAATCTTTTTAAGCAGCACCGAACCCAATCCTTTGCCTTGGTATTCATTATCGAAATAAATACTTACTTCTGCTACCCCTTTAAAAGCTTCCCTTTTACTCACAGGTTTTAAGGCACACCATCCTACCACTTCATTATTTTCATTTTCCAACACCCAACGGCAGTCATTGAAATATTCCATACTCCAGGCTTCTGCAGTAGGAACTTCTGTTTCCAAAGTAGCAATACCACTTTCTACCCCCTGCCTGAAGATATCCAGTACTCTTACTTCATCATTGGGAAGCATTTCTCTTAATTCGTAATTCATAGGATTAATGATATTTTCTTTTATTCTTTCTTTTTATTCTTGCATAATGGGTTTGTTTGCTTTTCTCATCCTGAGAGACCACACTGATATTCCCATCTACTTCTAATACAGATAATTTAACATCTTTGATATTTTCTATACCATGTTCTCTTATCGCTTCTTCCAGTTCACTTTCGGTAATTTTCACCCGATTTAAGGCTGTCTGATCTGCAATTCCGTCTCTTATTAAAATAACGGGTTCATCCTGCATAAAGGATTCAAAGGAGCGACTGGAAAACATGAGTCTCTTCAAAAGGAAGTTAGCGGCAAATAAAACCAGTGCTGCCACAATACCGCCCTGCAATGAAGTATCCGGTCCTACCATTGCATTCTGAACAGCATTCGAGATCAATAGCAGCAGAACAACATCTCCGGCATTGAGCTGCGAAAGCTGATTTTTTCCAAATAAACGGATGGCGATTACCATAAAAAGGTAGACGCAAAGGGAACGAACCGCAACATTAAGAATAGAATCCACAATTTTTTTATCTGTTCAAATGTATTGATTTTTATCATTCATTACTTATAGTTGAGTTGATTTTTTGCTAATCCTTAAAGAAATAATAATCAGATTTCTACTTTTTTAATAATGAATTATTTTAATCTATCTGAATGTTTTGATTCTAAAAAATAGGCTATTATAAGTAGTAAAAACATAGCACCATCTAAGATGAACTGTATAGGCCACTGACCGGGGTAGGAAAACTCAGGATCAAACAAGGCTGTTCCCGGAAATAAAATAGACATTGCCTGCATTATCCAATAAAGACTGGCAAAGATGATTGACAGTCTAAAAACATCCCATTTATCACCTTTCTGAACCCAAATAAACCACAATGACAAGAGCCCCAGTACGGCACCGAAGAGCATAGTCTGCGCATTATGAAATTTTGCATGCGGAGGCCAGCGGGGATTGAAAATATGGGTATGATTCCAATCAGCAATATATGCTCCAAAAAGAGTGGCTAGAGCAACGAATGTTACAAGTAATTTCCCTGTTGTTATTGATTTCATTTTTAGTAAATTATTTTTGTTAGGGTTAAGTTATAAGATCTTTTAATTTGGAAAAAAGGCTGTTTGAGAATTACACTTCAGCCTTTCATAAGATAAAGTTACTTACTTTTGTATATGCTTTATGAGCTGGTTACCAAAAGGTAATCTAAATGAGACCTCAACTACAAAATTCTTGGAGCGATGAACAGTAAAAAAGAAACACATAAGGATTGTGAAGCAGGAATGCTTTATTTACAGGATACGCTGGAAGCAATCCATGGAAAATGGAAAACCTTGGTTCTCTTTTCTATCATGAATGGTAATAAACGTTTCAAAGAAATAAAGAATAGTATTCCTAAGATTAGTGGAAAAGTTTTAGCGAAGGAATTAAGAGACCTGGAGCAAAATAAACTTATTAACAGAACTATTCAGGATGATTTACTTACGATCATTGAGTACACTCCTACCCTGCATACCACCACTTTAAGATCTGTATTTATATCTATGATCGATTGGGGAAAAGTTCACAGAAAGAAAATCATTGAAGATTGGTAGTCTTTCTTTATCTTTTTATCCTGCTGAGCTAGTCTACATCTTTGATAAATCAATAATAAGTATTCGACTTGTCTTTACAGCCACCACTTTCTCCCAAATAGAAAGCTACAAAATGTTTACTGTACTTATACTCATCTTCTCCTTTTACTTTTAGTTTCCCCTTAAGATAAAAAACAAGATTAAGATATCCTGGAGCGTGAGCTGGAGGAATGAGGCTTTCATCCTCATAATAAGCCAACATACTTGAGCCCTCTAAATATTTCCCGCTGAGTTACAGACTGGTATCTGAAGATAAATCTAAAGAATAGGTTTCAACATCTACTCCTATCAATTCCGGATTCAGGTACTTTTCAAATAGTTGTTTTTGATCTGTGCGTTTTTTATTTCTTTCATCATTAAAAAAAATTATTCTTCCTGCCAATATTCTAAATCTGTTGGCTTTTGAAGGGGGATTCTGCCTTCCCATTTCGGAACTACAAAACCTTTGGGAAGAGTGTATTTGGGAGACATTAGTTTTTTCTGTTCATCATTAAATCTTCCTAAGCGAAAACGCATCACCTGATCCTGCTTCTGCTTGTTAACAAAATAAACAACCCCTTCAACAAAGTCACCTCCAGTATCTTTAGGAATTGTCACAATCATTCGATCATAATGGCCTTTTTCAAATGTTCCCTGAAGATTTTGTGGCAAAACCACACTTCCTTCAAACCAACGTGATTCTTTATCATAAGAATGCCAAATCAAATCCATTTGCACAGGGAGTTTTAACTGATGTGATGGATTAGGATTTTTGGGATAACTGGCAAAACGATTAGACCATTTTAAAAAGTAAGGTGTAGAATCTAAAAAATAAACACTTCCATCTTTTGAATAATAAGTGATTGAATATTTATAATCTTCTTCACTGCTAAAACCTAGATCATATTTATATTGTTTATCCCCTTTTTCCCAAGCTGAATAGGGTACTCCATGCAAATAATGATATATGTTAACTTCAGAATTAATAAATTTATCTGAAGAAAGAATCTCCTTTTCAACCTTTTCTGCCTCTTCACTTTCTTTCCAAATTCCTTTATTTTTGGCTTTAAAGTTTATTATTTTTTTATTATTTCCTTGCCCAGACATCCAAACCGCTACATTCCCTCCAGGAGCAAAACCTGCGATAATCTGAGTATAATTTTCTTTTTCTCCCTTAGAATTCCAGCCATTTTTAAATAATTCAACCATCATTTCTCTAGGAAGTTTAGATCCGCCTTCATACCGATAACCATCTATGGCGCAAATCCATTTCACAAAAACACTATCCGGAACAGGCTTAAAAATGTCTCCTCTAGCATAACCTCCGCTAGTAGTCCCCCAGCCAGGATCTGCTCCAATATTAGCCGAAGCACCAGCAATACTTTTCCCTTGATAAAAAAATTCAACAAATGGACCTCCATTTCCATAAAATTTAGGTGCTGACCATGCAGCATTCCATTCGAATTTATCCTTAGGCCCACAGCTTATTATTAACAATAAACTTAGCAACAATAATGCTATGTTTTTTATTCTTTTCATCGTAGAAACCATTATTCTTCCTGCCAATATTCTAAATCTGTTGGCTTTTGAAGTGGGATTCTGCCTTCCCATTTCGGAACTACAAAACCTTTGGGAATAGTATATTTTGAAACATCATATTTTCTCGTCTCATTATTGAGTTTAGCTAATCGGAATTTCATAATACGTTCTTTTGAAGTTGAACTTTGTAGCCAGATTGTTCCAAACGTGTAATTTCCAGAAGCATTCAACTTATCCATTACGTACACAATATGAACATTTTTATTCTTCTGATAAAACGATTCAAAAGTATTTTGAAAATCAACAGGGAAAACAATCTCTCCTTTATACCATTGTTTATCATCTTCTGAGATCCATTGAACTACTGTATGAACAGGCAGCTTGCCTTCTTTCACACCGTCCATAATATGATTAGATAACCAATCCTTGTAAGGAATAATAAATTGATTCTCATTTAGAAATATATAACTACCGTCTTTTGAAAAAGCTGTAACTGATTCGTAAAAATCACGATTCTCTTCACTGCTAAATCCTATATCATATTTGTACGTCTTTTCGCCTTTTTCCCAAACTGAATATGGAATACCATGAAAATACCTATATATATTGGCAATTTTAAATCCTTCGGATACCTTTTCATGTTCTTCAACATATTTCTTATAACTCTTATCGTTTTCTTTCCATATTCCTATATTCTTTGCCTTAAAATGAGTAACCTCGGTACCTGAACCTCCTCTTCTCATCCAAACTGTTACATTCCCTCCTGGGGCAAAACCTGCAACTATCTGACTATAAGCTAATTTTTCACCATAAGAATCTACTACTCTATTTTTAAACAAGTTGAGCATTTTTTCTCTTGGTAATTTATGACCAACTTTATATTGAATTCCATCTGCATCACAAATCCAACTTACTGATATACTATCCGGAACGGATTTGTAAATATCACCACCTGTATACCCTCCACTCGTTAAACCCCAACCAGGTTCTATTCCCCCAGAAGAAGCCCCAGCAATACTTTTTCCTTTATAAAAATATTCTACAAACGGACCTGATGCTCCATAATATATGGGTGCGGAAATTCCTGCATTCCATTCGAATTTATCCTTAGGCCCACAGCTTATTATTAATAATAAATTTGGTAAGAATAATACTATGTTTTTTATTTTATTCCTCATTGAAAAACGTTATTCTTCCTGCCAATATTCTAAATCTGTTGGCTTTTGAAGGGGGATTCTGCCTTCCCATTTCGGAACTACAAAACCTTTGGGAAGAGTATATTTTGAAACATCATATTTTCTCGTCTCATTATTGAGTTTAGCTAATCGGAATTTCATAATACATTCTTTTGAAGTTGAACTTTGTAGCCAGATTGTTCCAAATGTGTAATTTCCAGAAGCATTCAACTTATCCATTACGTACACAATATGAACATTTTTATTCTTCTGATAAAACGATTCAAAAGTATTTTGAAAATCAACAGGGAAAACAATCTCTCCTTTATACCATTGTTTATCATCTTCTGAGATCCATTGAACTACTGTATGAACAGGCAGCTTGCCTTCTTTCACACCGTCCATAATATGATTAGATAACCAATCCTTGTAAGGAATAATAAATTGATTCTCATTTAGAAATATATAACTACCGTCTTTTGAAAAAGCTGTAACTGATTCGTAAAAATCACGATTCTCTTCACTGCTAAATCCTATATCATATTTGTACGTCTTTTCGCCTTTTTCCCAAACTGAATAAGGTACACCATGCAGATAACGATATATGTTAACTTCTGAATTAATAAATTTTTCTGAAGAAAGAATCTCTTTTTCAATCTTTTCTGCCTCTTCACTTTCTTTCCAAACTCCTTTGTTTTCGGCTTTAAAGTTTATTATTTCTTTATTATTTCCTTGCCCAGACATCCAAACTGTTACATTTCCCCCTGGGGCAAAGCCTGCAATAATCTGACTATATTTTTCTTCCTTAGAATCTCTGCCATTTTTAAACAAGTCTAACATTTTATCTTTGGGAAGCTTAGATCCACCTTCATAACGATAACCATCTATAGCACAAATCCATTTTACAAAAACACTATCTGGAACAGGTTTAAAAATGTCTCCCCCTGCATAACCGCCACTCGTTAAGCCCCAACCAGGATCTGCACCAATACTTGCAGAGGCTCCAGCGATACTTTTTCCCTGATAAAAAAATTCAACAAATGGACCTCCATTTCCATAAAATTTAGGTGCTGACCATGCAGCATTCCATTCAAATTTATCCTTTGGCTGACAACTTACTACTAAAGACAGACCCAATGAAATTATTATTATATCTTTTATTCTGTTTATCATTATTATCGATCTAAGGATACCATTTTTCTCTTTCATAATAAATATTACCATCTTTATCCACTTTAGGTACTACGGGTTGGTTGACAAAACCTACGTTTTCAAGAAGATGATGATCTCCCGTTTTAACACCTATTGCAGCGAGTCCTCCAAAGTTAGCAGAAAGATGGATATAATGGTTACAGATATGTTGATATATTTCTGAAGGGACCGTATAATTTCCAACCCCTTCTTTTTTACTTTCCTCCAGCATCAGATCCATATATTGCTTCAAGTCTTTATATTTATCCGTATCTGGGATTTCATGTTCAAAAGGATGGTCAACTTTATTACCTTTAGCTATAGCTTCTTTATAGTCTTTATAAAAAGGTACTTTATTATCTATTCCTTTCTGCAACATCATATACATGGCCACTAAACTGTATTTATTAGAAATATATCGGGAATCTTCCAGAATATAATGGTCTGATTCTTTGGTTTGAAATATTTGGTAATAGGAACTTTTGGATACTGTTTTTTCTTTATCCGGGAAATCCGGCTCTGCTTTGATCTCCCGTGTTCCCACTCCTGCACTCGTTATTGTTGTTTCTTTTACATGATCGTACGTATTTCTAAATGCAATCTCTTTTTCCGTAGAGATGCGCTGATTGATATAAAACTGTCTTATTTTTTCCTTTTCTTTAAGGGTTTTATCATCTCCTACTTTCACATCAAAATAATCCAAAACGGCAGTGTATTTATCCAGATGGGCATAGCCGCCTCCTATATCCGAATGGGCGCCCAGCATCGATATAGTATAGCCTTCTTCTGTGGGAGTTAATGCAAAATTTTTCCGCCATTCATTATGGGCGGTAATATGGAAAATCTTTTTGATTCCCAATCCTGATACTTTCGTTTTAATGTCCTGAAGCGAAGCTTGTCCCAGAAATGCGGCAATACTATAAGGAACAGTTAAAGGATTTTTAATCAAAACTCCCGCTACTTTATATCCTATATTTTCTTTCACGACCATATCGGAAACCACTGTATCAAATACCCCCAGAAAACGGATTTCTATGGTAAAGGTCTCTCCCACTGGTTGATATCCTGCTTTGCGCAGTCTTTTTCCAAAGAGACCACCTGCATGTTCTGAAACATAAGAGATCTTGGGGCGTCCCATTTTAATATCCATTTCATCCCGCATCGCCGTATCGTATTTTGCAGACTTTTTGACTTCATTACAAAAATGTCTTGCTGCTGCAGCTCCCCGGCTGAATCCGAAAACGTCAAATACAATCTTATTAATTTTTTTATTTTTAGAAATACCCTTAAACTCATTTTCTATTACAGTTTTAATCCCTTCCTCTACCCTGCCAATTACTCCCCAATCTCCTCTCCCTGCACAGGAACCTGCAATATCGTCTTCCTTATCCTGTTTCGTTCCTATTCCTTCTACATACTGTTTCAAAATAGCATATTCTCCATATTCCGGATATTCATCATCTTTGGCTGCTTCTAATTTCTCTTTATAGAGGTCAAAAAGTTTTGCAACATTAGAATAGGGATTCCAGTAGCTGTCGCGGTCTGAGATTTTAATCTTTTTCTGCTTTCCGGTTTTGGGATCTTTTATGGTTTCGTAATATTCCTGGGGAACGGTATCATTTTTATAATAGGTTTCTCCGGAATTAATCTTACTGTAATAGGTTTTATCAGAATTATACCTGTTATTTCCTGTGCCATCAAAAAACATCCCGATAAAAACATTGACAGAGTCTTTAGGCTGATATGCCGGAGCTTTTTCCACTGCGGATCCATGATGAATATCTTTATCTGCATTCAGATTATTCAAACCTAATGCATTAATATTGGTATTTCCTTCAGAGTATAGGTTATACCCTTTTTCGGTTACTTTGGTATATTTCCCGTTAACAATTCTTGTTCTGCTCATAGGAAAAATATTAGTGATTATGACCTTTTTCGCCGCTATTCATAAAGATTGAACTTTTCGTATGGCTTGTAAAATTTTCTTCTGTACTGAAATTCATTTCTTTTCTTGAAATTTCATTACGCTCCTGTTTTACTTCACTGTGCACATCTCCTTCTATAAATTCAGTGAGTTTTCCTGTAATGAAAACCTGGGAATCTCCTATCACAGAAGAGGTTTTTATCATGCCCACACTTTCACTATGGTTCATTGTCACAGTATCTGTTTTATTCATCCCAACGCTGGTAGACATATTTTGTCCCACATTGATATTGAGGTTTCCTCCTGCATTGAAGTTGATATCATTAGGTGCAGATACAGTGATGTTTCCTTTGCCGTCCATGAAATAGTTGTTACCACTTGGATCTACAATATTCACACTTCCTTCTGCATCATTCATCAGAATACGAATACCGCTTCTGGTCTGAATAGATTTTAAATGGTTATTCACTCCACCGCCAAGGGCAACTCCGCCGTGAAACATTCCGCCCATCACGAAAGGACGATCCGGATGGTTATGTACAAATCCTACCATTACCTGATCTCCTACTTCAGGAATGGCTACATAGCCTCTGTTTTGAGTGATCTGATCTGTTCCGCCTGCATCCGGGCTCATCACTCTGATAAAGTCTGTAGTTTCATTAAGCTGCCACAGAAATTTTACTTGTACACGTCCCTGTCCCAAAGGATCTTCGTTGGAGATCACTACTGCCGGCTGTGTTTCTGCAAAAGGAGTTGTAAATTCAGGTTTGGGAATATATCCAGTATCTGAGGCTATGGCTTCAAAACTTCCTTTATAATGTCCTAAAGTATCTATTTCATGGGTAACTTCTGTCATCATGAGTTTTGTGAAATACCCTGTTTTGCTGGAATCTGGCTTTCTCAGATAAAGATCTGCTGTACAGCCCGGATATAGAAACGGTATTGTGGTATCACCGGATACTACAAACACATCTACCCCTTTACTGCCCCATGCACCCGTCTGGGAATTCACCACATCCATATCGGTAGCTGCCTTAATGGGAGCCGGCTGAAGTGAAGGGGTCTTAAAAATGTTTTCATTATTTGTATAAGCGGTTTTGGCAAGACTTCCCATATGCTTTAAAGGGGTTTCTCCTGAAGTCAGCATGGCATTTTTACTGCTGTTATATCCATAATAACCAGGCTGGGTATGAAGTGCTCTAAGTTCAGTATGAATATTTGAGGCATTACTTCCGCTTATTAATTCAAGAGGAGTTGCCGGAGCGGGCATATTTCCGAAATGCAGAACTTCTCCGTCATAGAAAAACTGTTCCCCATAAGCTTCTGCCAATCTGCATAAATAATTATAATGTGTTTCATTGTACTGGGAGCTGTAGACAATTTGCGACGAGGCTTTGGCATTTACCCTAAAATCATACCAGAACGGATCTATCCCCTGTTTGATTACCTCATCGGCTATAATTCCTGTATTCACAGGCTGAGATCCTCCAAAGCTCTGGGTATGGGGAGCACCATCCAAAAGAATGGTAGGACTGAAGCCTTTTAAAACAATATTTCCCAAACTATGAGCTTCCTGACTAAAACCTACTTTGGTAATGATTCCCACAAAAACTCTCTCAGGGCTATTTTTTGTTTCAAAATCTTTATAAGCAATTTTAATGGTCAGACGTTTTCCTAAGAATGTATTGGCCTGTTCCAACTGATGTCCTTGTTTTTCAGATAAGGCATCATGAGCCAGCGTTAACTCAAATTCGTGATGGGTTACAGTGCTTTGCTTTAACTTAAAATGTTTAAAACTTGAAATGATTTCTCCGTTGATTACTGCAGAAAGTTTGACAATGCGGTTGATTCCTGCTGTATTATTTTCTTTTACTGCCTGAGCATTATCAGGTGCACGGTATCCATCATTAAAGGATACGCGTTCTGAAGTCGTATTTTTTTTCATGCCTTATTTTTGTGTTATTCTGGATATAATGATTACAAATATAAAAAATATTTTAAAATTAAATCCAAACAAAGGGATATACAGTTATTTTATAGAATACTTCAAAAATAGCCAGCAACTAATGATTTGGTACATCTTTTGAGTTTTCAAAAAAATAATATTCTCTATATATGATACGACCACTTTTTCTATATGCAAGCTTCATCTTCTGTTTTATTGCCTGCAGTAAAACAACACCTCCTCCATCCACTGAAAAAAAACTGATTACAGAAAAAGTAAATCAGCTTTACAATCAATATGGAAAATCTAATGAAGCAGTGTATCATCAGCCTATTTCGAAGGATCTATTTTCTCCGGAATTGAAAAATATATTAGAAACTGCAATCAATGCTTCAAAAGCTGATATTGAGAAAGTTAAAAACAGCGATCATCCGGATGAGAAGCCTTTGATCTTTGAAGGTGCTATATTTTCAAGTTTATATGAAGGATATACTGGCTACACCATCAAAAGTATTACTGTTCACAACAAAACAGCAGAAGCGCTTATACTATTTGAATATAATATGGCCTCTCCAAAGGTATCATGGACTGATAGAATACAACTTATTGATTCTGATAAAGGATGGAAAATTGATAATATTATTTTTGATAAAAAAATTAACCATTCGAAGGATCTTAAAAAGAGCCTAATCGATTTCATCCAATATACAAAACAATATAAAAGCCGCTTCAAAAGCGGCTTGATTTTTTATGGACACTGAACGATTGGAATTTCGCTGCAAAACACTTTATTTGCCCACTCGCAATATGTACAATATTGTTTTGGCTGTCCTCCGTACACTGACTTCAAATCTACTTTAGTCAGTTTCTTTAAATTTTTCATATAGCTTTAATTTTATGGTTTTGTAAAATTAAAACGAATATTTTTATGTATTATTACAGTTTAATACTTATAATTTTCATTATTCACACTTTTTAACAGAATTCATTAGTCTATAAATATTATCGATTATGAATTTCTACGGTAACAGGCATCACATAAGTGTAAGCTACCATATTATCCGTCAACTTATTACGATCTACTTTATAATCCAATTCGCTCAAGACCGTTTCAATTTCTTTACTTACTGTATTACAATCACCCTTAGAATGGACGTTTACAATTTTTCCGTTTCTTGCAATATCAAATTTTACAACTGAATTTACAGTCCCTTGTTTATATTCAGGATTATCCAGATCAAAGTTTGCTATTAGCTTATTTCTTATATCGCTAAATGTCTCGCTTTTGCTCAACTGAATTGCCTGTATTGTATTTTTATCTGTAGTTTGTGCTTTAGCTTGATTCATTACAGCAGCTAATCCGGTAACGAAAAGGGAAGCTATCAATATTTGAATTTTATTTTTCATAACTATCTGGTTTTAAATATTATAATAAATTGATTTGTATCTCTAAACCAAAGTTATTAAAAATAATTCATATTAAATTCACTTTGAGTTAACATTAAGTTAACATTGAATGATAACATTATGATTTACAGTGTTTTATTTTTAAATAATACATGAAAATTTAATATTGAACCATAATTTATCTGCTTAAATTTCTAATAAATAAGCTAAATCAGTCTCAATTTAATATCAAAAAGAGCGTATTCTTAACAAAAGAACCGCCTACAATAAGCGGTTTATATTTTAAAATGCATAGATGTAGATTATCCAGTTTATGGATCATAAGATTAAAGACAAGGCAAACCGAGAAGATCCATTTCAGAACTCCAAAGCAGTTTTACTTTCCCTTTATCTAATTCAAAAATGGCCCTTTCTGGAAACTGGCAATTAGATCCTGCTTTTTTATCATACCATTTAAAATCATCATAGTACGTGAAATAGAGATTCTTATAATTTCCGTAAACGATTGGGTTGTAGTTTCCGAACCCGTAATTGTTTTCTGTACTTCCTTTCGCTGCCGATTTTTTGATGGATCGATTAATTTCCGAGTAATTATTACTATATTTCAGTGGAATCTCTTTTTCTGAAGCAATAAGCGGGTTTCCAACAATATTTTTATCAACATTCAGGATGTAAGCGATATAATCGTTTCCACATTCTGTAGACTGGAACACTACGCGCTTTATGGTACAGTTCTGAAAAGACTTGGTTCCATACACAAAATAAGAGTCTTTCATTTCTTTTTTAAAGGTATCTTCAAACCTTTTGTTGTAGTACAGTGGGCCTACAGATAGGGTATCGTAATATTTATAATCCTTCATCTCCCTGCCATACATCCACGGAATAGAATCTTTGACAAGGAAATTTTCATATTTTTTTGATAACGGATCGTCCTGGTCACCAAACTGAACGGGAATACAGATCGCTATATCTTTATGGGTAAGCTGAAACACCCCAAAAACAGAATTCTTATCCAGTTTGAAGTCCGGTTCAACTACACTAACACTATCTTTTTTTTGAGCTGTAGTTTCTGTAGCTGCAGTAGTTGTCGTTTTATCTTTTTTACAGGATAAAAGAAGTGGAAGCACTGCCAGAATGATATATTTTTTCATGATTAAATAGCTTGGATTTGATTGGGGATAAAAATAAAAAAAGAATCTGCTTTCGCAAATTCTTTTGTATACTTAAGTTTATATATTTTA
Organism: Chryseobacterium sp. StRB126; assembly: GCF_000829375.1. Classification (NCBI taxonomy): domain Bacteria; kingdom Pseudomonadati; phylum Bacteroidota; class Flavobacteriia; order Flavobacteriales; family Weeksellaceae; genus Chryseobacterium; species Chryseobacterium sp. StRB126. Next base: position 3,167,546 of record NZ_AP014624.1, read on the forward strand.
TTCCAATTCTCTCTTCAGAAACTTCCCAGTCAAGCTTTTCTTAGACTTTACAATTTCCTCCGGAGTTCCCTGTGCAACAATCTGTCCGCCATATTTTCCTCCTTCCGGACCTACGTCAATAATATGGTCTGCTAATTTAATCACATCCATATTATGTTCAATAATGATGAATGAGTTTCCTAATTCTACCAATTGATTAATGGCCTCCATCAGAATCTTTACATCTTCAAAGTGAAGCCCTGTTGTAGGTTCATCAAGAATATAAAGGGTATTTCCGGTTTGTCTTTTAGCAAGTTCTGTTGCCAGCTTAATACGCTGAGCTTCTCCTCCTGAAAGGGTTGTAGACTGTTGTCCCAGCGTAATATACCCTAATCCCACATCCTGCAATGTTTTCACTTTAGCAAAAATCTTAGGAATCGGTTGGAAGAAATCTACCGCTTCATCAATCGTCATGTCCAGTACATCGGAAATGGATTTTCCTTTGTAACGAACTTCAAGAGTCTCTCTGTTAAAACGTTTTCCGTTGCAGGTTTCACAATGCACGTATACATCCGGAAGGAAGTTCATTTCGATTACTTTTAATCCACCACCCTGGCAAGTTTCGCATCTTCCACCTTTTACGTTGAAAGAGAATCTTCCCGGTTTATACCCACGGATCTTACTTTCCGGTAATTCTGCAAAAAGGTTTCTGATGTCTGTAAACATTCCCGTATACGTTGCCGGATTTGAACGTGGTGTTCTTCCGATCGGAGTTTGGTCTACATCTACAATTTTATCAATATTATCAAGCCCTTCGATCTTTTTATATGGTAAAGGTTCCTGAACTGCTCTGTAAAAATGTTTGTTAAGGATTGGATATAAGGTTCCGTTAATTAAAGAAGATTTTCCACTTCCTGAAATTCCCGTTACCACTACCAGTTTTCCAAGAGGGACATCCAGAGTTACATTTTTCAGGTTATTTCCTGTTGCTCCTTTCAGAACGATATTTTTTCCGCTTCCTACTCTTCTTTCAGCCGGAATTTCAATTTTTCTTTTTCCGTTGATATACTGAGCGGTAATGGTATCTGCTTTTAAAAGATCTTTTGGTTTTCCCTGCCAAAGGATTTCTCCCCCAAATTTTCCGGCTCTTGGACCAATATCCAATACCTCATCGGCCTCCAGAATCATGTCTTTATCGTGCTCTACTACTAAAACAGAGTTACCGATATCTCTAAGATTCTTTAGGGAATGGATCAGTCTTTCGTTATCTCTCTGGTGAAGCCCAATACTTGGTTCATCTAAAATGTACAAAACATTCACAAGCTGAGAACCAATTTGTGTTGCTAAACGGATTCTTTGTGATTCTCCTCCTGAAAGGGTTTTTGAACTTCTGCTCAAACTCAGATAATCCAATCCTACATCCAGTAAGAACTGAAGTCTGGTTTCGATTTCTTTTAAGATCTCGTGAGCAATGATTTTATTCTTCTCTGAAAATTTATCTTTAACGTCTGCCAGCCATTCTTTCAAATCTGCTAAGCTTAATCCATTGACCTCAGCAATATTCTTTCCGTCAATTTTAAAACTTAAACTTGAAGGCTGAAGACGGGTTCCTCCACATTCCGGACATGTTTCTTCCGTAGTGAAATGTCTTTCCAGCAAAATAGCTTCATAGGATTCTCTTTCATCAATAATTTCCTCCATAAAGGTAATCAAACCATCAAAACTGATCTTGATCTTCTTGGTGATTCCTGCATATTTCAGGTCTTTATTGAATTCTTTATGACATCCGTTATAGATATAGTCCAAAGCTTCTTCCGGAATATCCTGTAATGGCGTTGTCATGCCTAATCCGAAGATCTCAAGAATATTTTTGATTTGTGCCAAAATCCATTTATTGGACTTGATATCTTCCAGTGGCAGTAACCCTCCTTGGTTGATGGATAGTTTCGGATTATCGATGAAATAATCTGTATTGATCTTTTTAATTGTTCCCAATCCTTTACAGTTCGGGCAGCTTCCTTTGGGAGAGTTGAATGAGAAAGTATTCGGTTCCGGTAATGCTAAGGAATGTCCTGTTTCAGCATCCATCAGGTTTTTGGAGAAATATTCAATATCTGTACTTCCCAGTTTCTGAATTCCGATGATCCCCTCGCCCATTTCCATGGCAGTACGCAGAGATTTTTCCATTCTGCCTTCAGAAGCGCTTTCTCCGATGATCCAACGATCGATCACAATATCAATATCGTGGGTTTTATAACGGTCAAGTTTTAAATCGTATTCAATATCTTGTAACTCCCCGTCAATTCTTGCCTGTCCATATCCTTTTTTAGCCATCTGCACAAAAAGTTCATGGTAATGCCCTTTTCTGGAACGCACAACAGGAGCCAATAACATGATTTTTTCTCCTTTATAATTGTTCTTAATGGTATCAAGGATCTGATCTTCGGTATAACTTACCAGTTTCTGTCCTGTAGACAATGAGTAAGCATCTGAAACCCTAGCATACAATAGACGAAGGAAGTCGTACAGTTCTGTAACGGTTCCTACAGTAGAACGCGGGTTTTTATTGGTTGTTTTCTGCTCAATGGCAATAACGGGTGAAAGTCCTTCAATTTTATCTACATCCGGACGCTCCAATCCACCCAGAAACTGGCGGGCATAGGCAGAGAATGTTTCTATATAACGACGCTGGCCTTCTGCAAAAATGGTATCAAAAGCCAGTGAAGATTTTCCACTCCCCGAAAGCCCGGTAATTACTACCAGTTCGTTGCGCGGGATCTTAACATTAATATTCTTCAGGTTGTGTTCACGTGCTCCGTAAACTTCTATATATTCTGTTGATTTGCTCATAATTTGGAGTGACTTTGCCTGAAAATCACGACGTGCAAAAATACGGATTTTTATGGAATTTTTTCGAATCTGAAAGGGTTAAAATTTTTATAATAGAAGTTTATTTATATGAAATATTGCGTACTTGTTGATGACTATGTTTTGGCTAAAGCCAATGGATAGACTTTAAATTATAAAACGGGCTAAAGCCCGTTTCCTATTGAATTTATTAGCCCACAGATTTTCACAGATTTTTGTGGATATATTAATGTTAAATTTTTGAGTATTGACTATAATGACAAGTTTATTTATTGAATAATAGATTTTTAATAATTTATAATTACAATTATGACTTACTTATATAATATTCCCAAACTGCATTTCCTATATCGGCAATGATTTTTTCTGTATCTTTCATTTCTTCATTACTATTTTTCAGGTATACGGATAGAATGAAATGCTTTCCATTGGGAAGCTTTACAATTCCAACATCATTCATTGCAGCTCTTATATTCTGTTCGTTTCTTCCTGAAATCCCTGTACGATGAGCCAATTCTGTTCCTGCTGGAAAGCCCGCCTTCATCCAGGTTAATCCTCTTGAAGTTTCTACCATGATCTGGTATAAGTATTTTGTGGTTTCCTTTTTCAGCACTTTCCCTTTGTAGAATTTTTCTAAAAGATCTGTTGTTGCTAAAGGGGTTGATGTATTGACAAAATAGGATTCAAAGGTATTCATTTGCTGCTCATTCAATCGGATAGTGAAATCTTTAATGCCCTGCTGATTAATAAATTTCTGAACAGCAGGAGCTCCTCCCACCATCTTCAATAGAATATCACAGCCATTATTATCGCTGTGAGAGACAGTATATCTTAATAATTGATCTAATGTAAGATCCATATTCCCTGCCGGATATTCTTCTCTGATCGGGCTCCATGTTTCGGGGAGCAATTCTTCTTTTTTAATCAAAAACTTCTGATCCAGTTTTAGCTTTCCTTTATCTATCTGATTTAAAACAGCTAAGGCAATATGGAATTTAAAAATACTCAGCATCGGCATTGCTTTATTTCCGTTGATGCTTAACGTATCTTTATCTTCGATTCCTTTTAAAGAAACTCCAACTGTGGCATTTTTCGTTGATATGATTGTGTTAATCTTACTTCTCAGATCTTGTATTGTCTGGCTTTTTAACTGAATACTAAAAAGACAAATTGATATAAAAAGGGATGCTCTTTTCATTTAAATAGTTTAGTTTTTAATACATTAAATTTTGTAAGATGCATATAAAAAATGCCGTATTTCCTACGGCATTTCATATTTTAAAATTGACTGTTGATCTAGCAACGAATCAAAAAATTTATTTCACAAAGATGTTGTAAGCACTCAATACACTTTCATAAGATGAATCAATCTGCTGGATATCATTATCCTGAATCTTTCCTTTCTCTTTAGCATCCCTTATCAGTTTCCTGTAAAGATCTAAAAAGTTAGACGCATTTTTATTAAAGGTCTCAAACTGAGATTTTTTATAAGAATACTGCTGATCTTTTACATCAAAGTTTAGTTTGGCATTGGCCTCTACTGCTTTGGCATATTCGTCATACTTTTTCTGTGCCGCCGCTTCATTGAATTGTCCGGAATATTGTTTCCCTAAAAGATCGATTACAGAATCCATTGAATTCATCACATTTTTGGAAGAAATAATATACTCTTTTATCGGGTGATCTTTCAAAATAATTTCCTCTGCAGCATCTGTAGCGGGCTTAATTTTAATCATAATATTCTCCCCTGCAGCAAATAAAGCATTCGCATCGTCCTCAATTTCTTTTCTGATGGCTTCTGCTTTTGCTCCTTTATCATCCTTATAATTTTCCGAAGTCATATAGGACTTAAGCTCTTCAGCCTTTTTGTCTATATTTTCTTTTTTAGCCTTATAAATACTGAATTCTTTTTCAATAGCGGCTTTATCTTTATCAAATCCAGATGGAATTTCCTTAATCTTTGAAAATGAATAATCCATTGAGGTTAATGTAATTGGTATGATCAATCCATTTTTGCCTTTTGATTTGGCCACGATTGCATCTGCATATTTTAAAATTCTTTCAATATGCTTGGATGTACTTTTATAAGAATCTATAAAATTGTTATTAAAATCAATAATATCATTCGCATCTGTCTCGCCTCCAAGGTTTAAAACGGCATTCCCAAATTTTTCTGCACCTTTTTTACAGCTTACGACGGTAACAGTTAAAGCCAGGGCCATTGCAAGTACAATAATCTTCTTCATATTTTTTATTTTAATTTTCTAATTTACATATCCTGGAATTCGACATCCTCATTGGTTACTTTCACCAGATATTCAATACCGTCAATGGCTTTGGCAATGATCTGGTTTCTGGTGATATTAGCCATATTTTCCCAATATGCTCTTCCATAGAAAGAATAATTCTGTGGAACAATTTCTACCTCAACAGTTCTTACAAAACCTTCTTTAGGTTTGTTGCTAATCATTGTTCCTCTTCTCACCCTTACTTCTCTCAATTCATCTTTCAGGATCATTCGGCAATAGTTTTTAACATCTTCAAGGGAAATAATTTTGTCTCTTGTTGTTAAAGCATATTTATAAGCCTGAATACTGTCGGTTCCTTTCTGCTCCTCAGCACCACCCAAGGTTTCCGTAAGCAGTACAACAGTCTGTGATTTCAACTGATTGGAAAGTTCTGTCCCAGGACGCATATGATTGGCTAATGTGCAATGAGTGATCCAGAAAGAAGCATAGGTATGGTCTGTTTTTTCAACAGGCTCCATAATGACATAATTCAGTTCCTGCCTGATGTTTCTCTTGGCATTGTTCACTTTCTGCACCATGGATTTCATCTTGTCGGACATTTCACTGAGAACTCCTTTTACATTATCTCTGTTTAAGAGGGAAAATGCGGCAATCTCATCTCTTGTCAGTTCCAACACGTTAGCAATCATATCTACAGCATTTCTGCTGGTGAAACGTTCCATTCCTCCTTTTCTCACAGTGTATAATCCTTTTTTAAGATCATCTGCAGGGGTAAATGGTATTTCAGTATATTTTCTTCCGTCTCCATCCTGCACCTCATCTACATATAAGAAGTGTTCTCCTTCGTCTGTTACTAAAGGAATATTATTTCCCATAATATCAAGACTGTATTCTGTTTTTTTCCAGCCTCTGTTATAAATCGGGAAAGCATTCAGTACAAATGAGAAGTTATCCAGAATTTCTGCTGAGAATTGTGGTGGAAACTCAAAAGTAAGCCATAAATAACGCTTATTATCAAGATATTTTACAATCTCTTCTTTTCCGGCAAGGAAATCAAGGTTTTGTGGAAGCTGCCCCGGTTCTGAGAACAAGCTGCTGGAAAGTCCGGTGATTTCGATAAATTTATGACGGTAGATACTTTTGATATCTTCTATTACCTTACTTCGGATCGACTGTTCTTTAAACATTTGCTCATAACCATCCGGAGCACTTTCTGAAAGATAGCTTAACCCTTCTCTTACAAACAAAGGGTTTCCATTACTTGAAACATTAATATAAGGTAATAGTTTATATACAAAATCAAGATGCTCAAAAGCTGGATTGGAGCAGAATATGCTCATGTATTTAGGAAAATATTCGCTCACATATTTGCTGACATCAATCCCTACCGTAACCTTTCTGTAATCTTCAGGCCTTCCGTTAAATCTTGAAATAGGAATTTTATTAAACCTATCATCAATACTGTAACAGGTATTCCCTACAAACATTACTGAAGTGTGAATTTTATTAATCCTAACATTCCCTACGGGAGTAAAAGGAATATTTAATTGTTTATCCGATTCTGATTTCACAGTGGAAGTCATTTGCTTACGGAAGAAAAACTCCGTGTGCTCCAATAAAACTTCGGTAGAATCATAAGGCTGCGTAAAAGCAACCGCATGAGCCGGAATAGGATGAGTATAAATAGATGGAGTTAACAGCTTTGCCAGTTTTTCAAGAATTCGGGCATTCACTGTTTGTATTTCATTATTCGCTTTAAAAACTTCTGTACTGAATGCATCAATTAATAGTTTTACAAATGGGTCTAAAGACTGCGGGCTTTTCAATCCCCATACTTTAGTTGCATTCTGAAGCATTCTTGCTTTTACAGATTCTTTGGAATAAATATTTTGATCTAGGTTCATAATTTTTTTCGCTGTTAGAAATATTAATCAATGGACATTGGGCTCAGGAACAGTTCTGTTGAAAAACTGAAACGTTCTCCTGTTTCCTCCATCTTCGCATTGATGGCAATTCTTACTTTCTTTTTGATTTCGGTGTGTTCTTTGGTATCGTAACTGTGTTCTACAAATTGGATATTGGCATCTATCTGTGGCTGTACAATTCTTGGTTCATATTCCTGAATTTGTCTTCTGAGACTTTTTACAAAAACGTTTTCCCAGATGGCACTGGTTACTCCATTATCGAATTCCAGGTTCCAAACATCGTTTCCATAATTTTCATCGTATCTGTTCTCCCCTTTTTTGGTAGTGATCAGCAGCATAATATTGTGAGCAATACTTTCTCCCATATCGCAGGTATCGATACTTCCCCCTTCTGTCATTAATGTAGACGGTACAAAGGGCATTCTGTAATTTGGTGTATCCATAACTTATTGTTTTTTACTTCATGGTTTCGTTTACTTAAAAACGAAATACCAAAATACACATTTTCACTAAATAATTGTTATAATAAATTAAAATATTATTCAAAAACCAGGGCCTTCAAACTGAATTGAAAGCCCTGAAACCATTATCTGTATTATATTCATTATGTTACTCTATTGATCTGTTTTTCTCCGATTGATGAAATAGTATACCGGAAGTCCTAGCAATACCAGTAAAAATCCCGGCCAGGTGTATTGCTGTTTGTATATTAATAATAGGATACAGAAAACAGTTCCTATAATAAGATATATGATAGGAGTCACAGGATATAGCCATGTTTTATAAGGTCTTTCTAAAGTAGGTTGCTTAATTCTTAAATAAATAACTCCAAAAACTGTAATCATATAGAACAGAACAATAACAAACGAAATCATATCCAACAGGTTTCCGTACTGTCCGCTCAAACATAGTAAAGAAGCCCAGATTCCCTGCATCCACAATGCATTTTCCGGCACTTCATTTTTATTATTTTTTTCTGCAGATTTAAAGAACATACCATCTTTGGCCATTGTTTGAAAAACTCTTGCACCAGCCAAGATCAATCCGTTATCACATCCGAAAGTGGAAATCATTACTAGCACAGCAATAATAATGGTTCCTGCACTTCCAAAAATATTTTGTGACGCTGCTACAGCGACCCTGTCATTAGTAGCAAAGGCAATACTGTCTCTATCCAGAGCATTTAAATACACAAAATTAACAGCTATATATAAAATCATCACGGCAGAAGTCCCGTAGATCATTGATTTTACTACATTTTTCTTTGGGTTTTCAATTTCCCCGGAAACAAACGTTACGCTTTCCCATGCTACAGAGCTGAAAACAGATCCTACCATGGCAGCAGCAATCCCCCCCATCAAAGTCATTCCCCCAATAGGCTCCCAGCCTTCTTTCAGAAAATTTCCACTCAGATCCTTTTTCAGATTACTAAAAGAATCCATTCCCAAGTTGAAATTTTCAGATAAATGAGAAAAATCTACCAGAATAAATCCTGCAGCAATCAATCCTAATAAAGCTAAAATTTTAGATCCTGTAAAGATATTCTGTAAAAACTTTCCACTTTCTACGCCTCTTGTATTAATATAAGTAAGCAAAAGGATAACTGCGATAGCTAAAATTTGTATCCATGTAATTTTAAATTCTCCACTTTGGAAAATAGGAGCAGCATCATTAAGTGATGGTATCAGATAGGCTGTAAATTTACCGAAAGCCATTGCCACGGCAGCAATTGTTCCTGTTTGTATCACAGTGAACAGCCCCCAACCATAAAGAAATCCCATTCTTTTACCGAAGATCTCTTTCAGGTAGGTGTATTGTCCGCCAGCCTTTGGAAAGAGGGCAGAAAGTTCGCCATAGCTTATGGCTGCAGCTACTGTCATTATTCCTGTGATGATCCAGACAACAATCAGCCAGTAACCGGAGCCCAGATTACGCATCATATCAGCGCTTACGATAAATATTCCACTTCCGATCATAGAGCCCATTACAAGCATAATGGCATCCCATAGTTTCAGTTTTTTATGCATAGTCAAGTATAGGTATCAAATATAAACAAATCTACCTTTCATTTTGAATTTTATTAAAAATTCACACAAGCACCTGTTTATTATCAAATTTTATCGACTTATGATTCAATATTAATTAGTATTTTTGAAAAAAATATTAAACATGAAATTTAAAGCTATTCTATTTGCAGCAGCTGTAAGTGCTTCTACACTGGCGTTTGCCCAAGAGACATCACAAAAGAAATTTTCACCACCGGCAGGAAATGCTTTGGTAGGTGATACTTATGGGGCAGGCGTTGCAACGACCATAGAGTCTAAAGCAATAACAGTAGACAAGCTGGGCAAGAAGCTTAAAAAAGAAAATAAAAAACTTGAAAATGTAGCTATCAAAGGAAAGGTGACCGATGTTTGTGAGAAAAAGGGATGCTGGCTGACTATTCAGACTGATGATAACTCACAGTTTTTTGTAAAAATGAAAGACTATGCCTTCTTTGTTCCTACAGCTTTAAAAGGTAAAAATGTAGTTCTGGAAGGAAATGCTGAAAGAAAAGTAATTTCCGTGGATGAGCAGAAACATTATGCTGAAGATGCTAAAAAACCTCAATCTGAAATTGATGCTATTGTACAGCCTAAGGAAGAAATCAGATTTTTGGCAAGTGGAATTAAGGTCGTACACTAAGGTTTTTAAAGATTCAATTAAATATTAAAATTTCGTGCAGATTTTGCAGATTACGCAAATTTTAAAAATTAGGAAATAGATAAATTCATATTTCGCATTTTTGAAAAAATTTAGCTCCTATTTTCTATTTGATTTTTATTCTTAGAAATATATAAAAAATAATTTCGGCAACCCGTTGGGTTGCCGAAATTATTAGTCTTCTATTGTAAAATCCACTACTGAATCCAGCTTCGGATATTTATGGGTAGAAATAAATTTCTTCCCTGTACAGTCTACTTCCAGCCAGCCTTTTCTTTTCTTCACATCTCCTGCTTCCATCACATAAGGAACAAAAGAAATTTCATCTTTCCCATCCTCTTTCATTTCTCTATACTGAACGGCAATATCTAAAATACATTCATGCTCTGTATTCAGTCTTACATTTCTATAGATAATATCATAATGGGTTTCTTTGTTTTCCGGAATATCCAGATACGTTTCCCATCCTGTAATCTCAGAGTTCAATTCACTAATTGCTTTCAGTGCATAATATAAAGCGATCGTATAATATTTTCTGGTTCCCTTTCTTGTGTAGTCATCTACAAAATGTCCACCTTCAAATAAAATGGTAGGCATTCCTGCCTTGATGAAATTATCACCTGTAGAAGTTGGATAAAATTCATCAGAATATCTCCCGATCTGGTTAGGGATCATTTCCTTTAAATGGTTATAAACACTCCCAATAACAGCCATACATTTTTTTCTGTTTTCTGTAACGGTACGTTCTACATTTTCAGAAGGAGCTAAGAAGGAAAGAGTAGCCGGATGAATACCATCTGTGGTGAAAATGGTTCTTTGTTCATGAAGGTTCAGTGCATAATCATATTTCTTTGAAGCGGCTGCTTTTTTCAGAAACTTAATCTCCTTGCTTGCCTCATTATGGAAGTCGCGGTTAAGATCAATATCTACGGCATTTAATCTTGTCCATTTTTCAGATCCGTCAGGGTTCAACATAAAGATAAAGTCCAGTCTGATTTTACTGAATAAATCTTCCTTCATTTCGGGAGCTTTATCAAGACTTGTTAAAAGATCAAGCATGGCGTGTGTAGCATTGGATTCATTTCCGTGCATTTGTGACCAGGCCAATACCTGAATGTTTCCGGTTCCGATGCTTAACTGATAAATAGGCTTCTCTAAATAAGATGTTCCGATCTCCTGAATGTAATCGCTGAGATTAGCTTGTAGGTAAGAAAATAATTTTTCAGGGGAAATATAGCGATTAGAGAAATCAGAGGCTGGAGAATAAATATGTTCAAAGTTCATTGCTGGAAAAATAATTTACTGGAATCAAATTTAACCATTTTAAGGCATAAAATAAATATTAACATTTGTAAATAATATAAAAACAGAGAAAAGTCAAGAGATTTTTGTAAACAAAAAATAATTTACAAAAGTTAAATAAAGAATTTTATCCATTATTAAACGATTAACATACGTAACATTGTTAAACAATACATATAGACATATTGTCTGTTGATAAAATTGTGGATTGCGAATAATTTAATTAACAATATTTAAATAACATAAATTCAGTTAGTTACAGAATTCATCTCAATACTATTTGTAAGAACACTTGAAGTAGATAAATGCTTGTTTTAAGCCAAATGGGCATATATTTTTTAAACAAATACATTGTGGAAAACTCAGTTGTTTATGCTTTTATACAAATGTAAAACAAAGAGAAACTTAAAAAATTACCAGATTCTGAATTCAAATTGATATTTCAAAGAGCTTTAAAACTTAGCTGAAAATTAATTTTGTTTAGCAGAAGAAATATAGCCGTAAGTAATGCGAAAATTACTGTAAAATGAATGTTTACAAAAGTAATTTACTTATGTACATTAATTAAAACCGCTATTATAAGCTTATATAACCCATGTTTTAGAGATTTAGTGATCTATTTTTAAATATATCCAGAATTAACATTGTAAATAGCTAAAGAGGAAAAATAACTCGCCTAAAATAGACTTTTACCCGCCCTAATTTACATTTATAATCTCTTCTTAAAGGTTGTTTACCCAAAATATGAACCCATTATTGAATTTTATTATTGAATCAATTTAATTTATATCATCATAAAGTACATTTGTAATTTACACATAAAAGCTTATATAATAATACATTATAGACGGATTACATTTGTATATTAAAGAAAGTTTTAGTTATTTACATTTGTATTTTGCTTTTGTAAATTTTATGAGTTACATTTGTAAAATAATTAATAGCTTATTTTTATGAGTTTAAACGAAAGAATTTCAAAAGTTATAGAGTACTCCCGACTTACCCCTTCTGAATTTGCAGATGAGATTGATGTACAGCGTTCCTCCATTTCGCATATTACATCCGGAAGAAATAAACCGTCACTGGAGTTTATCATAAAAATAAAATCTCGATTCCCAGAACTTCTTTGGGATTGGCTGGTTACCGGTGAAGGTGAAATGCTAAGATCAGAATTATCGGAAACAAAAATTCAGGAAGAACAGGCTGAAGAGGACCAGATAAGAACGACACCTCTACCCGATCTTTTCACCATGATAAATGAAGATGATGAATTCGGAGTGGATGAAACAGAGAAAGAACTTCCTCTGGCGTCTTATGGAGAATCGGTTATACCGCCCCAAGATAAAGCTTCAGAAAAAATATTAGATTCTCAGCGATTAGAAACTTCACCTGAAGAAATATTAAGTCAAGTTATTGGAAATCAAACTAATAAAATAAAACGTATTGTTTTGTTCTATGAAAATGGAAAATTCGAGAGTTTTGAACCTTAGGGTAAAACACTCATAGTTTATAGCTGAAAAAAATTATTCCGAGAATATATTTAAAACTAAAAACCAAAATTTCTATTGGTAATTTTAATTTACCACAACGCTTATTGATTGTAAAATTGAATACTAGATATTTAATCGCCACTAATGCACGAATGATTTTTATTCGTGCATTAGTAGTAAAATAATGATGTAGTTTTAAGGGTGCTAATAGGGAGTTAACTTCATCGATTCTTACTAAGATCCTATAGCTTATTTAGTAATAAAGTCTCTCTTTTTCTTTACATTTTCTCACGCGGATTTTGCAAATTATGTAGATTCAAAATCTGCGTAAATCTCCTCGATCTGCGAGAGAATAATTGCTCTGAAAAATTATAAATAAGAGTTTTTTGAACCTAAAATTTCATAGAATAATTCTAATATTTTGAAAGAACAAAGACGAAATAAATGCACTATTTCTAAGTGAAATTATTAAAAAACCTGACCAAGGAAAGTGGCCAGGCTAAAAAATATTTGAAGAAGAAAACTAAAGCTATTTGCTTTATTTATTTTTAAAATTCAGGGAAATTCTGAGGTCATTTAACCTCTTTCATTACGCATTGACTAATACATGGAAGCCATTTTAACGAATCTATTCTGAGGATATAATCTCTTCCGGAACCGGATAATTCTGTCACATTAAACTAGAACCGTGGCAGATAATTTTTTCTCATGCATTAGTTTTTTATAATTTTATCAAATATAGAAATTAAAAATTAAATCAACAATAAAAATTAAATTATTTTAATAAATGATTAACGTTAACCAAAATTTAATCTTTAATTACTAATATTACATATTTTAAACAAATTGAAAAATTTACAATAAATACGGCAATTTTATTAAAATGACTCAAATAAAAAGACCCACATTTCTGCGGGTCTTTCCTTTAATTATATAACAATTATTATTGTTTTTTTCTTCTTTCCAGTTCTTTTTTGATAAGTCCAAGCTCTCTTCCGGTCTGTCCGGCTACAGAGGTGTTTTCCTGGGCTCTTCTTGTAAGATACGGCACAACATCCTTTACAGGTCCATACGGAAGATATTTAGCCACATTATAACCTTTATCAGACAGGTAGAAGGAAATATTATCACTCATCCCGTAAAGCTGTCCAAAATAAACGTGTGGATTACCATTTTCCAAAGATTTGGCTTTCATTTTATCCATAATCAATTCAGAAGAGATTTCGTTGTGAGTTCCAAAGAACGCGGATACTTTATCCAAATGGTTCATCACAAAGTCAATTCCGGCATTATAGTTCTTATCTGAAGCTTCTTTAGTAGGCTGAATTGGATCTGCATATCCTTTTTCAGCTGCTCTGGCTCTTTCTTTCTCCATATAAGCTCCACGAACAATCTTATAACCGATAAAATAGTTCTTTTCTCTTGCTCTCTTAAGGTTTGCTTCCATATATTCAAGCCTTCCCGTTCTGTACATCTGAATGGTGTTCCAAACGATAGGTTTCTCTTGGTTATATTTCTCCATCATTTCTTCACAAAGTTGGTCTGCGGAATCCTGCATCCAGGTTTCTTCGGCATCCACCATTACTTTTTTGTCATTTTCATAGCAAAGAGCACATACTTCATCAAATCTTCTTACTACTCTCTCCCATTCTTCCTTCTGGCTGGTTGTAAGCTCTGCCCCTTTTCCAACTGCTTCATACAAATCTATACTTCCAAATGCTGTAGGCTTGAATACGATAAAAGGGATCGCTGGATTCCCTACAGAAAACCTCACGATATCTTTAATCTCTTTACATACTGCATCAAAAGTTTCTTCATCTTCTTTCCCCTCAATGGAATAATCAAAAATACTTCCAACTCCTCTTTTGAAAAGCTGTTTTACAACCTTCATACTTTCCTCACGGGTTTCTCCACCACAGAATTGCTCAAACAAAGTGCTTTTTACAATTCCGGTAACGAATGGAAAGTTGTTATGTACTGTAAAATTAAGAACGGATGTTCCAAGGCTGGTAAGAGCGGGCTGTTCAATCATTTTAAACATCCAGTAAGCCTTTCTCAACTGTGCATCTGTCTTATCTGCAAATGCAACTTTAGTATCATTAAAAATGGGCATTCCTATTTATTAAATTTAGTTACGCAAAGGTAATAATAACCTTAGTTTATTTAAAGAATTTTTATTATAATTTATGTTCAATTCCGTTTAAAAGCATTGCTATAATTCCTACAAAAACCCATAAACGTAATATGCTAAGAGTGAGAAAGTTGCTTTTCCTGGTGGAATTTAAAAAGAGATAGATACAAATAATCATTACAAATAGAGTTCCCGCAAAATAGTAAGTCATAAATCCAGTGACTCCGGTTTTAGTAATAATTTTCATAGAAACACCCATTGTTATCAGGAGTAAAGATATAAGTATGATCTTTGTGTTTCTACTTTTAAAATAATTGGGAATAGTGATATACCCAAACGTTTTATCTACACTTCTGGTAAGGGTGTCTTTTACAATATCAATACATAAAAGGATTAGAAAAAGAAAAACAGCCATCAGAAAAACCTTCTTGGAAAAAGTTTCGTAATACACCATCATTCCAAAGAAAGGATACAGAGTAAGGCTTACAAAAGTGAGGTTATTCAGTATTAATATCCTGCTTAATTTATGACTGTACAGCCACATAAAAAACTGATACACCACAAAAAAGAGGAAAACGTTATGGGAAATTATCCAGGCTATTCCTAATGAAATGGCAGTTAATCCCAGATAAGCATATAAAAAATACTTCTGTTTGATGAAGCTTTGAATCCTGGTTCTAAAAGGTTTTACAATATGGTCTTTCTCCAGATCATAAAACTGATTGATAATTCCGCCTGCTAAAATGGTAAGAACAGTACAGAAAATAATCCCGTGCACTTTAAAATCAAAGACAAAGTTTCTGAAAGATTCTTCCTGATTAAACAGAAAAAAAGTAGATACATATAGGGCAAATGTCAAGAGAGCAGCCACAAAAAAACGGGCTCCAAGTAAAAAGCCCACGAATTGTGAAAATCTGTAATATAGAGATTTTGAGATATATCTTTTGGATTGGAAAGTTTCTTTTTCAGAATTCATTTCCAACCTGTTTAAAATCTATAAATCACTTCTTTTTGGAAACCTTCAAGCATTTTTTCTGCTTTTTCGTAGTCCTGGGTAAAGCCTAAAATATAGCCTCCACCACCGCTTCCGCAGAGTTTTAAGTAATAAGCGTTGGAATCCAGACCTTTTTTCCAGATGTTAAAAATACTTTCAGGGATCATGGGACGAAAATGTTCATACGCCCAATGAGAAAGTTTTTTAAGGTTTCTGAAGAAAGGATTCATATCTTTTTTAAGGAAAGTTTCTATACAAGCATTATTGTAACGGATAAATTCTTCTTTCAGCGTTTTACGGAAACCTTCTGTCTTCATTTTTTCAAAGAAGATCTGAATCATAGGTCCTGTTTCTCCTGTAATTCCAGAATCAATCAGGAAAATAGCTCCTTTTCCTTCTTGTCCTTCAGGAATGGATACTCTGTCTAAATTTTCTTTATTTTCGATAAGTATAGGCAGGTTCATGTAGCAGATCAATGGGTCCATTCCTGAACTTTTTCCATGGAAATAGCTTTCCATTTCACCGAAAACTGCCTTTAATTTTTTAAGATTTTCCTTAGAGATATTTTCCGGATTCAGTTTACTAATTGAATATTTTTCAAAAATAGCAGCAACCAAAGCTCCAGAGCTTCCTACTCCATAGCCCTGTGGAATATTGGAATCGAAGAAAAGTCCCTTTGAAATATCTTTTTTGAAGCTTTCAATATCCAACGTAAAATCATCAGAAAGATCAAGCGTAGTAAGATAGTTTGAATATTTCTGCAGATGTCTGTTAGAATTAAGCTCAAATTCTGAAGCCAGGTCTGAAAATTTTAAGGCTCCTTTATAGAAGCTGTAAGGTACTACAAGCCCCTGGGAATCTTCAATCATTCCATATTCTCCAAACAGGATTATTTTTGCATAAAATAAAGGGTTGGTCATATTGACAATAAATCTTTTTTGCAAAGTTAAAAATTATTCCGCTGAATATAAGCAAAACTCAGGCCGAATTGTCTTCTATTTTACTTTCTTCAGTTCTTCTATTAAAATTACGAAAAAAAAATGATAATTAAACATAATTTAAAAGATAAAATCCATTGCTTATCAACATGGGATTATTTTAATGTAATATTTCTCTTTAAGGGTATAATCTCTATTCTTTTTTATCCATTAAAAAAGACGTTAAAAATAACGCCTTTTTGTTTTTATAATGTTTCTCTGTCTTGTCTCATTTTCACCTTCAGGAATCGGATTAATATCAATCCTGCGCCGAAGAACAATGTCATGGACAAAGCTGCAATTCGCATATTATTAAAATGCTCAATTAATGTAGCAAAAATGAAAGTACCAATAATGATCGCGATTTTTTCCAATACATCATAGAAACTGAAATAAGTAGTGTTTTCCATAGAATTTTCCGGAAGCAACTTAGAGTAAGTAGATCTGGACATCGCCTGAAGACCTCCCATTACCAATCCTACTACGGCTGCTACTCCATAGAACTGATATTCTACTGTTGGATTTTCCTTGTTCAGGAAATATGCCCAAATACAAGCAATAATCCATAAGAAAATAGCGATTGAAATTACGTTTCTGTTTCCTATTCTTTTTGATAATCTTGAGAAAATCACCGCTCCTATAATAGCTTCAATCTGGATTACTAAAAGCGTTCCAATCAGTTTATCCTGAGCTAAATTGATCTCACTTTTTCCAAATAAGGTAGCCATAAGGAAAATCGTCTGCATCCCGACACTGTAAAAGAAAAAGCTGGATAAGAAGAACTTCAGGTTTCTATCCTTAAAAAGTTCTCCACCTACTTTATACAATTCATGAAAACTTTCTTTGGCAATATCCTTGTAAAAGCTCATGTTATCTTTTAACACTTCAAAGAATCCACCTTGTTCTTCATGTTTTTTAAAGATATTTTTATAGTTTAATAATACAAGATCTTTAGGCAGCTTCTCTTTTACATCTCCAAATTGAGGAAGGTGCTTAAAGGTATATTGAGAAAACCCAAACCACCATGCGCCGGTCAATAGGAAACTTATTCTTGTAAATAATAACTGTTGCGCTGCTCCTTTTGCAAAAATCTGAATTAATACTAAACAAATTACAACAAGCACTACCGAACCGAGGTATCCATAAACGTACCCTCTTGCAGAAAGAGCATCCTGTCTATCCGGTGTTGCAATATCGGGAAGGAAAGAGTTGTAAAAGACCAAACTTCCCCAGAAGCCGACACTTGCTGTAATACTGAATAACAGCCCCAGAAATACATTATGCATTCCTGTGAACATCGCTAATCCCATACAGGACGTTGCTCCCAGGTAACAGAAAAACTGTAGAAATGATTTCTTATTTCCGATAGTATCTGCCAACGAAGATAAAAACGGAGACAATAATACTACGATAAAGAATGAGATGGTTAATGAATATCCATACACGGCATCCGGCTGGTATTGGTTTCCGAAGATTTTGATCGAATGCCTCACCGGGACATCAATCCATTTTTTTGTTTCCGTCACAAATTCTTTTTTCTCATACGCAGTAGTAAGAATAGAGTAATAAATGGGGAAAATGGTGGAAGTAATAACCAGGGAATACACAGAGTTTGCCCAGTCATATACAGCCCAAGCTTTCATAATCTTCGGATTATTTTTTATGTTGTTGGGTTGTCGATTCTCAGTTTCAGACATTTCAAATAAATATTAGTAGCACAAAAATAGAAAAACCATTAAGAAAAGGATAAGTTTTTAAAAAAATTATCGATTCCTTAATGGTAATATATTCTAAAACAGAATATTAGATATTTTCAATCACGATTGCAGAAGCACCTCCACCTCCGTTGCAGATAGCTGCAGCACCGTATTTGGCATTATTTTGTTTCAATACGTTGATTAATGTAACAATGATTCTTGAACCTGAACTTCCTAGTGGGTGTCCTAATGCTACCGCTCCACCGTTTACATTTACTTTAGAAGCGTCTAATCCTAAGATTTTGTTATTAGCTAACCCTACAACCGAGAAAGCTTCATTAAATTCGAAGAAATCGATATCTGATATTTCTAATCCTGCTTTTTTAAGAGCGATAGGTAAAGCTTTAGCAGGAGCAGTGGTAAAGTTCTCAGGTTCCTGTGCTGCATCAGCGTAAGAAACAACCTTTGCTAATGGTTTTAATCCTAGTTCTTCCATTTTCTCTTTAGAAACAAGGATTAAAGCAGATGCTCCATCATTTAATGTCGATGCGTTAGCCGCCGTTACAGTTCCTTCTTCTTTCTTGAAAACTGTTGGAAGGGTTGTAATTCTGTCGAAGTTTACTGCTTTATACTCTTCATCTTCAGCAAAAATTACAGGCTCTCCTTTTCTCTGTGGAATAGAAACCGGTACGATTTCGTCGTTGAATTTTCCTTCGCTCCAAGCTTTTGCAGATCTTTTATAAGATTCTATGGCAAAGTTATCCTGATCTTCCCTTGTAATGTTATAATCAACTGCGCATTTCTCTGCACATACTCCCATGTGTACTTTGTTGTATACGTCTGTAAGACCATCCAGTACCATACCATCCAACATTTTGATATCTCCCAGCTTTGTAGCTACCCTTGCATTATAATAGTGAGGAACCAAAGACATATTTTCCATACCTCCGGCAACAATTACTTCTGCATCACCAGCTTTGATAGCCTGTGCAGCCATTGTTACAGCTTTCATTCCTGAAGCACATACTTTATTGACTGTAGTGGAAGGGGTATTGATAGAAAGACCTGCTCCTAAAGCTGCCTGACGAGCCGGCGCCTGGCCTTCTCCTGCCTGTAGCACATTCCCCATATAAATCTCCTGTACATTAACAGGATCTAAACCAATTTTATCTAATGCTCCTTTTACAGCAGTAGCTCCCAATTTAGTAGCCGGAACTGTTGACAAACTTCCCATAAAACTCCCCATAGGGGTTCTTACTGCGGAAACAATGAATACTTCTTTCATGTATATAATTTTTATTTTAGCCAAAACGAAGCCTGAGCTTCATCTTTATAATTCAATTTATTTTACTTTTATGTACACAATATTGAATTGAGTGCCTTCAATCTTTGTACTAACCTTCAACAGATTGTCCTGAGTGGCTACCACTTGATTATTGAAAACATCTCCAATCTGTACGGGATCATTCTTATCTGACTTCTCTATAACGATTGACTTGTAATTGCAATCATCAATAAAAACCAACGTAGATTTTATGTAATCTTTCCCATTGTTAAAATATTCAGTCTGAATATTATCTTTAATAGTCATGTGCCAGATAGATTCAGGGTAATTAGCCCTTAGAAACTTTCCTTCTTTTATATTGGTACATTTCGTCGGATTATCCGGTTTTTTCTGCTCTGTTTTCTGAGATTTGGCCTGTGCAGCCATCAACAATAATACCCCAGCTAAAGATACTTTTAAAAGGTTCATATTATATTTGAGTTCGTTGATTTACTTTTTTATTATTTCCTGCAAAAACCATAAGAAAGGCTCCTAAAAATTCTATTATCCAGCCCCACTTCAGTTTCACAATTCCTGCAAAAGTTTCTCTCCATGATTTAAAGGGTAAAAAACTGAAGTAATCTAAAGACTGTAATTTAACAGCCACTAAAGTGAATGCAAATAAAAGAATAAGCAGGATGCCAAAAAACCTTACGATTTTAGCACTGTTATTGACAATTCCAAAGACTGCACATGCAGCAAGAATCCAGCATGCAATAGCCAAATAATGGTCTAGTTTCCAATAATTCCAGTTTCCTATGATAGGTACATGTACTAAAGGCAGAAAACTTCCTACAACCACTAATAACAATCCTAATAATTGAATATTTTTCATATTTACTAAAGTGCCAAAATACGAAAAAAAACACATTTCCAAATCATCTGTTATCAAACAAATATTTTCAGTACCTAACAGTCATTAGCCACAATAAAATTCTTTTAATTTTAAATATTTATCAAAAATATATCAATTATCTTGATGAATTACAAACAGCCAATTATCATTATACTAATTTTTAAATCACATTTTATCCTTATCAGCACATTAGCATGATTATGATATGGTTTAAAATAAAAAAATTGCACTTCCTTACCGAAAGTGCAATTTTATATTGTATTGCTATTAATTAAATTAGTGTTTCACTGAAGAGACGTCTTCAGGATTATGTTTATGTTTAAATATAAACGCAAACAAAACAGCAACAACTAGGGCATAACCTGCAAAAATATACCATGATATTTCCCATCCTTTAAGCTGTAATATCGGATCTGTCTGAGAAAAAACATAATGATTTACAACCTCTTGAGCAGCTAGCATACCAATTGTAGCACCAAAACCATTAGTCATCATCATAAATACTCCTTGTGCACTTGAACGAATACTTTTATCAGTTTCTTTATCAACAAAAAGAGAACCTGAAACATTGAAAAAATCAAATGCTATACCATAAACAATCATTGATAGTATAAACATCCAAACTCCTCCTCCGGGATTTCCTACTCCGAAAAGACCAAATCTTAAAACCCAAGCGAACATAGCCATTAGCATTACTTTTTTAATTCCAAATCTCTTTAAAAAGAATGGAATCAATAGAATACATGCTGTTTCAGAAACCTGAGAAAGTGAGATCAAAGCATTCGCATGATTAGCTCCCCAAGTATCTTTAAAAGAAGGAATATCTTTAAAACTTGTTATGAAAGGATTAGCATAGCCGTTTGTGATTTGAAGTGAAACCCCTAGCAACATTGAAAATATAAAAAATGTAGCCATTTTCTTGTCTTTAAACAAGCTAAATGCCTTTAATCCCAATGCATCATATAAGCTCCTTTTATCATCACTTTTATTAACCGGACATTCTGGTAAAGTAAATGAATATATGAATAATATTATTCCTAGTACCCCAGAAACAAAAAACTGCGAATAGTTATTCTGGAAACCCGTAAAGTCAACAAATAACATTGCACATATGAAGCCTATTGTTCCGAAAGTACGGATAGGGGGAAAAGCTTTGATAGTATCAAAATTATTATTAACAAGAATACTATAAGCTACAGAGTTCGACAATGCTATGGAAGGCATGTAAAACATCACACTTAAACTGTATAAAGTAAATAATTTGGAAAACTCAACATTACTGCCTGCTGACATTCCATAGTAGCCTGCAGCCACCAAAAAAACTGCTGCAAGTAAATGACATATTCCAAGTAATTTCTGAGCCTGAATCCATCGATCTGCAATGATCCCCATAATTGCAGGCATAAAAATAGAAACAATCCCTTGCATGGCATAGAAAAGCCCAATTCTAGAGCCTAAGCCTACAGAACCTAAATAGTTCCCCATGGAAGTTAGATAAGCCCCCCAAACTGCAAACTGAAGAAAATTCAGAACAGTCAGTCGTAATTTTAAATTCATAAGTTTATATAAAGTATCTCTTTTTAGTCAATTTTCTTTTTCCTCCTCTTGATTTCTTCCTGAATTTCAAGGGCGGTATCATAATCTTCTTCTTTAACGGCATCATCCAGTAATTTCTGAAGCTCCTCCATAGAAAGGGATTTTAAGTTGTCTTCAGCCTGCACTGTTTCTGAAAAAGTCTGCTCTTCTTTTGATACATCTTCCAGTTCCAATAAGATTCCGGCTTCATTCAGAACCTGCTGTGTGGTAAAGATAGGTGCATCGAATCTTACAGCCATAGCAACGGCATCAGAAGTTCTTGCATCAAGGATCAGTTCTTCTTCAGTGACTTTATTTTTAAAGTTGATATTTGAAAAAAATACCCCATCTACAATCTGGTAAATGATTACAGAAACCAACTCATAATTGGTCGAAACAATAAATTTTGAGAATAAGTCGTGGGTAAGTGGGCGCGGTGGATGGATATCTTTTTCCAGTCCAAGAGAGATAGATTGAGCTTCGAAATTTCCTATAACAACAGGTAATTTTATGTGTGTTTCCTCATGCTCCAGTAACAATGCGTACGCCCCCGATTGGGTTTGACTGTACGATATTCCGCGAATAATTAGCTGCTTATAATCCATAGCACAAATATAGATTAATTTTTTATTGTGATTTCACTTTTTTACACAAAAATAAAAGCCCGGAAAGCCGAGCTTTTATTGTATTGTATATGATTATTAATGGCTAATCATGAATTTTCTTTGCAAGTAAATTATTAAGAATTGAAAAGCAAAGTAAATTGACTATTCACCATTATATTTTATCCTTTGATTGCTTTAATTTTCTCTGTTAAAGCAGGAATAATTTGGAAAGCATCTCCTACTACTCCATAATCAGCAGACTTGAAGAAAGGTGCTTCAGCGTCGTTATTGATTACTACGATAGTTTTGGAAGAGTTAACCCCGGCTAAATGCTGAATAGCTCCTGAAATCCCTATTGCAATATAAAGGTTTGGTGAAATTGCTTTACCTGTTTGCCCTACGTGTTCTGTGTGAGGTCTCCAACCAATGTCAGAAACTGGTTTAGAACATGCTGTAGCAGCTCCTAAAACATTAGCTAAATCTTCAACCATTCCCCAGTTTTCAGGACCTTTCATTCCTCTACCTGCAGAAACAACTACTTCAGCTTCTTTAAGGTCTAATTTCCCTGAGCTTTGTTCGTGAGAAATTACTTTAGTATCATCATTAGCTACAGATAAGTTTTTCACTTCTTCTGAACCCGACACTGCATTCTCTTTAACACCGAAAGCATTTTGAGAAACCGTAACGATTACTCCGTTTCCTTCTGCTTTCGCATGCATAAATCCTTTTCCTGAGAAAGCTCTTCTCTTCACCTGGAAAGGCGAAAGGCTTTCAGGAGCCTCTAATGCGTTAGTAATTAAAGAATAATTCTTCATGATCGCTAGCATAGGAGCTACCGAAGAAGCATCTGTAGTGTGAGGAAAAACGATGATATTTCCATTAGCTACTTCATTTACAGCCTGTGCAAATGCTTTTGCTGAGAAATTTTTAAGACCTTCGTCTTTGATATTGATAACATTTGATGCTCCATATTTGTATAATAAATCTGAAGAATCTGTAGGGTTTACAGAGATCGCTGTAACGGTATCTCCTGCTTTATCTGCAACAGCTTTAGCGTAAGAAACTGCTTCAAAAGCTGCTTTTTTGTAAACTCCATTTATATTTTCTGCGTATACGAATACTGCCATTTTCTTAAATTTAAAGATTAAAAATTAAAGGATTACAAGAATTAGATCACTTTAGCTTCTTCGTGAAGTAATCTTACCAATTCATCCAGATTGTCCGGAGAAACCATTTTCACAGCAGCTCTTGGAGGAACACTGTCATAAGATACTCCCTGAACTTTAACTTCTGAAGAAGCCGGCTCTACCACCTGCAAAGGTTTTGTTCTTGCAGACATAATTCCTCTCATGTTTGGAATGATAAGGTCTTTCTCGTCTACTAATCCTTTCTGACCTGCGATAATTGCTGGTAATTTAACAGAAATAGTTTCTTTTCCACCTTCTATTTCTCTTACTGCAGTAGCTTCATTTCCATTTACATCTAATCCTACAGATGCGTTTACGAAAGGCTGGTTCAATAATTGAGCTACCATTCCCGGTACAGAACCACCGTTATAATCGATAGATTCTTTACCACAAAGGATCAAATCATATCCTCCGCTTTGAGCTACAGCCGCAATTTCTTTTGCTGTAGAATAACTATCCTTTGGATCAAGATTTACTCTTACTGCATCATTAGCACCAATGGCTAAAGCTTTTCTGATTACAGGTTCTGTACCAGCATCTCCTACATTGATTACTGTTACAGTTGCTCCCTGAGATTCCTGAAGTTTAACCGCTTTTGTCAACGCAAATTCATCTAGCGGATTGATAACCCACTGAATTCCGTTTTTGTCGAAAGCAGATTTATCTGCTGTAAAGTTAATTTTGGAAGTAGTATCCGGAACACTACTAATACAAACTAATATTTTCATGTGTACTATTTTATTTTTTCTCTTTTAGGCATAAAATCATGACACTTTATGCAGAGATTTTGTTTGAATTAATTTTTGCTAATATAAATAAAAAATATATTATGCATGCATAATACTTATTAAATTATTATTCAATACATTAGAAGTACTTATTTACCTGGTTTTGTTGCTCTAAACTCTATTTTACTAGGCAGAACCCTGGAATTCATCTTTAAAATATCCAATATCAGATTCCCCATATCTTCAGGCTGGATCTTCCAACTGTCTTTTTCTGAAGGTACATTTCCATTAAAATAAGTGGCTACTGATCCCGGCATAATTACGGTAGATTTGATATTGTACTTTCTTAAATCAATCATAGCTGCCTGTGTAAATCCTACAACTCCGAATTTTGAAGCATTGTACCCTGTTCCATTTTCAAAGAAATTAGCGCCCGCCAGACTTGAAATGGTAATATAATAGCCTTCTGTCTTTTTAAGTTCTTCTACGGAAGCTTTTAAGGTATAAAAAACACCGGTAAGATTGGTCTCTATCATATCATTCCATTCTTCAGCAGTGAGTTGATCTACAGGTTTGAATATCCCTAAACCAGCATTGGCAATCACATAATCCAGTCTTCCGAATTTTTCAATAATGTATTTTACCGCTTCTGCTTCACTCTCCAAACTTCTTACATCAGAAACAATTCCCAAAACGTTGTCAGAATACTGCTTAAGATCTTCTTCAGCTTTCAAGACATCTTCCCTCTTTCTTCCTGAAAATGCTACTGAAATTCCATTTTCAAGCAAAATTTTCGCAATCCCGAAACCTATTCCTTTGGTTCCTCCCGTTATATATGCTGTTTTGTTTTCTGACATTCTCTTCAAAATTTATTTCTCTAAAATAACAAAAACGCTCCAATTGAAGCGTTTTACTGATACTAAAATTTATCAGGTATTATTTTTTGATAACCTTCTCAGTAGTTTTACCTTCTTTTGTTTCAATGGTAATAATATAGTTTCCTGGATTCAGGTTTTTAACATTTATTTGGTCTCCATCCAAGTCAGCAGGTATCTTTCTTCCACTGCCGTCATAGATTTCGACTTTATTTGCTTTTTCTTTAGATTTGATATGAAGAACATCCATTACAGGATTAGGGTATAAAGTTAATGTTTTAGCATTTACCTTTGTTTCTTTAACAGACAATACCAATTCATCATTAATTTTAATATTATCAACATAAGCCGTACCTAACCCATTATTGTGAACAAACCGCAGTTGATCCATAGCAAGAGTGCCTGAAATGGGTTCGGTATAAATTAAAGTATCATTAAGATAATATCTGGTCTCCATTGCTGTGCCTACTATTTTAAATCTATACCATACATTGGGAGACCAAATTCCGGGTGTAGAAACCATATTCTGTACATTGGGATCCTTATTTAACACTTTTATGGCCCCTGTTTTTTCAAAATCCACCCTTACAACAGTCTTCTCATTAATATTATCTACTCCCTGAAACCCAAACACAGATCCGTTAAGTTGGGACATATTAATATCAAATGAAGCAGAAAAATTGGTACTGGTAAGGGGGATTATCAAGTTATAAAAACCACCAATAATAGGCTCCGACTGAACCCCATAAATAGATTCTCTTACAATCTTCAGAGCACTGCTTCCATCGGTTGCAACATCCGTACAGATGATCTGATTCATCACATTTTCAGGATTTCCTCCGGTTGGAGTACTGATCCAAGCTCCTTGCCCATTAATATTTCCAGCCGTAAATCCTTCGTTATCTTCAAAGGACACCGCTTGCTGGGCAAAGGAAAACAATGCTAACAAAGAGCACGCAATTAAGTAAATTTTTTTCATTAGTTTTCAAGTTTGGAATAAAAATATAAACTTTCCTTGAATAGTGAAATAACTATTTACAAATAAAAAATAAAGCTTTTATTATCAATGAATTTATTTTTAAACGCTTTAAAAATGGCACTGTTTAACACTATTTTTTCATGAAAAAGTGCCTCTATTGAAGCACTTTTTGATGTCTAATTTCTATTTTTTAATTATTTTACGGGAGTAGATTTTATTTCCGGTAGTAATTTTCAGCAGATAAGCTCCTGGCGGAAGTTGCTGCATATTAATTTTATTATCTGTTACTTCTACCTGAACTTTCTTTCCTGCCAGATCAAAAACTTCTGCTTTTAAAATCTTAGACTTTGTTTTCATGACTACATAATCACAGGTAGGATTAGGATAGATTGTTAACTCTTGTGCCAATCCCACCTCTAAAGTTCCAAGTTGAGACTGCTGAGTCAATTGAATGGTATCCAAAAGAAGTATTCCTATATCTCCGGTAGAATTAAATTGCCTGAAATAAATCTTAACACTCTGTCCTGCATACGCAGATAAGTCAACCGTTTTAGAATCTGCAACATCATCTACGGTTATATCTTCCTCAAGAATAGGTGTTTCTGAACCTGTAAATGTATCTCCTTCTGGTAAAACATACACTGCATAATGCTGCTGAGAGAGAAAAATTCCACCTCCTGTAAATGTACCTATCAAAAATGTTAAGGAAAAAGAATTCCCTGTTGGCAGATTGGTTACCGGAGAAACTAAAAGCTCATCAGAAATTGGACTTGATAACACCATTGCTGTTTTTCCTGAAAACCCCATAGCATCTACTTCCGGATCTTCATCTGCAACCGTCCAGGTTAGATAGGTTCCACTTCTATCAACTGCTTCCCAGCCCACAGGTAACGCACTGTTTGTTGACGAATCAAATGTTTCTTCCAGAATAACAGTTTGGGCATTAAACCTGAAAACTAGACTCAGTAATACGAATACAGTAAAAAATAATGATTTTTTCATAGAATGTTTATTAAAGATTATTATCAAAATAAGACAAAGGAAAATGATTCAAATAAAACGCTGATTCACTACACTTTATAATCAAAATTATTTCTCAAAAGGGAGAAAACAAAGTTTTAATGATAAAAAATAATAATCGTCCTTAAAAACAATAAAATACACTCTCAATCAAGATTATTTTTCATTACTTCTCATTATTTTCAAAAAAAACGATGTGTTTCTGTAAAGAAACACATCGTTTATAAGATTCTATGATATAAAATCAATATTTATTTTGAATAATTTTCAAAAAACAATGGAATACTTTCAATTCCTTTATAGAAATTAAATAATCCATAGTGCTCGTTTGGAGAGTGGATCGCATCAGAATCCAACCCGAAGCCCATCAATACTGACTTAGCTCCTAAAACCTTCTCAAACATTGCTGTAATAGGAATACTTCCACCACTTCTGTATGGTAATACTTCTTTACTGAATGCAGTCTCCATAGCTTTTTTAGCCGCTAAGAATTCTTTAGTATCGCTTTGTAACACGTAAGGCATTCCTCCGTGGTGAGGGGTTACTTTTACTTTTACAGTATCCGGAGCAATTTTTTCGAAATATTTCGTGAATTTTTCTGTAATTTCTTCAGGAGTCTGATAAGGAACCAAACGCATTGAAATTTTAGCAAAAGCCTTGGAAGGAATTACTGTTTTAGCGCCTTCTCCAGTGTATCCACCCCAAATACCATTACAGTCTAAAGTAGGGCGAATAGAGGCTCTTTCTAAGGTTGTATATCCTTTTTCCCCTTCAATATTGCTCAATCCGATTGACTTTTTGAATTCTTCAGGGTTATCCTTCAGTTTATTCATTTCTGTTCTGTCTGCATCCGATACAATCTCCACATTATCATAGAAACCGTCAATAGTGATATGTCCGTCTTCATCAATTAGGTTAGCAATCATTCTAGACAACACGTGAATCGGGTTTGGAACCGCTCCGCCATAAAGTCCTGAGTGAAGGTCTCTGTTTGGTCCCTCCACTTCTACTTCTACATAGCTTAATCCTCTTAGTCCTGTTGTAACAGTCGGCTGTTCATTGCTATAGATATGGGTATCTGAAATCAAAATACAATCGCAAGATAGCTTTTCTTTGTTTTCATTCACAAAGTCTCCTAAGCTTACAGATCCTACTTCTTCTTCTCCTTCCAGAATAAATTTAACGTTGCAAGGAAGCGTATTGGTTCTCATCATTGCTTCAAACGCTTTCAGGTGCATGAAGAACTGTCCTTTATCATCTGCAGCTCCTCTTGCAAAAATAGCTCCGTCCGGATGAAGTTCCGTTTTCTCGATATAAGGCTCGAAAGGTGGCTTTCTCCATAACTCCAATGGATCAGCCGGTTGTACGTCATAGTGCCCGTAAACTAATACCGTTGGTAGGTTTGTATCTATAATTTTTTCTCCGAAAACAATAGGGTAACCTTTAGTTTTGCATATTTCAACATTGTCAGCTCCTGCGTTCTTAAGGTGTTCTGCACATACATCCGCACACTTCAATACATCATCTTTATATGCCGGATCTGCAGAAATAGAAGGGATTCTCAATAACTCAAATAATTCATCAACGAAACGCTGTTTGTTTTCGTTGATGTAATTTAATGTCTCTTGCATTGTAAAATTTTATTTTGTTAAAATTAAAAAAAATGCACCGCTGGGCCAAGTAAAAACACAGGATTTTCTAAAGAAAAAGATTATTTCCTGATGATTGCCCCCTTTGTCATTTTCAAAAATAAAAAATGCCCTGTATAAAACAGAGCATTTTTATATGGTATACTAATTAATTAGTGTCCAGCTTTTGGAGCCTCTTCTTTTGTTTCAGCAGGCTTTGCAGCAGCAGTACTATCTGTTTTAGGAGCTTCAGGTTTTGCAGCTTCTTCCTTGTGTTCAGCAGCAGCCTCATGTGTAGCATGAGCTTCTCCACCCTGAGCATCGTCAGAATATCTATCTACTCCTTCTTCAAGTTTCAAAGTACCTTTATTTCCACCCTGCGGTACTTTTTTACAGCTTACAGCTACCGTTGCAATCGCTAAACATATAACTAATTTTTTCATATGTAAAATTTATTTTTTAAATGTCATATGGAATCGCACTATTTTAGTCTATTCTATTAAGCTAAACAGCGAGCGATTTCATGCTCTAATTTTTGATTGCCCAAAATTAAGAAATCCTGCTTCTTTTGGCAACATTTTTATACTGATTTTAAAATAATTTTCCCTTTTTTGGACTGTGTAAAAATAAGGTAGTTATTTCCACCATCTTTCAATCCGTATTTATTTTTGATTTCCTCAGGTTTTAAAGGATAGTTTTTTGAAATAATATTGTATTGCTCTTTCTTTTTAATCTTTTTAGAATCAATAACTTCCATCTCAAAAATTCTTCCGGGGAATTCGGTAATCCTTTCAGAAGAAGTATATAAATGAGTATTGGGATGTAATTTTTTAACCCCGAATTTTTCTGAAATTAAATTAAAAGTTCCGGCCTTTAAAATGGAATTATTAGGAATGTAGATGAATTTTTCAGGTTCAGAGTACTCCGATTGTGCACTTTCTTCATCCCCAAATGTGAAACCAAAGTCAGATTCTCCACTTTCAAGGTTCACACAGTTGCAAATAATCCTTTTCTTCTTTTCTCCAGATAAAAAGGCTACCACTTCTTTTACATCATTTTTAAGCCCAATAATATCAAGTCTGAAAATATTGGGTACTACTGAAACAAGATATTTCAGATCAATTAATGGTGAAAGCTTAATAATCACCTGATCTGATATTGACATCAATTTTTCCTGGATTTCAAGGATGTTCGGTGAAAGATCCTCCAAAAGAAAAACCTTGTTTTTATTCTGATCCCTTCGGGCCGGATCAAGATAAATGGTATCAAAATTTTCCTGATTTTCATTTAAAAAATCTTCCAATTTCTGATTGATAAATCTTGCTTTCTTCTCAAGAGTATTCCAATTGTGGGCAACAATCTCTAAAAGCTCTGTATTTTGCTCTATTAAAGTAATATCTTCAAAATTTTGAGATAGATAATAAGCATCAATTCCAAAACCGCTGGTTAGGTCAATAAACTTTTTACCTTTTAAAATTTCTGATTTATAAAGAGCCGTCTTTTCGGATGATGATTGCTCCATATTAAGCTGCGGTGGAAAAATAACTCCCTCCTTCAATAAGAAAGGAAACTTTTTCTCTGCGACCTGTTTTCCTTTGATCTGCTGTACAATTTCCTGCATAGAAACTTCAGGAAACGGAGATTTTTTTAATAGTAATGAGTGCAGATCTGCCTTTAGATTTGCATTGATATAGTTTTGAACTTCTTGTTTTAATATTGTATTTCCCACAGATCTCACGAATTACACAGATTCTTTTTTGTATTTAATCAATATTTCCGTTTATTTTTCTGATAATACTCTTATCTATATAATCTGTATTAAAATTTACTAAAATTCCTACTTTAAGATTTGTTAGCTTTAAATAAGTTAACAGTTGCTTGTGGTGAACATTAACTATTTCCGGTATTGATTTTATTTCGATAATAACCTTATTTTCTACAATTATATCGGCAATAAAGCTTGAATCAATAATAATGTCTTTAAATTTTATTGGAATAGGAACTTGTGTTTTAACACTTAGTCCATTATTTTCCAATTCAAATGCTAAAACTCTTTAATATACCTTTTCCAACAACCCTGGTCCCAATTCATTATAGACAGAAAATATAGATTTTCTGATATAAAAGCTAATCTCATTCTCATTCATTTGTGTTATGTTTAAATTTTACAGTCTTACCTATAAAATCTGTGTTATCTGGGAAATCTGTGGGAAATAATTACATCTTATTCAAACATTTCTGCCCAACGAACGGCTTTTATTTCTTTTTCGTTGTAAAGGTCACTAATGGACTTTTTAACGTCTAATTTTGGGTATAAATTAACCCCAATCAGTTTGATTTTTCCTTCTTCAATCCATTGTTGCTCTTCAATAGCATGGTCGTAGATCTTTTTCTGAACAACTCCCTGCTTTAAAAGTTCAAGATAGCCTCCGGCATCTTCCATTTCAACAAATAACCCCCAAGCCTTGTCTGCAATCTGTTGAGTAACATCTTCAATATAAAAGCTTCCGTTACCGGCATCTTCAAACACATTGATGATGCTTTCATACGCCAGAACAATCTGCTGCTTGAAAGAAATTTCCTCGGAGTTATCTGTACTTCTGTTTACAAGATAATTGTTTGTAAACACTGCATCTGCCCCACCAATCATTGCTGAAGCTAATTCTAATGTAGAACGGATCAGGTTGTTTTCATTATCAGAAACAGCCTTATTTCTAAGGGAAGTTTCTACAAAGATGTAAGGAATCTCATCTAATCCATATTCTTTGGAAAGCTGGTTAAAAACCATTTTAAAGGCTCTTAGTTTTGCCATTTCAAAGAAGTAATTACTTCCTACGGCAATTCTGAAGATTAATTTATTGAGAATTTCAGCTCCATATACTTCTACCAGCTCTTTTGTTTTTGCCAAGGCAATCCCTAATTGCTGATAAATAGCAGCTCCTGCATTCTGATGCAGTGAGATATCTACACAAATACTTCTTTTGAATCCTTTTGCCAATAATTCTTTTGCCAATTGATCGTCAATCATGGCATCTTTTTCATTGAAGACATCAATTAAAGAAAAATATTGATCTTCATCCTGAGGGGTAATATGTCCTGCAAGTTCTTTATTGTTGACAAAGAGGGTTTTCTCGCTCAGATTTTCTACATTCTGATCGAGTAAAAATGCAAATACTTCTTCTTCCAGACTTTCGTGATATCTAGCCACCAAATGGGTACTTTCTTCAACTCTTGGCAGATTTACCAAAGTTTTTTTAACCTCTGTATAGAAAGGTCTTACTTCTATTCCTTCCAGGTTTTCCTTTTCCAGAATAGGATAAATATCCTCTGTTTTAAGCTGTTTTTTTACTAAATTTTCCCAATTTGGAAGTGTAGCTGTATTTGACATTAGTTTTATTTAAATTGTGGGTGGGCAATGGCGAATTGATGAACTCTTCCCTATTGACGTATCCTATTATTATTTCTTAGCGACTTTTGTACTGTCGACTACCAAAATGAAGATTTCTTCATTGGGTTTCTTCATAAAATAATTTTCTCTTGCGTATTTTTCCTTTTCTGATTTGTTGTTCATCAACTTTTTATAGAAGGCATCGTTCTTTTCGTATTCTTTTTTATAATACTCCAATTGATCTTCATATTTATGAATCTCACCATTCAGTTCGTTAATTACAAGAAATGAGGTTTTGTCGAAGAAAACCATCCATACCAAAAACAGACAGATCGTAATGGTATACTTATTCAACACATATTTTTGGATAAGTTTGAATGTTTCAGATTTCGGCTGAATGTCTTTGATAAGGTTATTTTCTTCCATTTTTTTAATGTTTTTTCAACGAGTTTTTAATAACAGTAGTTAAAAAATCAATGGCTACGGAATTCTGTTTCATATTTGGGATAATAAGATCAGCATCATTTTTAGATGGCTCAATGAATTCCTGGTGCATTGGTTTTAAGGTTGTCTGATAACGGTGTAATACTTCGCTCAGATCCCTTCCTCTTTCCTGGGTATCTCTCCTGATTCTCCTTATCAGCCTTTCATCAGAATCTGCATGAACAAATACTTTCAGATCAAATTCTTTCAGTAATTCTTTGTTGGTAAGAACCAGAATTCCTTCTACTACCAATACATTCTTAGGTTCTACAGTTACGTGATCTCCTGTTCTGGAATGCGTTACAAAGCTATAAATCGGCTGTTCTATCGGCTCATTATTTTTTAAAGCTTTTACGTGTTTTATCAATAGTTCAAAATCTATTGACTTCGGATGGTCATAATTTAAAGCCTCTCTTTCTGTCAGTGTAAGACCTTGGTTGTCGTGATAATAATTATCCTGTGAAAGGATATTCATTCCTTCGATATCAAGCTGCTGAAGTATCTTATCAACAACTGTAGTTTTGCCGGATCCTGTCCCACCGGCAATTCCTATTACAAGCATTGTTTTTTGTTTCTTTATAGTTGGTACAAATATACTATTTTAGATAAAATGTGGCAATGCAGAGAGCGAAATTGAGTAATTAAGAAATTCTTATATCCTGAGGTTAAAGTAATTAGTCTCAAAAATAGTTAGAATACTGAAAATTGGTTGATTTGGTGAGAAAAAATTGCTTTTATCTTTAAAAACTACAGTCTTATTTTCTTAACGCCAGGAATACGCGAAGGATTTATAAAATTGTATGGTTATTTTTCGCTCGCAAAGGCATTTCATTCGGCAATGGATCTAATAACGGGCCTCGTTAAGTGTTAACGCCTTTGCGAACGGAATTTTTCATTCTTTTAATGAAGAACCCTGCGAACGCCGCGTTAAAATAATTTACAGGAACCATAAAACTGGGTATTAAATTTAGAATATTTAGATCATGAGATTCTTTGTACGTCGAAATGACAGCGACTTATCGTTGAATATTCATAAAAGATTTTCACAAAAAAAACCGACCAATGTATTGGCCGGTTCTAATTTTATAGGATTTCACTTGTTAATTCGCGTGAAAGTAATTTTTCGTGCATAGGCTTCAAAAGATCTAATGAGCCTGTTTTTACGGTACATTTGCCCTTATAATGGACAAGCATTGTACATTGTTCTGCCTGTTCCCATGTATGTTTGCATATTTCAATCAGGCTATCGATAACATAATCGAAGGTGTGAATATCATCATTATGCAAAACCAACTTGTAGACATCATCCGTATCGTCCAGTACCAGAACGTCTTCTTCATACTGACGTTTCGGATCTTCATAGTCTTTTATCGTATTATAAAAATTCATTCTTAGTTGTTTTAAACTTCACCAATTTTTTCTGCTAAACTATCAATGGCATTGGGTTCCTGATATATCAACTCAACCAGTTCCACACTCTTATTGTTCATCTTCAGAATTTTAAAATGATATTCATCCAAATCAAATTCCTGATTTTCTTCCGGAATATCTTCCAATTCATAAAGAATAAATCCTGCTAATGAGTTGTATTCACTTTCTTCAGAAAGAGGCAGCCTTTTAGGTAAGAATTCATTGATTTCATCCAGAGGCTGTGTGGCCTTTACCCAGTAGGTATTGTCAGCAATTTTATCAACAATTTTCTCTTCTTCATCCTCTTCATCCTGAATTTCTCCTACCAATTCTTCCAGAATATCTTCAAGGGTAATAATACCTTCTGTTCCACCAAATTCGTCAATAACAATGGCAAGGTGTTGTTTTTTTTGTTGGAAAATTTTCAATAAGTCTGAAACTTTCTTGCTTTCCACTACGAAAAAAGCATCACGCATCAGATCTTTAAGATCCTCATGGTCTAAAGCTCCTTTTCTTTTAACAAATTCTCTTATAATTTCCTTTGTATAGAAGATACCGATTATATTGTCAATAGAATCAAGATATACAGGAATACGGGAATAACCGCTATCCATAATGGTATTGATAATATCATTCACCTCTTCTTCAAAGTCGATGGAAGTAATATTCTGTCTTGGAACCATGATTTGTTTTGCAGAGTGATCTGTAAAATCAAATGCATTTTTAATGATTTCGTAGTTCTCTTCTTCAATTTCACCACTGTCTGCACTTTGTTTTACCAAAAGCTGAAGCTCTTCCGTAGAGTGGATTTCCTGCTCTGAAGCGGGGTGAATTTTTATCAGTCTTAAGAAACCATTAGACATGGAATTCATCAACCAGATAAACGGTTTAAAAATTGTGTAGAAAACTCTCAATGGTACAGCTGTAGCCATTGTTGTAGCTTCTGATTTTCTGATGGCTATTGATTTTGGGATAAGTTCACCAAATACAATATGCATAATGGTAATCAACACAAAGCTAGTGACCACTGAAATGGTAGTAATGGTTGTTTGGGTTAATTCTACATTTAAAGAATGAAAAATATTTTCAACAATATGATGCAGGGCACTCTCTCCTACCCAACCAAGGGCAAGGGACGCCAATGTAATTCCTAATTGTGTAGCAGAAAGATATTCATCCAAGTGTTTGATAATATGTTCTGCCTGTTTTGCCATAGAATCCCCTTCTGCGGCTTTTAATTGAATTTGAGAGTAACGAACTTTAACAATTGAAAATTCTGCGGCTACGAAGAAGCCATTTAGTAATACAAGAAATAAGGCCAGCAAAAGCCTGACTATGTCCGAGTCCATTTAGAAGTTGTATAAATTTTATTAGGTACAAAGATATGCAAAATAAAAATAACCTGAATCCGGGATAGATTATTTCAATAGAGTAATTTTTGAGAAGAAAAACAACTTCCTAAAACCTGCCTATTTTGCAATAAAAAAAATAATTGTATATACTTTTCATTTCCATATAAAAAGAGGTGTTTTTGAATGCTTAATTACGTTTTTTAACCTTTATAAATAAAAAAGCACCGATAAAATCGATGCTTTTTATTGTATGTTAAAATAATTCTTTACGAATTTTTCAAAGCTTCTGCTCCGGAAACAATTTCCAAGATTTCGTTGGTAATTGCAGCCTGTCTTGCTTTGTTATAGAAGATCTTAAGATCATTTCTCAAAGCTTCTGCATTATCTGTTGCTTTGTGCATTGCAGTCATTCTAGCTCCGTGCTCAGATGCTACTGAATCTAAGATTGATTTGAAAACCTGAGTTTTGATAGACTTTGGAATTAAGTTATCTAAGATCTCAGTTTTGTTAGGTTCAAAGATGTAATCTGTTTCAACCTGTGGTTCTGTAGTTTCAGGCATTGAGATGGGAAGAAGCTGCTCTGTAGTTACTTCCTGAGTTGCTGCATTAACGAATTTGTTATAAATAACATAAACTTCGTCAAATTTACCTTCTTTGAAGCTAGCCATTACTCCTTCTGTAATATGAGCAACAGTATCAAAGTTCAAATTATCATACACAGAACTTCCATTAGCATATACTGAACGATTTCTTCTTACAGCATCATATACTTTTTTTCCTACAGGAAGAACTTCAATCTCATACTGAGAGTTCTTCTGAAACTGAAGGTTAAGCTCTTTTACAATTGAAGAGTTAAAAGCTCCCGCAAGACCTCTGTTTGAAGTAACAGCGATGAAAAGTATTCTTTTAACCTCTCTTTTCTGAGCATATACAGAAACCTGGTCAGGATCAGAACTAGAATTTACATTCTGGATAAGCTCCTGTAATTTTTCAGAATAAGGTCTTAACATTACGATTGCGTCCTGTGCTTTTTTAAGTTTCGCAGCGGAAACCATCTTCATAGCACGTGTAATCTGCATCGTAGATGAAATTGACGTAATTCTGCCTCGTATTTCTTTTAAGTTTGCCATTAATTTGGGTTCAAAGTTTAAGGTCTAAAGTTTAAGGCTTAAAACGTTATATTTTAAACCTTAAACATTGAATTTTTTTAGTTGTATTTAGAAGCTAAATCATTAGCTGCCTGCTTAAGAACACCGGTAATATCGTTATCGATTTTTCCAGCTTTGATAGCAGCCATTGTATCTGGGTGCTTAGATTTTAGGAACTCGATATATTCGTGTTGGAATTCTTTAATCTTGTTCAATGGAACGTTTCTCATTAAGTTTTCTGTTCCAGCATATACGATCGCTACCTGACTTTCTACAGGAAGTGGTGCATTTACTGGCTGCTTAAGGATCTCTACGTTTCTTTCTCCTTTAGAGATCACTGCTAAAGTAGAAGCATCAAGATCAGAACCGAATTTAGCAAACGCTTCTAGTTCTTTATATTGAGCCTGGTCTAATTTAAGAGTACCAGAAACTTTTTTCATTGATTTGATCTGAGCGTTACCTCCTACTCTCGATACAGAGATACCTACGTTGATTGCAGGACGAACCCCTGAGTTGAATAGATCAGACTCCAAGAAGATCTGTCCGTCAGTAATAGAGATTACGTTTGTAGGGATATATGCAGAAACGTCACCAGCCTGAGTTTCAATGATTGGAAGAGCCGTTAATGAACCACCTCCTTTCACGATTGGTTTAAGAGATTCTGGCAAATCGTTCATTTGCTTAGCGATGTTATCATCAGCAATTACTTTTGCAGCTCTTTCCAATAGTCTTGAGTGAAGATAGAAAACGTCTCCAGGGTAAGCTTCACGGCCCGGTGGTCTTCTTAATAGTAGAGAAAGCTCACGGTAAGCAACAGCTTGTTTAGATAAATCATCATAAACGATAAGTGCTGGTCTACCAGTGTCTCTGAAGAATTCACCGATAGAAGCTCCTGCCATTGCAGAATATACCTGCATTGGAACTGGATCTGATGCGTTAGCTGCAACGATTACCGTATAAGCTAAAGCTCCTTTATCAGAAAGGGTTTTAACGATTTGTGCTACAGTAGAAGCTTTCTGACCGATAGCAACATATATACAATATACTGGCTTACCAGCATCAAAGAATTCTTTTTGGTTGATGATCGTATCGATCGCAACAGTAGTTTTACCTGTTTGTCTGTCACCAATGATAAGCTCTCTCTGACCTCTTCCTACAGGAATCATCGCATCAATTGCAACGATACCAGACTGTAAAGGTTCAGTTACCGGTTGTCTGAAGATAACTCCAGGAGCTTTTCTTTCTAATGGCATTTCGTATAAATCTCCTGTGATAGGACCTTTACCATCGATAGGGTTACCAAGAGTATCAACTACTCTTCCTAACATACCTTCTCCTACTTTAATAGAAGAGATTCTGTTTGTTCTTCTTACTGTATCCCCTTCTTTTACTAATTTACTTTCACCTAATAAAGCAACACCCACGTTGTCTTCTTCAAGGTTAAGTACAATACCTTCTACATCACTAGAAAATTTCACCAACTCTCCGTATTGTACGTTTTCTAACCCGTATACACGAGCAATACCATCACCGATGGTTAAAACTGTACCTACTTCCTCAACATTTGATTGAGTATCGAAGTTGGCCAATTGCTGTTTTAAGATCGCAGATACTTCTGCCGGATTTATTTCTGCCATTGTATGGTTGTTTTTCTTAATTTAATTGGAAATCTTTTTTAACTTGGTTCAATTTGGTCTTCACAGACGCGTCTACCTGCTGGTCTCCTACTCTTAGGATATATCCACCTAAAATATCTTGGTTGATGATGAGTTTCAAATCGAAGTTTGAATTGGCATTCACCAAGTTGGTAGATCTTAGAATCTGATCAATATTCTCTTTAGAAAGCTGAGTAGCCGTGGTAAGAGTTACTCTCTGTACTCCGTTGATATCTTCAACTTTCTTGATGAATTCCTGAGCAATATTTTTTAATTGGCTTTCACGTCCGTGTTTAATAACCAATTTGATCAAATTCTGGGAAGATGCTGATAATCCTTTGAAAATTTCGTTTGCTACCTCTATTTTCTTTTTTGCATCAATGTAAGGTGTAAGGAAGAATTTGTTCAAATCCTTAGATTCAATCATGATCTTCGCTACATCTTTCATTTCAGAAAATACGGCAGCTGTCTGACCTGATTCATTAGTGAAATCAAGTAAACCCTGTGCGTATCTTTTCGCTACTTTAGATGTAAGCATTCTTAGTTAAGGTTAGATTTGTTGATATAATTTTGAACTAATTCGTTTTGAGCTTCCGTGTTATCTAACTTTTGTTTCAAGATAGATTCTGCAATGTTTACAGATAAAGCACCGATCTGAGTTTTGATGTCTGCCATTGCAGCATTTTTCTCAGCATTGATTGTTTGCTTAGCAGCTTCAATAAGTTTATCTCCTTCCGCTTTAGCAACATCTTTAGCTTCACCTACGATTCTGTCTTTAATTTCTCTAGCTTCTTTAAGGATAGCGTCTCTTTCGATTTTAGCTTCACGAATGATTCTTTCGTTGTCAGCTTTAAGATCTTCCATCTCTTTTTTAGCCAATTTAGCTTGGTTTAATGCATCAACGATAGAAGTTTCTCTCTCATTAACAGCATTTACAATTGGTTTCCAAGCGAATTTAGCTAGAAGAAATAATAGGATAACAAAAGTAAGGGTCATCCAAAACAAAAGTCCAATTCCAGGTTCAATAATTCCCATATCTGTAAATTCTTTTTTTAAATGTTATTTTATGGATTGTTTTTTTTAAAATTCTTAGCAGCAGCCAACCGCTTTACTGCTAAGAATGTTTTTTTGAGGATAGATTACTTGATGAAAGCACCAAAGATGATCGCGATAAGACCAGCTCCTTCAATAAGACCAGCAGCAATAAGCATTGCTCCTTGAATCTTACCAGCTTGTTCTGGTTGTCTAGCGATAGCGTCCATTGCGTGACCACCGATTTTACCGATACCTAGACCTACACCTAGTACTGCCAAACCGATACCTACGTAAATTAATCCTGCTCCTGTTGATAAATCCATAATAAATAAATTATATTAGTTAAAAAATTATTTTTAAATTCTTTCTTTTAATTAGTGAGCGTGCTCTTCGTGACCGTGCTCATGTTCGTGTTCTGCCACTGCGATTCCGATAAATAGTGCGGATAATACAGTGAAGATATATGCTTGCAATGCTGCTACCAATAATTCCAATACTGAAACGAATAGTGCTAATGGTACAGATGCAAATCCTAATAACGGAGTTTTGAAAATGAAGATCAATGAAACGATCGCCAAGATCATAATGTGTCCCGCTGTAACGTTAGCGAAAAGTCGCATCATTAAAGCGAAAGGCTTTGTAAAGATTCCGATAATCTCGATTGGAACCATAATTGGGTACAATAAGATTGGAACCGGCGGCATAAAGATGTGTTTCCAGTAATCTTTATTTGCACTGAATAATGTAATTAATAAGGTAATGATTGCTAATACTGCTGTGATTGCAATGTTACCAGTAAGGTTTGCTCCAAAAGGGAAGAAAGGAATCAATCCAAAAAGGTTGTTAATCCAGATAAAGAAAAATGCAGTTAATAAATAAGGCATATATCTTTTATATTTAACAGACCCGATGTTTGGAATAGCCACCTCGTCTCTGATAAACACAATCACTGGCTCCATAAATTTCCCGATACCTTTTGGAAGTTGTGATTTTTTATAGTTTCTTGCCATTCCTATG
Source organism: Chryseobacterium sp. StRB126 (assembly GCF_000829375.1). NCBI lineage: Bacteria > Pseudomonadati > Bacteroidota > Flavobacteriia > Flavobacteriales > Weeksellaceae > Chryseobacterium > Chryseobacterium sp. StRB126. The sequence continues at coordinate 3,208,126 of NZ_AP014624.1, forward strand.
AACACTACTGCCATAAAAAGTACTGACAAGAACATTGAAGCCGCGTTTTTTGTTACTGAAAGATCAAAAAACACTTCGTTTGATTTTTGCTTCCCACTGATGATTGAAAATAATGTAGCTTTCTCAACACCTTTAGTAGAAACTACCTGCCCGTGTTCTAAAGTATATCCATCATGTTCGTGTCCGTGAGCAATACTACTAGAAAGAAAAGTATGCCAGCCTTCATTATCTTTGATGATAACAGGCAAAGGGATAGAAACGTGATGTTCTTCACCACTGTCATCTTTTGTAGTCCATAAATGCCATTCATTAGAATCACCAATGTGTTCCATGATCATCGTGGTCGCATTGAAGCCGTCTTTCACTTCTTTGTTCTCTACTTTTTCCGCTGATTTCTCTCCTTCAGATTCGTGTTGAGCAGAAGCTAAACTGCTTATAAACACAAATAAAAATGCGAAAAATAATGAAGAAATTTTTCTGTTCATATCTCTTTTTTAATCGTGTGCAAATATATCGATTTTATTAAACTTTACCAATACTAAAAATTGATTTTTATCATCAAAAAAATCAAGACTTATTAATGAGTTTTATTATGGGTAAATAAATAAGGAATGATGCGATAAGAAAACAGATCACTATAAAGAGAAAATTAGCTTTCGTCTTTTCTATTATAATTAAAGAGATAATAAGCCATATCAAATCCTTAGAGAGGTTAATGACCAGAAATTTCATTCCTGCATCCTGTTTGCCGTACAAATATTTTTTAAATATTGTATATACTATTATATTAAGGAATACTATTAATAATACAATAATAAAACTATCAAGAAAATTCATGCTGCAAAAATAGGATTATAATTTTTGAAACAAAAGAATTGTGAATTCTTCTATATTATAAGGATGGAAGCTGGGAGCTGGATGATGGAAGTTACTATTCCACAAAACCGCTGTTCAAATCGTTTTATTAAAAATACTCAATTTTTAAATTTAGAAAAAATATGTCATAAAAGAATCTTATTTACTATTATCTGCTTCAAAAAACCTCCCTGCTTCCAACTATTATAAAAACACTTTAGAAACCCTCCAAAACAATACTTAAAACAAACACATTTCATTTTATTGGCTAATAAAACCTCCCTTCTCCCCGCTTCCATCTTCCAACTTTAATCAAATCCATATAATATTAAGTCTATCATACTCAGGTTTCTTAAAAATTCCTTATTTTTGCAAACCTATAATTTACAATAAATATGTTTAATAGTTTACAGGATAAATTAGACAAGGCATTACATAATATTTCCGGACGTGGAAAAATTACTGAAATCAATGTAGCGGAAACCGTAAAGGAAATCCGTAGAGCACTGGTAGATGCTGACGTTAACTATAAAGTAGCAAAGGATCTTACAAAAAGAGTTCAGGATAAGGCATTAGGCGAAAACGTTCTTACGTCCCTTACTCCGGGACAATTGATGACGAAAATCGTTCACGATGAGTTAGTAGACTTGATGGGAGGTTCTCAGGAAGGAATCAATCTTTCCGGAAAGCCATCTGTTATTCTTATCGCAGGTCTTCAGGGTTCAGGTAAGACTACTTTCTCCGGAAAGCTTGCTAATTATTTACAGACAAAAAGAAATAAAAAGCCTTTATTAGTGGCATGTGACGTTTACCGTCCTGCCGCGATTGACCAGCTGAAAGTATTAGGAGGGCAAATTAATGTTCCTGTTTATACTGAAGAAGGAGCTACAAACCCTTCTACTATTGCAGAAAATGCAATCAATTTTGCAAAGGCTAACAACCACGATGTAGTAATCGTGGATACCGCAGGTCGTTTAGCAATTGATGAGCAGATGATGAACGAGATCAAATCCGTACATTATTTCATCAAACCACAGGAAACTCTTTTCGTAGTAGACTCTATGACTGGTCAGGATGCTGTGAATACTGCTAAGGCCTTCAACGATGCATTGAATTTTGACGGAGTTGTTCTTACCAAACTAGATGGTGATACAAGAGGAGGTGCTGCTTTAACGATCCGTTCTGTAGTTGAAAAACCAATCAAATTTATCTCTACTGGAGAAAAAATGGAAGCCCTTGATGTTTTCTATCCGGAAAGGATGGCCGACAGAATCTTAGGAATGGGAGACGTTGTTTCCTTAGTAGAAAGAGCTCAGGAGCAGTTTGACGAAGAAGAAGCTAAAAAACTTCATAAGAAAATCGCTAAAAACGAGTTTGGTTTTGACGATTTCTTAAAACAGATCAACCAGATTAAAAAGATGGGTAATATGAAAGACCTGATGGGAATGATTCCTGGGGTTGGAAAAGCCATCAAGGATGTAGAAATCAGTGATGATGCATTTAAGCACATTGAAGCGATTATCTACTCTATGACGCCGGAAGAGAGAAGAAAACCTTCTATTATCAATACTCAGAGAAAAAACAGAATTGCAAGAGGGGCAGGAAGAAAGATTGAGGATGTAAACCAATTGATGAAACAATTTGATCAGATGGGTAAAATGATGAAAATGATGCAGGGACCTCAAGGAAAGCAGATGATGCAGATGATGAGCAAAATGCCGAATATGCCAGGAATGGGTGGAATGTTTGGTAAATAATTCAAAATCAATCAAAATATAAAATCCGACTCAAAACTGAGTCGGATTTTTTGTTTTTTTATCTTTAAATAGGCTTATTATTTATCAGATTTCTGAGCTTTCCCCTTGATAAAGTAAGAAAAACCAACATTAACCCCGAAAGTTTTAATATTCGTTTTAACATCTGTATTCATAATAGTTTCCTTATTTGAAAACTGGTCATAAGAAACGCCTAAATTGATTCCTAAAGATGAAGTAGCCATATAAGTGACACCTCCCTTCACTTTCCATGCCAAACCGTCTGTAGTAGTCTCTGTATCTCGCATTAATGAAAGATCAACCCCTTCATTATTGATATCTTGGTAAGCAGAATACTTTGTCTTATTGGAAGCATATCCAATCCCTGCCCCTAAGAATGGTACAAACTTACTGGAATTAGTAAAATAATAAGTAGCCGTAGGCATTACAGAAAAAGTAGAATTTGTAGATTTAAGACCTTGATATTTAGTTGTAGTGTTAACATATCCTAAATCAATACCAACCGCTAATTTGTCTATGACAAAGTACCCTACGGAAGGAGTAATTGAAAATGTGTTTACTTTTGGGCCATCAGTAGAGTTACTTCCTACTTTTACAGTCGTTGTAGTGTTGTTAAAACCCATTCCTGTGTTTCCGCTGATCACCCAGTCTCCTTTAGTCATTTGGGCATTAGAAAGCCCGAAAAGTGCTACTGCACCCGCTAATAATAGTTTTTTCATGATTATTAATTGAATGATTAAAATTTATATCCTATTCCAAGTTGTAAAAAGTTCATTTTTAGTTTTTCTCCATCTACAGGATCCTTAATCATATTCGTAAGACCAAAACTATAACGAGCATCTAAAAATAGACCTTTATAAATGGTATAATCCGCTCCTAGAAACAAACCGAACTCTGTAGACTTAAGACCGTCATCAAAGGTTTTTTCAAGGTATTTTTCACCTTCATTTAAAGCTGCCTGATTAGAAGCCGCTCCACTAACCTCCATCTTAACTTTTGTATTGGTTCTAAAGCTCACATATGGCCCTGCATAAAGCCCCAGTTCCGGCGTTGCATAATATCTTGCTGATACAGGAATCACAAGTCTGTTAAAATTAAGTTTTTCTGTTACTGTAACACCATAAGCGCTTACAACAGCCTTACCTCCCAGATTTGCATATTCCAATTCTCCCTGTAATGCAAATTTATTGTTGAATTTATGCTCAACCAATCCTCCAATATAGAAGCCTGATTTTGACTCCATACCGGCTTTTATTCCTCCAATTTCAAAACTATCATCATTAGAGTTTAAGGTTGATAAAGCATAACCTGCTTTTACACCAAATTTAGTTTGTGCATTAAGCCCTGCAAACAGAGCGATTGCAGATGCTAATAAGAATTTTTTCATGATTATTAATTGTTTTTTTATGTGAAAAAAGCCCCAAGAAAATCTTAGGGCTTTATTGCTATATGCTTTGTTTATTATTTTGCAAATACATACTTAACTCCGAAAGTTACAGCCTTTAAGTTTAAACCGAAGTTGTAATCGTTAACTCTCTTAGCTCCGTCAACATCTACTTTAGAAGTATTGTATCCGAATTCTCCGATAGTAGCTTCGATAGTCCAGTTTTTGTTTAAGAAATAATCTAAACCTGGCTTAACGTTAACACCGATTGAAGTGTAGTTATTTTTAGTAGAAGCAGAAGTAACAGTTGTGTTTCCTCCGTTTGTAGTTGTAGCAGTCCCTTCTACTTTATTTTGACCGAATTCCATAGGAACTTCTAATTGACCGAAGATATATAGTTTGTCAGCTAAAGTCCAGTACTTTCTTACGAAAGGAGCTACAACAAATGCTGGCTTAGATTTTTCAATCTCAGTTACAGTATTTCCACTTGTAAGAGTTTCAGTATTTTTACCATTTTTGTAACCTAAACCTAAACCTACTGCTAAGTTAGTGTTTACGAAATATCCTACAGTTGGAAGAACTTTAATGCTTTCTACTTTACTGTTATCATTGTTATCTTCTGTTTGAGAATAGCTAACTTGTCCTGATAAATATGTAGTTCCTTTAGCAATCTGAGCGTTTGATAAACCAAAAAGTGCAACAGCACCCGCTAATAATACTTTTTTCATTTTAAAAATTTTTAATACTTTCTGGAGGCAAATTTACAGTGGTCTCCACTAATATTAAAATTTGTTAATGTGATTAATATCATTGTTAAAATTTAAGACATTATAAAAATAAATCATATTAACGAGAGTCTTTTGAGTTTTTCACAATTTTATGAATAAAAAAATCTTAATTTGACACCCAGAGCCCAATATGTTTGATTTTTAAAATTTATAAACTTTAGTGAAATCAGCTTAAATTGGCAAAATGCAGCAAAAACAGTCTTGTTAAAATGTTAATTTTTAAGGAATTAACTAAAAAAAATCAAACAAATGTTTATAATTAAAGTTTAAACCACCGTCTCAAAGTAGTACAACAGAGCTACATAGCTAAATTCTATGATACCTACTGTAGCATATTCTAATAAGAAACTCCGGCTTTTGACCGGAGTTTCTTATATTAATTGCAATATGTGCTTATTTAATATAGAAGTTGTATCCTAAGTTAACAGCACCTACATTCCAGTCTTCTCTGTACCAACCATGGTCACGTCTGTTACTGATAGACTGATATCCTATGTACAATTCTCCTTTAGACATCTGGTATCCGAATTTAGGTTGCGCATAGAAACCACCATCTACGCCATCTTTCGTAGAAATTCCATATCCTAGGTCTAATCCAACAAAGATAGGAGCTCCCTTAAATTTATATTTTCCGGAAACCGCTACAGGAATAAATCCAAAATCATCAAAGTGGTCTTTTCCAAAGAAATGAGAATATCCTGTTGCTACCCCAAGGTCAAAACCTTTAGCAATATTCCACATATAAGCTCCATCTACTCCAAGTGTAAACGAAGATACATTGCTTGCATCAGATACAGGAACACCAATGTGTCCACCTAATTTTAAACCTTCCTGCGCTTGAGCAGCACCTCCTAAAAGTGCAAAAGCACCTACTAATAATAGCTTTTTCATTTTTTAAGTTTAAATTTTACGGTTCAAAAGTACTAATTATTTTTATCACAGGAGTATATTTATATGATTCCTATTCTTCAAAACAAAAAAAAACAGGACAAATTTGTCCTGTTTTTGTTATGATCGTATTTCTTAAATCTTTAGGATTATTTCCCTCCGAATTTGAAACCTACACCTACTTGAATGAAGCTATTTTTTAATGTTCCATTTTCCCCGTCTTCTTTTTTAGCAAGGTTAGAGACCCCTAAATTATATCTGGCATCAAAAAACAATCCGTTTTCAAGTGTATATTCAGCACCAACAAATGGAGCTAAATTTAGTTTATTCATGTGCTCTTTCACATCTGTAGTTGTAGTTTCTGATTCAGAAAATGCTTGTCCTAGAGCTGATCCTGATAATTCTGTTGTTGATTTAATTTTTGCAGAAATAATAATGCCTACATTAAGACCTACTCCGAAAGCTAAATTCTCAGTAGCATAATATTTAGCACTGATAGGAATTTGGACAGTTCCCAGTTTCCAATCTGTTTTTTCAGTACCCGTTACATTTACTCCTGCTTCGGTAAAAGCAACAGCTTCTTCTTGCTTACCTCCAAGTGGAGAATATAAAACCTCCCCTTGTACCGCAAATTTATCACTCAACTTATATTCAGCCATTGCCCCAGCATAGAAAGTAGATTTTGCATCAAATTTGTAAGTAGTTCCTTCACCTGTTGCCTTAAGCATAGATAAAGAGTAACCAGCTTTAGGTCCAAATTTAAATTCCTGAGCGTTTGCGTTGATTCCCAATACAGCTACAGCTGCAATAAGTAAAAAATTTTTCATTGTTAATTAGTTATACATTTAAGGATTGCAAAACTAATTATTTTTTTCAAATTAACAAATTTTAAGAGAAAATTTAAAGTTAACAAAAGGTTAATGGAACTTTTACCTATTCAGGATTATTCGTTTCTCTGTCGTTTTTCTTCATCATTATAAGCTAAGATAATTTTTCTTACAACAGGGTGTCTCACTACATCCTCCTCTGTAAGATGCACAAACCCAATTTCCTTCACTCCATTCAATATTCTCATAGCTTCTTTCAATCCGGATTGCTGGTTTTTCGGAAGGTCAATCTGACTTGGATCTCCTGTAATAATAAATTTTGCATTCATTCCCATCCTTGTCAGGAACATTTTCATCTGAGCATGGGTTGTATTCTGTGCTTCATCAAGAATGACAAAAGCATCATCAAGAGTACGCCCTCTCATAAAAGCTAACGGAGCCACTTCAATGACCTTTTTTTCCATAAAGCCTTCCAATTTTTCATGTGGGATCATATCACGAAGCGCGTCATACAATGGCTGTAAGTACGGATCAAGCTTTTCTTTAAGATCTCCCGGTAAAAATCCAAGACTCTCTCCTGCTTCTACAGCTGGTCTTGTCAGAACAATCCTTTTCACCTCCTTATCTCTTAAAGCTCTTGCGGCCAATGCAACACTGGTATATGTTTTTCCGGTTCCTGCAGGACCAATGGCAAATACCATATCTTTTTTCTCGGTTTCCTTTACCAGCTTTTTAAGATTGGTGGTTTTAGCCTTAATAACTTTTCCATTTACTCCTTTTACGATGATGTCCTGATCAAAAATCAATTGTTTTTCATTTTCATCTTTAATATTCAGGATATTTTCAACGTCTTTAAGAGCTATCGAATTGTTTTTTGAGATAAATTTTACAATATCATTCAGTTTTTGTTTCAGTATATCTAAAGCTTCCTGATTTCCCATTGCAAAAATATAATGGTCTCTTCCAGTAATTTTAATAGTAGGAAAGCTTGATTTTATTAAGTTGAAATATTGGTTATTAACTCCATAGAAGATTTTCGCATCGATATCTTCCAGATCATAGGTCAATTCAAACATGCAGTATTTTTATTTTAGATTTTAAAATTAAAGCTTTTTTTCAAATTTATATCAAATTCTTTTCAACAATCTTTCGGGCTTTCTTTTTATTTTAAATAACTTTGCAAGACTACACTATTCTATAAATTGCTCATGTCAATTATTACCCTTACTTCGGATTTCGGAAATTTAGATTACAGAGTTGCCGCTGTGAAAGGCAAAATTCTGTCTCTAAATCCTGAGGTTAATATTATTGATATAACCCACGACATCCAAGCATTCAATCTTATACAAACGTCTTATATTGTAAGGAACGCTTATAAATATTTTCCAAAAGGGAGCATCCACATTATTTCTGTGGACAGTTTTTACCATAAATCGAGAAAAAATATCCTTTATAAAGCGGATGGTTCTTACTTTCTGGCGGCAGACAATGGTCTTTTAAGCCTAATCTTCTTCGATATTAAACCGGAAGCAATCTATGAGATCACACTCAACAATCGTTTTGATGATGTCATCAATTTCACTTCTACAGATATTTTTGTTCCTGCAGCAGTACATCTAGCTAATGGAGGCCTTCCGGAAGTAATCGGAAGAAAAATAGACTCAGTTAAGCAACTCATGTTCCCAAGAGCTGTTTATAATGAGTCTGAAGGAATGATTATTGGTGAAGTTACTTATATTGATAATTTCGGAAATATAATCTCAAATATCAATCAAGATTTCTTTGAAAATATCAGCAAAGGATACAATGGATTTACCATAAAATTCAGAAACCTGAGTCTTTCAAGGGTCTTTTCCAGCCACACGGAAGTAGTTTCAGACTGGGAAAGGGAGACGGAATTCCATGGGCAGTCCGCAGCAATCTTCAATGACAGTCAGTTATTGGAGCTTACTATCTATAAAGGCAGCAAGAAAAACGGAGCTAAAAGCCTGTTTGGACTGAATGTAGGAGAAAATATCTACATTGAATTCGCGTAAAATTATATATTTCATAAAAAAACCGATTTTTTTTATATATTTGTCAAAATCTAAAAATCAAAAATGGCAGAATACAAATTATTGCTTCCTTCCATGGGAGAAGGGGTTATGGAAGCGACAATTATCACTTGGTTATTCAATGAAGGTGATAACGTAAAAGAGGATGACTCTGTAGTAGAAATTGCAACAGATAAAGTAGATTCAGACGTTCCGACACCAGTTTCGGGAAAAATCGTAAAAATTTTAAAGCAAAAAGATGAAGTTGCAAAAGTAGGTGAGGCCATTGCTATTTTAGAAATTGAAGGAGAAGGTTCTGCTTCTGAGGAAGTAACCTCTGAAACACCAGCAGCTGCTCCGGATACTGAAACTTTAAAAACTATTGAGCAGCCTTTACAAACTGTAGCTGCATCTAATGTAGAATTCTCAGGAGACCTTTACTTATCTCCACTTGTAAAATCAATTGCACAACAGGAAAATATTTCTGAAGCTGAACTTAAATCCATTAAAGGAAGCGGTTTAGAAGGAAGAATTACTAAAGAAGATATTTTAGCTTACGTTGCTAACAGAGGAAACCAGCCTGCACAACCTGCTGCGGCCCCTGTAGCGTCTAGTCCTAAATCAGCAGTTTCGGCTCCGGCAGCAACCATTACTGCCGCTGCAGGTGACGAAATCATTCCTATGGACAGAATGAGAAAAATCATCGCTGAGAACATGGTGAAAGCAAAACAAATTGCTCCACACGTAACTTCTTTCATCGAAACAGACGTTACCAACGTTGTAAAATGGAGAAACAAAAACAAAGCAGCCTTCGAAAAACGTGAAGGAGAAAAACTTACTTTCATGCCTATTTTTGTGAAAGCTGTAGTAAAAGCAATTCAGGATTTCCCAATGATTAATGTTTCGATAAGTGGTGAAAACATCATTAAAAAGAAAAACATCAACATCGGTATGGCGACCGCTCTACCAGACGGAAACCTTATTGTTCCTGTAATTAAAAATGCAGACCAGTTATCTCTTTCAGGTCTTGCTAAAGCAATTAATGATTTAGCTTACAGAGCAAGAAACAAGAAATTAAGACCGGAAGATACTCAAGGAGCTACTTATACGATCTCTAACGTTGGAAGCTTTGGGAACCTTATGGGGACACCAATTATTCCTCAGCCACAGGTTGCAATTCTTGCCATCGGAGCCATCGTTAAGAAGCCTGCAGTTCTTGAAACAGCTGATGGAGATGTAATTGCAATCAGAAACCTAATGTTCATGTCTCACTCTTATGACCACAGAGTGGTAGACGGTTCTCTAGGTGGAATGATGCTGAAACATGTTCATGACTACCTAGAAAACTGGGATCTGAACACAGAAATATAAGTAAATGAGTAATCAGCAATGAATATTTTTTGCTGCTGATTCTATAACAAATATAAAACCTTCGATTTTTAATCGGAGGTTTTTTTGTGGATCAATCTGTGTATATTTGAATTTCGAGGTAATATAACCCGGGTTCAAATTGTCTTTTATAAAACAGAACCAATTATATATGAAACAATTCATTTTAACCACATTTGCTTTAAGCATTTCAATGATGGCGTATACACAGAAAAACGAACAATCAGAATTAATTGATCGGTACGTAAAAGAAGTGATGACAATCAATCAGATCCCAGGTTTGGCTATTGGAATTATCAAAGATGACCAAGTCATTTTTCAACAGTATTATGGTAAGGAAACTCTGGAAAATGATAAAAAGGTTGATTCCAATTCAATGTTCAGGATCTATTCAACCTCAAAATTAATGTCAAATATTGGCGCTTTTCAACTGATTGAAAAAGGTCAATTGTCTTTGGAAGACAATATTTCAAAATATATTGAAAACCTACCTAAAGAATGGCAGGAGGTTAAAGTAAAAAACCTGTTAACCCATTCTTCCGGAATTCCAAACCTTATCGCCTTTAATGATATCTCCATAGATGATTCTAATACCAAGGTTATTGAACGGCTGGCTAAGGAAAAAATGGATTTTAAAACAGGAAATCAATTCAGTTACAATCAAACGAATTATTTTCTTCTCACCATGATTATTGAAAAGATCACAGGACAGTCTTTTGAAAACTTCATTATGAACAATCAGTTTTCAGATTCTAAAAACCAGGTTGTTTTTTCCTCAAATGCTCTAGAAAAAATCCCAAACCGTGTGATAAAATATAATTACAACCCGGGAAAAAAGCAATATGAAAAATCTACGGATGTTAGCGGAACAAGGGCACATTCTGCCAACGGAGTAGCCATCACACTCCCTGCATTTTTGAAATGGAGCATTCATCTTAGTAAAAATGATTTATTAGATCAAAAGACGAAAGAAATGATGTGGCAGCCATTTGATTTCGGTAATAAAAAAGATATTTTTTCATACGGATGGGACATCACAAAAGTTAATGATATCCCGTCTTATAATTTTTCCGGCGGAAATGTAAGTGCCTATAAAATTTACCCACAGAATAATATGGCCATTGTAATGATGTCTAACGGATATAGCCTATTCCCTATCCAATATCGCATTATTAATCATATTGCTGCTATGATTGATAAAACTTTAACAGACGACTATTCCTCAGCAGAAGAAACCATCATCTCTGAATTTTCTAAAAAAAACAATCCCAATGCTGAGAAAATCTATTATTCCATAAAGGCTAAAAATCCAAAATGGAATTTTGAAAATACACTGAACGATATAGGTTATATTTTATTGAGAAACGCTCGAATTGATGAAGCCATCAAAATTTTTTCTTTAAATGCGAAAGAAACCCCACAGTCGGCAAATGCTTTTGACAGTCTGGGTGAAGCTTATTTCTATGCTAAAAATTATATCTTAGCTTTAGAAAATTATAAAAAATCATTAGTACTAAATCCGGAAAACACTAATGCTGCAAAAATGATTCAGAAGATAGAAGATCTAACGAAAAAGAAATAATCAGAGCATTCTTTAAATGTTCTTCCATGATGATTTTCTTTGTATATCTTTAATTATTTGAGAAGTTCATTATTCATCAAATAGTTTTATCTTTTAAAGAAACTATTAGAAATGGAACTTGATTTCAGAAAATTATATGTGACCAAATTATTTGACTTTTCAAAGGAAGATGAAGAGTTAATCTTTGAAATTTATGACCAATTATCTGCAATTTATAATGTTTCAGTAGTAGATATTGATGATCCTCCATACAGTCAATTCAAATCGCAAAATATAGATTTTTTAGAAGAACCCAAGCTCTGTTATCATATTACCTCCAAAAGTAAAACAAACACTTTTTATCTTTTCATCGTTAATCTGATAGGAACTTCAATCAGAGGAGCCCGTACCACGGATAAATATGATTCATTGGAGATTTGGGGATTAAAGGAGATGAAGGAAGATTTTGGCTTTATTTCTATCAACAGGAAAAACCTGGCAGACAGGATCGCCGGAATATTCAGTAATTTTAATATCAATTTTAAGGAAAACAAAGATTTCAAAGATTTTTATGTTCTGGGGAGCGATTCATACAAAACAATGACATTTTTAAATTCTAAAAGAAAGGAAATCATAAAATCTATTTCTGATGACGATTTCAAAATAGAGGTTAAAAACAATATTGCAGGTTTGAGAATACCGAAGGCATTGAGCATTGACAATGTTTCAATAGTCTCAAAATTTTTAAAAGAAATATAAATTTCAGTTTTTTTGCCGTAATTTCATCTCTCAAAAATAACAAATGCTGAAAATCCTCATCCTTATTCGCCAGTCCATAAAGAAATCCTTTGACAACATCCGGAATGAGCAGCTGAAGCACAATCTTTTGCAAGCCATTCCCTTTTGGATTGGGTCTGTGATTACCGGTTTTTTTGCTGTATTGTATGCACAGGTATTTGCCTGGGGTGAACATCTAATGAATTTCATTTTTGACTGGCATGCATGGATGATTTTCATTATTGCTCCCATAGGATTTGTACTTTCATGGTGGCTGGTAAAGGAATTTGCACCCAATGCTAAAGGAAGCGGCATTCCCCAAGTGATGGCAGCCGTAGAACTGGCTAATCCGAAAGAACATAAAAAGATCAGAAGCCTTTTAAGTCTTAAAATTATCATCTTTAAAATTGTTTCATCTGTCATACTAGTAATTGGAGGTGGGGCTGTAGGTCGTGAAGGTCCTACTATTCAGATTGCAGGCTCTGTTTTCAGAAAAGTAAATGAATATCTTCCGGATTGGTGGCCCAAAATTTCTAAAAAGAACATGATTATGACCGGTGCGGCGGCAGGTCTTGCAGCAGCCTTTAACACGCCTCTTGGCGGAATTGTGTTTGCAGTAGAGGAATTATCAAAAACACATATCAACTACTTTAAAACAGCTTTATTTACGGCTGTTATCATTGCTGGTCTTACAGCCCAAACTTTAGCCGGATCTTATTTGTATTTAGGCTATCCAAAAACCAATGACGTTTCTCTGATGGTGATGTTTCCAATCGTGCTGGTAGCAGCTACTGCCGGAATTATGGCGAGTCAGCTTTCCGTAATTATGCTTAAGATCAATGGTTGGAAAAAGAAAACACTAAAAACAGATAGAGCAAACGTTGTATTTCTGGTTGTATGTGCTTTAGTCATTGCTTGTATCGCCTATTTCATCAATCGTGAAATTTTGGGTTCAGGAAAGGAAATAATGGAACGGGTACTTTTTACAAAGGATAAACATGAAGATTGGTATGTTCCTATTTTAAGAATGCTTGGTCCTGCCCTATCCTTTACTTCCGGAGGTGCCGGCGGTATTTTCGCACCGGCTTTATCCGCAGGAGCAAGTATTGGATCTGTTATTTCAGGAGTCATTCATTTAACTCCCAATGAGACCAATGTAGTTGTTTTGGGCGGAATGGTCGCTTTTCTTACCGGGATAACCAGAGCTCCATTTACATCAGCTATTATTGTGCTGGAAATGACCGACAGGCATTCATTGATTTTTCATCTGATGCTTGCCGGCATGGTTTCTTCCATATCTTCTATCTTAGTAAGCAGACATTCTTTGTATGATGTATTAAAAGTGAATTTTTTAACGGAACTCAGAAAAGACTAAACTTCCTATAATAAAAAAGACCTGTTGTTTACAAGTCTTTTTTTAGCATTATATTTAGATCTTTAAAGGCTTCCGACAGTTCTTCAGCTATACCATAATTAATAATTCTAATAACCAACTTATCCAGTTTCTCACTTGATCTTTTCACTTTGTAGGTTACTATATTTAAAAATGCATCACCATTTTTTCTTTTGGATACTTTATGAAACTCTACAACGTTGCTCAAATCCCAAAGATCTCCTTCGTAATAAAGTTTTCCATTTTTATCTACCGAATTTACTCTAATATTATTTCCTTCAAATTCAGCAGCAAGTCTTAGCATTCCATTATCCCGGTCTGCCCCAAATTCTCTGATTTTATCAGCAATAAAAGCCTTCACTTCATCCACATTATGATATTTCCCCAGAAGATCTTCCTTTCCGTTAGCATAAGTGATTTTGTAAATTTCTGATTTGTTTAATGAATGGCTAGGTCCATCCAGGTAATCCAACTCTTTGTAAGTAATATTTGAAGCCCCAACTTCGATAATTTTAGCCTCAAAAGAGGTTCCGTTCTTCTTGGAAATTTTATCCTGTGAATAACAGACAATTCCCATCAACAACAATGGCAACGTATAAATTTTAGTTTTCATGAAATAAAAAAATCTTTCGGTAAAGGTATAAAAAACACCATCAATACTCAAAATCCAACGATCAGCACTCCATTATTTCATCACTACACTTGCATATTACAAATATAATTTCTAATTTTGCACCTCGAAATAATTAACAAATTCATTTAACATTATGAACAATTACGAAACTGTTTTCATTTTAACTCCCGTTCTATCTGAGTCACAGGTAGAGGAAGCAGTGAACAAGTATGTAGATCTTATCAAAGAAAAGAACTGCGAAATCGTTGCTAAAGAAAACTGGGGATTAAAAAAATTAGCTTACCCAATCCAATTGAAAAAGAATGGGTTCTATACTTTAATCGAATTTAAAGGAGAAGGTTCTGTAGTAGCTGACTTAGAATTAGCATTCAAACGTGACGAGAGAGTAATCCGTTACCTTACTACAAAACTTGACAAGCACGCTGTTGAGTACGCTGTAACTAGAAGAGCTAAAGTAAAATCAGCTAAAGCTTAATTAATTAACCCTATTTTTTAAAAAAGACAAGACATGGCAATAGATGAAATGGCTAAACAAGCCTCAGCTGGAGGAGAATCAGAAGTAAAATTCCTTACTCCACTTGATATCAATACAAAATCTGAAAAGAAATATTGTAGATTCAAAAAATACGGAATTAAGCACGTTGATTACAAAGATGCTGACTTCTTATTACAATTTGTAAACGAGCAAGGTAAAATCTTACCAAGAAGATACACTGGAACTTCTTTAAAATACCAAAGAAAAGTTTCTGCTGCTATCAAAAGAGCAAGACACCTTTCTTTACTACCTTACGTAGCTGACTTATTAAAATAAGACAAAAAATAAATAAAAGAAGAGAGCAATCTCTTCTTTTGTTGCTGAATACATCATTAATTCTAACTTGATTTTAGATCATAAACTAAAATCTCAAAAAGGACAACAACAATGGAAATTATCCTAAAAAAAGACGTAGAAAACTTAGGACTTGAGTTTGATACAGTAAACGTAAAGCCAGGTTATGCTAGAAACTTCTTAATTCCTCAAGGAATTGCTCTTTTAGCTACACCTAAAAACAAAGCTGCTTTAGAAGCTACATTAGAGGCTAGAAAAGAAGAAGAAGCTAAATTAATCGCTACTGCTAACGCTGTAGTTGAGCAATTGAAGAAGACTACTATTACTATTCCTGCAAAAGTAGGTACTGGTGATAAGTTATTCGGATCTATTAACAATGCTGATCTATCTGCTGCTTTAGAAAAAGCTGGTGTTTCTGTAGAGAAAAAATATATCAAAATTCCTGGTAACACAATCAAGAGAACTGGTAAATTTGCTGCTCTTATCAGACTTCACAGAAATGTTGAGTACAACTACGAATTCGACATCGTTTCTGATGCTCCAGTTGTAGCTGCTCCTGCTGCTAAGAAGGAAGAGGCTAAATCTGAAGAAGCTTAATAAGCGACTGAGAATTTCTCACAATATAAGAACCACTTCAATTTTTTGAGGTGGTTTTTTTTTGTGTTGAAATTTGTTTAAGTTTAAACTACCCCGTCTTTTTGCAGGTCAAAAAGCCAACCCATCAGAGAAGGGGAATGTAGCGCATTCTAAGAAATAAGAATCCAAATATATTTCTAATTTGTATATAGTAGTTCTTTATAAGCAAAAAAATTACATTTAACATCCCGTCAATACATCAACACGTATTCCGAAACGCGCATTAAAGACTCTAAAACTCACTACCTATCCCCTCTCAATTTCTGCTGATATTCAGTTGGAGCTACTCCAATTATTTTCTTGAAGATATTGCTGAAAGAAGACAAACTATTGTAGCCTACCATCATCGCAATCTCATACATATTATACTTTCCTTCCAGCATCAACTCCAAAGAACGGGTAATTCTTAAAGCTCTCAGAAAACGGACGTAATTCATACCCAAAATCTCTTTAAATTTTCTGGAAAGGGTTCTTGTGCTCATTCCGAACTCTTTGGCCGTAGATTCAATCGTTAGAGGCTTCTCCAGATTAGCATGAATGTATCTTGCGATCTTCAGGAGGGTTTCATCTTTGGGAAACGGATGCTGAACAGGAAAAGCCAGTTTTTTATCTCTTTTTTCCGGTAAAACCCCTTTTAAAGCTTTGAGAAAATAATATTTTGGGACATCATTTTTTGTGATTTTCCCATTCCAGTCCTTGGTGTATAAAATCATCTCTCTGAGTAACTCATTGACTGAATAAATATTAATTTCATCAAAAAAGCCATTTTCGTTTACTTCCTTTTTGAAGTAAAAATTATACAAATCTACTTTGGGGCTGGTAGAAAAAAGATAATGCGGCGTTCCGGCGGGAATCCACATAAAACATCTTGCCGGAAGATACCAATGTTTTAAATCTGTAAAAACATGCACAATACCGCCTTCTGCATAAACCAACTGAGCAGAACTGTGATAATGGATATCTGTTGTAATGTTTCCGGTAAGGACATGATACACGTAAAATTCAGCATCGTCATCCTCTACGGCTTTAAAATGACTATCATTCATGAAATAAAGATAGGTATAATTTTCAAAATGGCGTAAATGAACAAATCTTTTTCTGTTTTCACAAATAGTGTCGGACACCTGACGTCGTAAATTTGCGGTATCAAAATCATTTTAGCAAAAATCCTTTAATTAATTTATGAATATGATATTTAACGCATGCCGATATCAGTGCATAGCGTTGTGCCTATTATTGAGCAACCTTTTACATTCACAGATGATAGATTACCAGCATCTTGGCCTGCAACAGGCTATAGAAATTGGTTTAAAAAATAACAAAAACATCCAGATCAGCCATTTAAAACAGGAGATGTCCGTAACAAAGGAAAAAGACCTGAAAATGGAAAAATTGCCGGATATTGAGTTTCATACCAGCTATAATCAGGTTACCAATCTTTTTCAATACCAGGATGGAGTATTTAGCAAACCTACGAAATATGATGTTATCAACGGAATGTATGATTTTACGCTATCAGCTTCCATCCCTGTCTATATGGGTGGGAAAATAAAAAATACTGAGAAAAAAGCAGCCATTGATACTGATATTTCAGCTTTAAGAACGCATCTGGATGAAAGACAGCTTAAAATGGAAGTGATTACTGCTTTTCTTCAAATCCATCATTTAAAAGAACAACAGTCTCTTATTAATGATAAGATGAAAGAGGATTCTGTGAACATCAAACAGGTAAAAGCTTTGAAAGCTAATGGCGTGGTGACCGTGAATGAGGTGCTGAGAACTTCACTACAGCTTTCCAACCACAAAATGAGCTGGACAGAACTGGATAACGACATACAGATCGCAGAGCATAAGCTGAAAACCATTCTCTCTCTTCCTGAACAGCAGGAAATGCATGTGGATACAGAAGATCTGATCTCTGACAAAGCATCCATTCCTTATATTGACGAGTTAACAGAAACCGCCTTAATCAAGAATGAATCTGTTGAAATTACTCATAAGAATCTTTCATTAAAAGAATTGGATCAGAAACTCACTAAGGCTAATTATTTACCCAAAGTAACTGCCGGTGGAGAATATTTCTTAAAATATCCGAATATGATGTTCTTTCCGCCCGAACCTTATGCTTACCGTTTGGGAATGATAGGGCTGAATCTTACTTATCCTATAGAAAACCTGTACAAAAACAAATACAAAATGCAGGAAGCCAAAGAAAATATTGATTTGGCCAAACTTCAGATTGAAGAAAACGAAGAAAAGATAAGACATAATGTATATGAAGCGTACAAAAAGTTTGAAGAAACCAATCAGAAGGTAAAAATAGCAGAAGAAGCCATTGATCAGGCTAAGGAAAATTATCGTATTGTGAGAACTAAATATGCGAATAAGCTAAGCCTTATCACTGAGCTGATTGATGCAGACAATACTTATCTGGAAGCAGAATCTAATCTTATTTCCGTAAAAATTAACAGACAACTCAAATATTATCAACTCCAGTATACGATAGGAAACTTATAAAAACTATGGCACAGAAACAACTGACACAAAAAGAAAAAAGAATCAACAAGACGATCACTTTATTGGCCTGGATTCTTATCATCAGCGGGGTCACGGGAATGGTAAGTTTCTATCTTTTTTCGAGAAAAAATGTTACCACCAACGATGCGCAGATTGAACAATATATTACGCCAGTATCCAGTAAGGTTTCAGGGTTTATTAAAACCATAAAGTTTAATGAAAACCAGTTTGTGCATAAAGGTGACACATTAATTGTTATTGACAACAGAGAATTTGTTAATCAGGTTCATATGGCTGAAGCCAGTCTTAATGCCAATACAGAAAATATTACCACCATTGAAAGTAGTGTTAATACAAAGGCAAGCGATACCAAAATTATTGATGCTAAAATTGCTTCTGCAAGAATTGATATCTGGAGAACAGAACAGGATTATAAAAGATATAAAAACCTTCTGGCTGAAGATGCCGCCACAGAACAGGAATTTGAAAACGTAAAAGCATCTTATGAACAGTCAAAAGCGAATCTTTTAGCCCTGGAACAACAAAAAAATGCAGTAAAAGCAGGGGCCAGCGAACAACAGACTAAAGTGGCTCCAGCCAAGAGCCAGATTCAACAAAGTTCAGCCAGTTTAAACAATGCGAAGCTTTTCCTTTCTTATACGGTAATTACAGCTCCTTACGAGGGCTGGGTAGGAAAAAAAACAATTCAGGAAGGACAACTGATTAAAGAAGGACAGGCATTGGTACAAATCGTAAGCAAAGAAAAATGGATCATTGCTAATTACAAAGAAACACAACTTGGCCAGATCGATCAGACTAAGGAAGTCATCATCACAGCAGATGCTTATCCAGATGTTGAATTCAAAGGAAAAATCCTTTCTGTTTCACCTGCTTCAGGGTCTCAATTTTCGTTGGTAAAACCGGACAATGCAACCGGAAACTTTGTAAAGATCGAACAGAGATTTCCCGTAAAAATTATTCTTGACAATAATAAAGACAACGAAAAGCTGCTTTCCGGAATGAATGTTCTGGTGAGTGCTAGGAAAATTTAGGTTTGAGAGTGGGAGTTTTTGAGAGTGCTAGAGGACAAAAATATCCGGATTTATTATCATTTTCAAATTAACTCATTTCCAAATCTTCAAATTAAATTATTTTTTTCTGCGAAAAGGCAAAACCGCAAAATACAGATCTGCTATCATTTTTTCTTTAAGCATATTTGTTATTTTACCTTTTACTTTTACCCCTTTGCCCTTTTGTCTTTTCGCATTTTTAGATTCAAATAAACAGCTGAAAGCAGATTAATAAATTTTCAAATATTCGATTTTCAGCTTTCAAAACAACTATGCAACACAATACAGTTTATCATAAATGGGTACCACAATGGCTGAAACTGCCACTTCTTATATTGGCATTGTTTCCCCACCTGATGCTGTTGTCACTGTTACATTCCAACAGTGCCTTCACCTCTTCTTTTATGGATGTTGATTCAGATGACATCCAATACCTAATGATTTTGATGTATGGGACATTTGTGGTTACCCTTTTAGTTTTACAACGATTTATGGCTTACTTCAGTGTGAAATATTATGTTCTGCTGATGGCATCCATTTCAGTCATTATTCTCTACGTTTTATCGGTTACCAATGATTATCATGTGATTCTGGTGATCCGTTTCTTGGAAGGAATTTTCGGGTTGTTGGAAGGTGCTATTTTCCTTCCTCTGATTATTGCTGAACTGAAAACAAAGCACGCCAAGGTTCTTGCCTATCTTTTTATGTATTCTATTATGCTCACTGGCGGAACCATAACCACTTCCCTGCTGAAATCAAGTATTGAAGACTATGATTTTCAGCACATGGTTTTAATGATGGTTTATTTTCATGTTTTTGTACTCATCATTGGCATTGCTATTTTCAACCGAAATAGATTTTTTCCTAAAAAACCACTATATCAACTGGATATTTCAAGTTGGTTTTTACTTTGGGTATGCTTACAGGCTGGAGGTTACGCCATTATTTATGGAAAAAGACTGATGTGGTTTGAATCAGACATCATCATTATGTGTTTGTTTATATTCCTGCTTTCCGGAGGTTTGTTCATGCTTAAACAGAGAAATTCCAAAAGACCATTATTTCATTTTGAAGTTTTCAGTTCCAAAAATGTCATTGTGGGAATGATTCTCTTTTTCATTTTTTACCTGATCCGTTCAGGGCTGAATAATGTGTACAGCATCATGGCAACCGTATGGAAATGGCCTTGGGATTATATTGTCAATATCCAGTATTGGAATGTTGCCGGAACAATTCTGGGGGTCTTTTTATCAGGAATATGTCTAGTAAAAGGTGTTTCTTCCAGAGTAGTTTTCTTTACAGGGTTTCTTTTACTGGCTATAGATTGCGCGTGGTTTACCTATACCTTTTATCCGGACACTACCCTTTCCACGATATGTCCACCTTTATTTTTACAGGGTGTGGCACAGGGATTACTGTTTACCCCGTTGGTTTTCTTTCTTATTTCAGCAACACCGGAGGAATATGTTTCCAATGCTACAGCGCTTGGAACAACCACCCGTTTCTGGACAACCGCTATCGGGTATGCTTTAATGCAGAATCTGATGTTATTTTTAACCTTAAAACATGCTGACACTTTAAGCTTCAACCTTACAGATACCAATCCTGTTTT
Organism: Chryseobacterium sp. StRB126; assembly: GCF_000829375.1. NCBI lineage: Bacteria > Pseudomonadati > Bacteroidota > Flavobacteriia > Flavobacteriales > Weeksellaceae > Chryseobacterium > Chryseobacterium sp. StRB126. Next base: position 3,229,094 of record NZ_AP014624.1, read on the forward strand.
CTACAGTCAATGGAATCGGATTTTTGGAGCCAATATCTCAAAACTTCAGGTTAATGAATCATTATCTATGACTGCCGGAGCTTTTAAAGCAAAAATAACCGCTCAGTCCATTCTCCTTTCTAATATGGAAATCTTTACAGGTTTATTTTGGCTGGCCCTGATTACAGCACTCCTTTTACTGCTTTATCATCCGGTGAAAATAGCAGTAAGGAATATTATGTAGAGAAGAAAGGAAGATGGGGGCCGGAGAATGGAAGTTATTGAAGTCTTAAATAACTAGTGACTTCGGTTCAGTTTAAGGCAATTTCTTTATTCTTAACGCAATGCTCGCAAAGAATTAAAATCATATACTTTATAACCGTTCGCTAAGGCGTTTCACTCAGCAAAGGCTGAAATCCAAAGCACTCGCTGAACGAAGTGCCTTTGCGAACGGGAAATAAGCGGCATTGAAATTATCTTAGCGATCATAACGTTTTTAATATATAGCTTAAATTAAAATAATTCTTAAATACCCAACATCTCACAAACGTCAACAAGTAACCTCCAGCTTCCATCTTCCCTCCTTGCCCACTTTGGCCAGCTTATTGTTGCTTGTTTTTCATTACAATATCGCATCAGCACTTACGTTTAACAGAAAAACAACCGTATGGAAATTGAAAAAATTTTACAGAGTCAGAGGGATTTTTTTAAAACGCAGCAGACCAAAAGTCTTGCTTTCAGAAAAATATATCTTGAAAAGCTCAGAAGTCTTATCATTTCCAATGAAAACATCCTTTACGAAGCCATTGATAAAGATTTTGGAAAATCTAAATTTGATACCTTCACCACAGAGATCTCTTTTATCCTGAATGATATAGAGTATTATCTGAAACATTTAAAATCTCTTGCCCAACCTAAAAAAGTAGGCACCAATCTGGTGAATCAGCTTGGAAAAAGTAAAATTTATTCTGAACCATTAGGTAATATTCTGGTAATCGGAGCCTGGAACTATCCTTATCAATTATCTCTTTCACCTATTATTGCTGCTATTGCTGCCGGAAACTGTTGTATTCTGAAGCCCAGTGAAATTGCTGAAAATACCATGAAAGCAATGTCTTTCATCATCAATAAAAACTTTCCACCTGAATACCTGTATGTATATGAAGGCGGAATTGAAGAAACTACGGAGCTTCTGAAGTTGAAGTTTGATAAAATATTCTTTACAGGAAGTACCAAAGTGGGAAAAATTGTATACAAAGCTGCTGCCGAACATTTAACACCTGTAGTTCTTGAATTGGGCGGAAAATCTCCTCTCATTGTTACTAAAAATGCTAATCTTGAAATTGCCGCCAAAAGAATTGTTTGGGGGAAATTTCTGAATGCCGGGCAAACCTGTGTTGCTCCGGATTACTTATTGGTAGAAGAATCCATACAGGAACAGTTTCTGGAAATGCTGAGAAATTATATTAAAGAGTTTAAATATTATCCAGATTCGGAACAGTATACAAAGATTATCAATCAACGAAATTTTCAAAGATTGGTCAACCTTATTGATAAAGAAAAAATATATTTCGGTGGAAATTTTGATGAAGAAAAACGATATATAGAACCTACTATCCTTCATACTATAGACTGGAATGATGAGATCATGCAGGAAGAAATCTTTGGTCCTCTCTTACCTGTTATCAGTTTTAAAAATTACAATATGGCCCTGAATGCAGTATTGGAACAGGAAAAACCTCTGGCTGCTTATCTTTTCACCAATAATGCTGAAGAGAAAGAAAACTTTACACAAAAATTGTCTTTTGGTGGCGGGTGCATTAATGATGTTGTGATGCATTTAAGCAATGATAACCTACCATTTGGAGGGGTTGGAAATTCAGGAATAGGAAATTATCATGGAAAATTCGGTTTTGAAGCGTTCTCTCATCAGAAATCTATTCTGGAAAAGGCAACATGGGGTGAACCGAATATTAAATATCCGCCTTATTCTGAAAAGAAATTAAACTGGATAAAAAAATTGCTCTGAAAATTTGTAATAGAGACATTTGATAAATTTCTCTCGCAGATTCGGAACAAGCATCTGCAGAATCAACGAAATATTAATAAAAAAGGTTGCTTCCAGTAGAAACAACCTTTTAATTTTTATGCTTTAGGCTTCCAAGCATTAAAGAACTCTTTTACCTTGTCTTTGCTGTATCCTTTTCCTTCTTCCAATACATCACTCTGCTGAACTTTAATCATTTTACCGGTTTTATCCAAAACGATAAATACAGGATATCCAAACTTTTCACCAGGATTATCATATTGAGCAAAAACTTTTTCATTTTTATTATCCGGAGAATAATTCAAGTGATAATACAAGTAGTTTTTGTCTACCAGTTCTTTCAATTCAGGAGTTTCCTGTACAAAATTATTAAATCTTAGACACCAGATACACCAGTTTCCACCAGCCTGAATCATAATATTCTTTCCTTCCTTTTTAGCCTGTGCTACTAATTTATTAATATCAGCCTGAGCATCAGCTTTCGGATTGTAAGGCTTAGGAAGTTTTGCTTTCTCTTCAGCTGCTTTCTTCTTTGCATCCAATTCTTTTTGTTCAGTGGGCACAATAAGAGCCGTTTTTTGCTTTCCTTTGTCCGGTAAGTTCTTTACTTCCTGTGAGAAAGCCAATGTACTTAATCCTAGAACTGCGATCAATGTCAATTTTTTCATAACATAAAAATAAAAAAATAATACTTATCTCCCTACAAAAATAGAACCATAATTTTATTATCACTAAATTTGCCTGTTTTATGAGCTTCTTAATTAAAATATTATATTTCATCTCAAAACTTCCGCTTAGAATATTATATATTTTTTCGGACGTTATGTTCTTCCTAAATTATTATCTGGTAGGCTATAGAAAAGAGGTAATTACTCAAAATCTTAAAAATTCCTTCCCTGAGAAATCTGAAGAGGAGATTAAAAAAATTCGAAAAAAATTCTACCGTAATTTCTCCGATTATCTGGTAGAAACGATAAAATCATTCAGTATTTCGGAAACAGAATCCAGAGTAAGAATGCAGCACATTAATCAGGATGTATTTCATGAAGTGCAAAAAGAAGGTAAAAATATTATTCTTCTTGCCGGTCATGTTTTTAACTGGGAATGGATCAATGCTTTGGCAAGAATTGTTCCTCAAAAGCACTGCCACCCTGTGTATAGAAAGGTAAACAGTGATTTTTGGGAAAACCAGATGAAAAAAGTCCGGAACAAATTTGGAAATGAGGCTCTGGAAGCTAATGAAGTAATTCTTAATATTTTCCGAAATAAAAATGACGGAGATTCTATCTACATGTTTGTGGCAGATCAGACCCCACATTTTTCACATGTCACTTATGGATTGGAATTTTTGAACCAAAGGACTCCTGTTTTTATAGGCTATGACAAGCTAGCTACCCGAATGGATCTTGCTTTTATTTATTGTGAAATGAAAAAAGTAAAGCGAGGGTACTACCAAGTCAATTACTACAGAATCTATCCGGACAATGAAAAATTCGTAGAACATGAAGTGGTAAGGAAGTTCCATAAAATGTTGGAAAATACCTTACGCAAACGGCCTGACAATTATCTTTGGTCCCACAGAAAGTGGAAATATCAGGATTCCATCAAAAATTTTGATTCTGAAAAAAATTAGATGTACATGCAGAATAAACTGGCTGTTGCCATCTTAAACTGGAATGGGAAAAACTGGCTGGAAAAATTTCTTCCGAGTGTAGTTCAGTTTTCTCAAAATACAGATATTTATGTTATTGATAATCTTTCTACGGATGATTCTATAGCATTTCTGAACACCCATTTCCCTACTGTAAAAATCATTAAAAACGATAAAAACTACGGATTTGCAGGAGGTTATAATGAAGGATTAAAGAAGATTAATAATGAATATTACTGCCTTCTTAATTCTGATGTAGAGGTTACGGAAAACTGGATAGAACCAGTGTTACATCTGTTTGAAAAAGATACTGCAATTTCCGCAATTCAGCCTAAGGTTTTATCCTACAACAATAAAAACTTCTTTGAATTTGCCGGAGCTGGAGGCGGTCTGATTGATAATCTTGGTTACCCTTACTGTAGAGGGCGTATTTTTGATGATCTCGAAGAAGATAAAGGACAATATGATGATGAAACAGAGATTTTCTGGGCATCGGGATGCAGCTTTTTTATTCGTTCCAAAGATTTTTGGGAACAAAATGGTTTTGATAAACGATTTTTTGCCCACCAGGAAGAGATTGATCTTTGCTGGAGACTTATCAATTCAGGAAAAAAGATATTTTATACCGGGAAATCCAAAGTATATCATGTAGGTGGTGGAACTTTGAATAAACAAAGCGCTCAAAAGACCTATTTAAACATCAGAAACAACCTGTCTATGATGCTTAAAAATCTACCATTTCCAAAGCTTATCTGGCTGATTTTTTTCAGACTTTGTCTGGATGGTGTTGCTGGGATTTATTTTGGATTAAAACATGGGTTTCCTCACCTTTGGGCAGTCGTTAGAGCACATTTTGGTTTTTACGGACAGCTTCCGGAAACATGGAAACTTCGTCAGAAACATCAGAAAGTTCAATTCTATCAATCCGAATGGTTAATTTTCAAACATTTTCTGGGAGGAAATAAAAAGTAATAAAAAGCTTGAAAACTATGAAAGTACTCTTATTTGCAGCATTAAGAGTAGCTTTAAATCAGAAAAAGTGATCACTTCCCTAATATCAAACTTCAAATTTTAAATATCAAATTATCTCAATGGATTTCTGTGCAATAGATTTTGAAACAGCCACTCATGAAAAAAGCTCTGCTTGTGAGATGGGAATTTGTGTGGTACAAGACTCCAAGATTGTAGAGACCAAAACATGGCTCATAAAGCCACCAAGTTTCCCTTACTTCAGCAAATTTAATATGGCAGTGCACGGGATACAACCTGAGGATGTACAGGATGCCCCTACTTTTGATGAGATCTGGCATGAAGCAGAAGAATTAATGTACGGATCATTAATGATTGCTCACAATGCAGGTTTTGATGCTTCAGTTTTAAGAGGTTGTCTTGAGCATTACGGAATGTTTACTCCCAAGTTAAACTACTTGTGCAGTATACAACTTGCTAAAAAATCATGGAATTATCTTCCAAAATATGGGTTAAAACCACTGGCTGAGTATCACAACATTAAATTTAATCACCACAGAGCCGGAGCTGATGCTGAAGTATGTGCCAAGATCTCTTTACTGGCTTTTGAGAAGCTCTTCCTCACCAGTAATGATGAAGTGAATGAATATATGAAAGCAAAAATAAAAAAGCTTTAACAATACAGCTAACAGACCCGGGTTCCGATATCTGCATCAATCATTTTTTATAACAATACTATTTAACCCGAGTTCGGGATCATAAAATTAAGGATAATAGGCTGGAAGTTACTATCGGAGCTACAATTTCTGACGTTGCCGTAAAATTTGATAAAGCTATCTTTAAAGGAATAATACATTACAGGGTTGTAAGTGTGTTTTTTAAGCTCAACTCACTTCCATCTCCCAGTTCCAGGCTTCCTTACTTACTAAAAACAGAAATGTCTTATCCAGAACTCAGGTTATTTAATTACTTAAAACTTCAGATAACAGGTTGAATTTTGGGATATCAATCTCAAAAGTCTCCTGCGTCACCAGGTTTTTAACAAGGTATTTTCCACTCATATTTCCTACTCCGGAACGGAGCATTACATTGGAGAAATAACCGAAATTTTCACCAGTTTCTATCTCTGGAGTTAAGCCGATGATTCCATCGCCTATAATTTCTGTGTATCCAAATCCTACATCAAAGATAAGCCATTTTCTTTTCAGTACTTTTATAGGAAAGCTTCCGTCATTTTCTATGGTGATATTGTACTTGAAAACATAACGGTTTTCGGATGGATAACTATTCTTACTATCATATTCAGGTATAACTGAAACTTTGATATTGGAAGTCATTTTTGAAAACATCATTGTAGTATTTCCTTAATAGATACAAAAATCTCGCCTTTTTTAAGGCGAGATTATATATTTACATTATAATTTTATTAAAACTATAATCCAAGGCCTTTTCTTTCATCACCTCCCATCAATACCTGAACAGGATTATCAATACCTTCTTTTACCGCTACAAGGAATCCTACAGATTCTTTTCCGTCGATAATTCTGTGGTCATAAGACATAGCCACATACATCATTGGTCTGATTACTACTTGTCCATCAACAGCAACTGGTCTTTGGATGATGTTGTGCATTCCTAAGATTGCAGATTGAGGTGGATTAATGATTGGTGTAGATAACATAGATCCGAAAGTACCACCGTTGGTAATAGTGAATGTACCGCCTGTCATTTCATCAACAGTAATTTTACCGTCTCTTACTTTGGTAGCAAGATCTTTGATGTTTGCTTCAACAGCGCTGAAAGACATGTTTTCTGCATTTCTCAATACAGGAACCATTAATCCTTTAGGACCTGAAACTGCAATTGAAATATCGCAGAAATCGTAGTTTACTTTGAAGTCTCCGTCAATAGAGGCATTTACATCAGGATACATTTCTAATGCTCTTGTCACTGCTTTTGTAAAGAAAGACATGAAACCAAGTCCAACTCCATGCTTTTGAGCGAATTCTTCTTTATATAATTTTCTTAATCTGAAGATTTCAGACATGTCAACTTCGTTGAAAGTTGTTAACATCGCTGTTTCATTCTTCACAGAAACTAATCGCTGAGCGATTTTTCTTCTTAAAACTGAAAGTTTAGTTGTTGTTGTAGATCTAGAACCTGTAGCAGTAAGAGGGCTTCCTCCTAATGCAGGAACTGCAGCTAATTCAGCATCAGTTTTAGTGATTCTTCCATCTCTTCCTGTACCGGAAACCTGTGCAGCATCCATCCCTTTTTCATCAAGGATTTTCTTAGCAGCCGGAGATGGAGCTCCTGTTGCATAAGTTTGTGGAGCAGCAACCGGAGCAGCTGGTTTTGGAGCTTCTTGTTTAGCAGGTTCAGCAGCCTTTGGAGCTTCTTCCTGTTTTGGAGCCTCTGCAGAAGGTGCAGCACCTTCTGGTCTCGCAGCATCCATATCAATTAAACAAACTACCTGACCTACTTGAACTACATCACCTTCTTCTGCTTTTAAAGTGATAATACCACTTTGTTCTGCCGGCAATTCAAGAGTTGCTTTGTCTGAGTCTACTTCAGCGATAGGTTGATCTTTTTCTACATAATCACCATCTTTTACAAGCCAAGTTGCAATTTCAACTTCTGTGATTGATTCGCCCGGTGAAGGAACTTTCATTTCTAAAACTGACATATCGAGTATTTTTTATTTTTTAATTGATTATTATTTAATTAAGCTGTAACGGGTCTTTTTGCAGGAGCATCGTCTCTGTCGAAAACTCTGTTGATCACTGCATTTTGGTTTTTCTCAAACATTTTGTGACTACCTGGAGCTGGAGCACCACTTGGTACCGGAGCTACCACCTGAATTCCTGTATCTCTGAAATTTCTCAGAATATAAGACCAAGCCCCCATGTTTTCAGGTTCTTCCTGAGCCCACACTAATTGTTTTCTGTTTTCGTATTTGTTGAAAATTGCTTCAATAGCATCTGCCTGAAGTGGATATAGCTGTTCGAATCTTACTAATGCTATATTTTCACAATTTAATTCTTCTTTCTTCGCTAATAATTCGAAGTACAGTTTACCTGAACAAAGAACTAATTTTTCTACTTTTTTAGGATCTGCAGTTGGATCGTCTAAGATTGGCTGGAATGAACCTGTTGCGAAATCTTCAAGTGGAGAAACTACTTTAGGGTGTCTCAATAAAGATTTAGGGCTCATTACAATCAATGGCTTTCTGAATGCCCACTTCAATTGTCTTCTTAATAAGTGGAAGTAGTTGGCAGGTGAAGTAATATTGGCTACTACCATATTTTCATTAGCACAAAGCGTTAAGAATCTCTCCAATCTTGCTGAAGAGTGTTCCGCACCCTGACCTTCTGAACCGTGAGGCAATAACATGACCAATCCATCCTGAATTTTCCATTTTTCTTCTGCAGCAGCTAAATATTGGTCAACAATAATCTGGGCACCGTTCACGAAATCGCCGAACTGAGCTTCCCAGATAGTTAATGTATTGGGAGAAGCCATTGCATATCCGTAGTCAAAACCTAGAACACCATATTCTGAAAGGTGAGAGTTAAATACATCAAATCTGCTTTCTGATACATGTCTTAACGGGATATATTCTTCTTCTGTATCTTCAGTCTTTACCACAGCATGTCTGTGAGAGAATGTACCTCTTTCTACATCTTCTCCAGAGATTCTTACATTGTGCCCTTCTACAAGTAGCGTAGCATAAGCTAGCCACTCTCCTAATGCCCAGTCTAATGAGTTTCCTTCAACAGCTTTAACACGGTTATCGAAAAGTCTTGTAATCTTGTTGATGAATTTTTTATCAGCTGGAAGTGTTGACATTTTAAGCGCCAGCTCTTTCAATTTAGCTAAGTCGTATTTTGTATCAACCGGTAACTGAACTGCTCCTCTTTTTCCAATTGGATAGTTTACCCAATCTTCAGCCATGAAGAGATCCATTACGTTTTTCTCAATTTCTTTAGAGGCATCAAAATCTTTATCAAGAAGTGCTTTAAAGTCAACCTCCATCTTTTTGATGATATCGTTAGAAATAACGCTGTCGTTGATTAATTTATCTTTATAGATTTCTCTTGGGTTCGGGTGTTTAGAAATTGCCTTATAAAGGTTAGGCTGAGTAAATCTTGGCTCGTCCCCTTCGTTGTGACCATACTTTCTGTATCCTAATAGATCAATGTAAACATCTTTTCCGAATTTCGCTCTGAAATCAGCAGCAAAATGGATTGCATGAACTACTGCTTCAGCATCGTCAGCATTTACGTGCATTACAGGAGATTCTGTAACTTTTGCGATGTCTGTACAGTATGTTGAAGATCTTGCATCAAGGAAGTTTGTGGTGAAAGATACCTGGTTGTTTACAACGATGTGAACAGTACCCCCTGTTCTGTATCCTTCAAGCGTCATCATCTGAGCAACTTCATAAGCAATACCCTGTCCTGCAATAGCGCCATCACCGTGGATGATGATTGGTAATACTTTAGAATAGTCTTTATACTTATCGTCTACTTTTGCACGGCAGATTCCTTCTACTAGAGCAGCAACAGTTTCAAGGTGAGACGGGTTTGGCGTCAGGTTGATGCAAACTTCTTCTCCTGAAGCTGTTTTAATCTTTTTAGATGATCCTAAGTGATATTTAACGTCACCAGAGAATACATCTTCTTCGAATTCTTTTCCTTCAAATTCTGAGAAGATCTGCTTGTAAGATTTCCCGAAGATGTTTGACAATACGTTTAATCTTCCTCTGTGAGCCATTCCCAGAACAACTTCATCTACTCCTAACTGAGAAGATCTTGAGATCAACTGATCTAAAGCCGGGATTAATGTTTCTCCACCTTCCAGAGAGAATCTTTTCTGACCTACAAATTTTGTATGAAGATAGTTTTCAAAGGCTACAGCCTGATTTAATTTTAATAAAATTTCTGTTTTTTCATTTGCAGAAAGGCTTGGGTGGTTCTCGTTTACCTGAAGCCATTTTTTAATGAAATCTTTTTCTTCAACGTTGTTGATGTATGTATACTCTACCCCAATAGAATCACAGTAGATATTTTCAAGATGCTTGATAAGGTCTGCCAAAGTAGCAGGCTCTTTCATCCCTGTTTCAACCGCACAGTTGAATTTTGTATTTAAATCTTCTTTAGAAAGACCGAAGTTCTCGATGTCTAAAGTAGGCGTATAGTGTCTTCTTTCTCTAACTGGGTTTGTCTTTGTAAACAAGTGCCCTCTTGTTCTGTAAGCCTCAATAAGATTTACTACTTTAAATTCTTTCTTGATGTGTTCAGGAACTTCTCCGTTGGTTACCGCCTGAGAAATTTGTTGTACTGCAGGAGCAGCGCTGGCCGAAGCCTGAATAAATTGAATGTTATCGTCATCTCCGTAGTTCTCTAAAGCAAAATCGAAGCCTTGAAAGAAAGCTTTCCATGATGGTTCTAAAGAATCCGGGAATTTTAAGTATTGTTGGTATAAATCCTCAATTAACTGAGAATGAGCTGCGTTTAGGAATGAAAATCTGTCCATTATTACAGTTTATCTATTTATTAAAATTTATTTGTAGAATTAATCTTCAAATTTAATAAAAAAAACCGAGTTAGAACAGTCTGAAACCGTTAAAAAAACTTAAGAAAAAAAATATTCTGAAAAAATCACTTATACACTGATAATGAGAGCTTAACGTTCACGTCCTGACCTTCCATCGGACGTTCAATAAAGGTCTGACGGATATCTCCGAAGCGCATCTCATCTTTTTTGGCTTTCAGAATCAGCTGCTGAATAGCCTTAATTCGGCCTTCATAGCTCCCTTTGTAGTACATTACATAGTTTTGTGATGGATTTACCGACCTAAAATTAAAGTTATTGTCAGATACTCCGATTTTCTTGGAAAGGGGAATTCCCAGGAAGTAGGAAACTTCTTTGTCTTTATAATTATCTGCATCCGTCATCAGAACCGGATAGCCAAATTCATCATCTTTTTTACCAAGATCCATCAATACGAAATTATACACTTTGTTATAATTCATCACGATATTTTTGTAAAGAGCATCTTTTTTATTTGCTGTACTTACGTTGATTCCCAATAGCAGTTTATCTTCTTCATTTTCCACCATCAGACTGTCATACTTGATGGCTGCCATCTGATTGTCTTTTTCAACCTTATTTCCTAACGAATTTTTAAGATTGACCATACTTTTGTTGATATTTTCAGCAAAACGGTCTTCTGTCCAAAAGTTTTCAACCCTTCTCCAAACGGAAAGTTTCGGAGTATGTACATACCACGTAATTTTGGTCTTTTCTGCAGAAATAGGTTTAAATTTAACGTCAACTAATGTCGGATTTTCATTTTCATCCTCAAAAAGCTGATATTTTAAAGTCTTATTAAGATTCTCATAACGGATGAACATTTCCCCGTCGGTATCATTTTGTTTGTCTACATAGCTAATCGCACTTCCCTGTCCTTCATAAGGCGTATAATAATCTATGTCCATAGACTGTGAACTGGTAAAAAAGTTGTTCCATCTCGTAAAACTCTGGAGATTATTGAACTGGGCAAAAACTTTATCTATCGGATAATCAATCTCTTTTTCAACGGTAAAGTTCTTGCTTTCATCCACAAAATAATACATGGAAGCGGCATAAGCGCCCCCAAAAAGAACAATAAGTACAATTAGATATTTAAAAATACGCATCGCACAAAAGTAATACAAATAAAAAAAGTGACCAATATGCCGATCACTCTAGTTGTATGTTTAACAATAATTAACCTAGTTAAAGGCCGGAAGCCGGGTGAGGGAAGCTGGAATTTACTGTTAATCCAACGATTACTGATAGTCCTTTGATTGAAATTATTATTTATAGATCTTTCCATAAAGAAAAAGCATATTTACCACTTCGGCTGCAATAACTTCCAGCTTCCCACTTCCTTATTACCCAATATGTGTTCCAGGCGTAAGAACTGCTCCTTTCTTCACAACTACGATACCATCCTGTACCGAATAGGTTCCATAGTCACCATCCGGAAGATACTTGCCACCGATAATCTTTACATTATCTCCAATGTAGCAGTTTTTATCAAGGATCGCTTTTTCAATATAGCAGTATTTCCCGATTCCCATATTTGGGCGGCCAGCTCTGTCGTTCAATACGATTTCCGTGGTATTTTGATAGAAATCGGCTCCCATTACGTAAGAATTGACAATGGTACTGCCTTTATCTATTCTGGTTCTGTTTCCGATCACGGAATTTTCAATTTTATCTGCCATAATGATGCATCCATCTCCAAAAACAGCCTTACTTACATAAGAACCGTTGATTTTTGATGGCGGAAGCATTCTTGCTCTTGTATAAATGGGTGAAGAGGAAAACAGGTTAAATTGAGGAAGATCCAGACAAAGGTCCAAATTGGCCTCGTAGAAGGACTCTATCGTTCCGATATCCGTCCAATACCCTTCATATTGATAACTTAATGTTTTATATTTTCCGATAGAGCTTGGAATAATATCTTTTCCGAAATCATCACCCGCCCCTTCATCAAACATTTTCTTAAGAATGGTCTTGGTGAAGATATAGATTCCCATGGAAGCCAGATATTCCTTACCTCTGTGTTTATTCTCTTCTGAAACTTCAGATTGCAGACCTTCCAACATATCATAATTCGGCTTTTCGTAGAAAGACGTGACATTTCCCTCATCATCTGATTTTAAGATCCCGAAACCGGTGGCATCCTTAGCATTTACCGGGATCGTAGCAATAGTAAGATCCCCGCCGTTTTCAATGTGAAAATCGAGCATTTCTCGGAAATCCATCTGATACAGCTGATCTCCGGAGAGAATTAAGATATAATCATAGTCATATTTTTCAAGGTGCTTCATAGATTGACGCACTGCATCTGCAGTTCCTTGGTACCAGCTGTCATTTTCCACATTCTGTTCAGCAGCAAGAATATCTACAAAGCCTTTGCTGAAGATATCAAAATGATATGAGTTCTTGATATGCGAGTTTAGGGATGCTGAATTAAACTGAGTCAACACCAGAATTTTATTCAATCCTGAGTTTAAACAATTTGAGATAGGAATATCCACGAGTCTATATTTTCCAGCAATAGGGACTGCCGGTTTTGACCTGGAATACGTTAAAGGGAATAATCTTGTTCCTCTTCCACCGCCCAGTACAATAGAGATTACATTTCGGTTCATAAATATATTGCGTTTTTTATTTTATTAAGCTTACTGTTCTTCTTTTGGTGTCTACATTCACTCTGAAACATATTTTATTTTCATATTTCAGTTTCGGATTAATTAAAGCTACTTCATATTGTCCATGGTCATTCAGTACTTTTACTTCTTTATCTACATCATCAATGGGAATATTATGATCTCTAAAAGAGTTTGTTTACAATAAGTACATCCATTACATCCACCCGTTTCATTCTAAAGTCCTCCACGTCCTTATTATATCTCACATCCCAATCTTTGCCATATTTATTTTCAATGGCTGCGCGAGTTTTTTTATTGGTTGCCGTTATCTTTTTGAGTGTTTCATAATCAATCGTACAGCCTCCGGCATCTACCCATTTTATTTTCCACTTTTCAGAGACGCCATTCGTTGCTTCTTCTCCATATATATCTTTAAGACCTGCTCCATACAACCAAAAATAGCCATTACGAAGTCCATCATCTTCTTTTTTACAGGAAGACAATATGATAATGATTGATAAAAAAGAAAAAACTCGTGTCATATCAGCTATTATATAAAGCTAAATATTTTTCTGCAGATTTCTCCCATGCAAAATCAAAATTCATGTTGGCATGAATAAGTTCTTCCATTATTCCTTTCTGATTATAGATCCCAAGCGCTCTGTTCATCGCATGTACAATATCATCTACACCGGGATATGTAAAATTCAGTCCTGCTCCACCGGTTGAAATATCTTCTACAGTATCTTTTAATCCACCGGTATACCTTACTACCGGAACGGTTCCATACCTCATAGAGTACATCTGATTTAAACCACATGGTTCTACTCTTGATGGCATCAACAGAAAGTCTGCCGAGGCATAAATCTTATGAGAAAGATGTTCTTTATATCCTAAATCCAAAGCAAAGTTGGTATAGGTATAATCGTATTCCTTAAGTTTATTCTCAATATAAGTATTTCCTGAGCCAAGAATCATAATATTTAAAGCTCCGTAGCTTTGTTTGATGCTTTTCCATACTACATCCGGTAACAAATCTGCTCCTTTTTCCGTAGCAAACCTTCCGATGAATGCAAACAGGGGAAGTTTCGGATTCAGTCCATATTCTTTACAAAGCTTTTGTTTATTTTTCTTCTTTTGGGCTACAGCATTTTTACTGTTAAAGTTAAAATCCAGCATCGGATCGGTTTCCGGGTTCCAGACTTCGGCATCAATTCCGTTGATGATTCCATACGCTTTCCCAAATTCCTGGCGAACCAGACTTTCAAGTCCACGGAAACTAATGAAAAGTTCTTCCAGATATCCTTCAGATACTGTGGTAAAAGCATGTGAACATTTAATCATACTTGCCAAGGGGTTCATAAAACCATTCCAATCCATTAATCCCCATTTATAGGCATCAAATGAAGGCATATAGTTCGCCATATTCCAGTTCATCATTCCCTGATATTCTCCATTATGAATAGTTCCAATGGTTTTTACTCCCTGCAGAAAGCTGAATTCCGGGCAATGTTCTACCATAAAAGGGACCAATCCTGTATGGTAATCATGACAATGAAGAACATCTGGCCTTAATTCCATGGCGCATAACCAATGCAGAATACCTTGTTGAAAGGCCAAAAACTGAAAACTTTCATCCTGATAGCCATAAGGATTATCTCTATCCAACAGCCCGGGAATTCTCACCATGTAAAGTTCAAACCCCAACACATTGGTCTTTTCCTTCATAACCTGAACCTGCAGCATATTGGATCTCTGATGAATAAACCCGTCAAATACCACCTCAAATTCATGTTCATGAACAAATGGTTTGTTATACCAAGGCATTACCACCTTGGCATCTATTCCTTTTACTTTATTCTGATATTTTGGAAGTGCCCCGACAACGTCTGCCAGCCCACCCACTTTTGCTATAGGATAACATTCTGTGCTTAAATGATAAATAACCATTTTTATCTTCTGTGTTTAATTCTGTGTAATTTATACTTTTTATCTTTTTGCTGCCTCAAAATAATTCCTGCCAAAGGCGGTAATTTAATGGTCATAAACTGTTGCTGTTCTCTTCCGTCTTCATATTTTTCCTCCAATACTTCGGATATCATTCCACTTCCGCTGTATATTTCATCATCGGAGTTAAAAACTACTTCCCAATGGGTTCCGTTGGGAATCTTTATTTTGTAATCCAATACTTTTGGAGCCAGATTTAAGATTGTCATCAGGACATCATCTTTTCTTTTTCCTTTCCTGAGATAAACATACACAGAGTTTTCAAGATCATCTGCCTCTATCCATTCAAATCCATGTTTATCAAACTGGTTTTCATATAAAGCGGATTCAGTTCTGTATAAATGATTCAGCTTTTTCACCAGATCTTGCAATCCTTTGTGAACCGGATATTCCAACAGGTGCCAATCCAGACTTCGGGTAAAATTCCATTCGCTGGTTTGCCCAAATTCATCTCCCATAAAAAGCAACTTGGCTCCCGGATGGGTATACATATATACATACAAGGTACGAAGATTGGCAAATTTCTGCCATTCATCACCCTTCATTTTATAGATCAGACTTGCTTTTCCGTGCACCACTTCATCATGAGACAAAGGCATCATATAATTTTCATTATACATGTACATGGAAGCAAATGTAAGTTTATGATGATGGAACTTTCTGTTGACAAAATCTTCTTTGAAATAATCCAACGTATCATGCATCCAGCCCATCATCCATTTCATTCCAAAGCCTACACCTCCGTCATGAACAGGTTTGGTAAGCATTGGAAAATCTGAACTTTCTTCAGCGATCGTTATAATACTATTCCCAAATTCTTTGTAAACAGCAGTATTAAACTCCTGCAAAAAGGCTTTGGCTTCAAGATTGACGTTTTCACCATATATATTAGGTTCCCATTCCCCTTCATTCCTTGAATAATCCAGATGCAGCATTGAGGTAACGGCATCTACACGAAGTCCGTCCGCATGATAACGATCCAGCCAGAACATCGCATTGGAAATAAGGAAAGATTTCACTTCATTTCGGCCGTAATTGAAGATATGTGATTTCCAATCGGGATGAAACCCTTTTCTCGGATCTTCATGTTCATATAAATAGGAACCATCAAAGCGGTGAAGTCCATTAGCATCTCCTGGAAAATGGGAAGGTACCCAATCCAGGATAACGCCTATATTATTTTGGTGAAGCTCATCAATCAGAAACATAAGATCCTGTGGTGACCCAAAACGTGAAGTAGCCGCATAGAATCCTGTAATCTGATATCCCCAGCTTGGATCATAAGGATATTCCATCACCGGCATAAATTCTACATGCGTAAACTCCATTTCTTTTATATAAGGAACGAGTTTCTTTGCAATATCACGATAGTTCAAAAATTGAGCAGGATTATCACCATCCCTTACCCATGAACCTAAATGTAATTCATAAACGGACATGGGTGCATCTAAGCTATTTTTCTCCCGACGGTTTTCCATCCAATCCTTATCATTCCATTCATACCAGGTTGTAGAAACCAGTGATGCTGCCTGAATGTTCTGTTCCCAGCTTAAGGCATAAGGGTCACTCTTTTCCAGAATCTCTCCTCTTGAAGTTTCAATAGCATATTTATATAAAGTTCCCCAGGGTAAGTCTTCTATAAAACCTTCCCAGATCCCGGATTCGTCCCATCTTGGAAACAAAATATGATCTCTATGATTCCAGTTATTAAAGTCTCCTATCACAGAAACTTTTTTAGCATGAGGAGCCCAAACTGAAAAATAAACTCCCTTTACGCCATCCTTTTCTACAGAATGTGCTCCAAATTTACCATACAGCTTATAATGCCTACCTTCTTTAAAAAGATACACATCATGATCGGTAAAAAGCGTATAGGTTTTAACAGAATTCATCAAGATCAGTTTGTATTTATATTTTGCCTGAAACTACGAAAAATACAGACATTAGCGATTAATTATTCGTCAAATAATTATCAAGTTAGTTTCCTTCTTTCGTTTCCTATCAAATATATCATTTTTTTAATTCACTTTTTTATGATTCCCAAACAATCTTTTTTTATAAATTTAGCAACATAACAATTTATTAAACATTTAGGATGAGGTTCGAACTTTATACTGATGAAAAAGATGATAGACCAGTATTTATCACCGGGAATTTCAACAATTGGAATCCCAAAGACTACTATTACCAGCTCCAGCAATCAGATTCCCATCATTATTTCATAGAAATTGAAGATGAAAAACTAGCTGATGAAATTGAATACAAGTTCACCAAAGGAGGCTGGGAAAATGTAGAATTGGATAAATACGGCAATATCACTCCTAACCGGAAAGTAAAAAAATCACTTCGGAAAACATCTGATACCATCGAAAAGTGGAGGTTAAACTGGGGACCTTTCAAGGAAGAGTTCTTTCCCATTGCCGAAGTTATTTCTGAAAAATTTTATATCCCGCAACTGGATCGTTACCGCAAAATCTGGGCACTACTTCCTTATGATTATCAAACTTCGGATAAGAGCTACCCTGTTTTATATCTTCAGGATGCTCAAAACCTATTCAATGAAGGAAGTGGTTTCGGAAACTGGGAAATTGACAAAAAACTGTCTATCCTTGCGGAATACGGAAGAGGAGATATTATCATTGTGGCTATAGAACATGGAAGTGAGGATAGAATCAAGGAATATATTTTTGATAATGACAATGTAGCCAATGGCTCGGAAGGCAAGAAATACATCCGTTTTATTACGGACACCTTAAAACCTTATGTAGATGAAAATTACAGAACTAAAAAAGACCGTGACAATACCGGGATAGGTGGCAGCTCATTGGGAGCATTAATCAGTATCTACAGCGGATTTCTTTATCCAGAAGTTTATTCCAAGCTGTTGATCTTCTCCCCTTCTCTTTGGGTAGAACCGAATAATAACTTTCCTATGATGAGTTTCCGGGTTCCGTTTAAAACAAAAATATACTTATATGGCGGCGGTCAGGAAGGCTCTAAAATGGTTAAAAGAATTCATATTTTTGAGGAGTATCTGAAAAGATGGGAGAAAAAGAACCTTTTCGATTTTGAATTCAGAACCAATATCAATCCTGACGGAACCCACAGTGAATTTTACTGGTCACAGGAATTCCCCAGAGCTATTGAATGGCTGTTCTATGACAATACCGAAAATCCTGTTGAAGTAAAACCACAACAACAAAGCATTAAGAACTAAATTTTATGAAACTAATCAACAAAAAAAATAAAAACTATACCCAGGTTTTCCATTTATTCACGGAAGAAGAATGGACCAAAACAAGTAAAAATTTCAATAAAAATATTGCTACATTCTTCACGGGAAAAAAGTATGAGGTTTTCATCA
The DNA here is from genome assembly GCF_000829375.1 of Chryseobacterium sp. StRB126. NCBI lineage: Bacteria > Pseudomonadati > Bacteroidota > Flavobacteriia > Flavobacteriales > Weeksellaceae > Chryseobacterium > Chryseobacterium sp. StRB126. Next base: position 3,247,321 of record NZ_AP014624.1, read on the forward strand.
ATGCTCATGAAGAAGGAATCACTTACTTTATTGGATTAGGAAAATCCACTTTACAGAATTTCGAGCTACAGCAGGTTGCCGTAAGGTTTTCACAAACTCAAAAAGAAAAGCTACAAGGCGTTCCTACTTTATTACTTGCAGATTTCCTCAATGAAAAACAGTTTGAAGAGTTTTTGAAGGGGTTGCTCATCGGGACCTACAATTATCCTTTTGAAAAAAATCATCCTTTCTGGAACACAAAATTTGAACTTCATTTTGAGAGCTTAAGTCAGAAAAAACTGGATGAAATCAGTCGGAAAGCTGAAGCTTTAAGCAACGGACAAATCGCCTGTCAGGAATGGATAAATAAACCTGCCAATCTAAAAAGACCAGATACTTTCAGTTTATACCTTAAAAATCTAGCTAAAAAACATGAGTTAAAGTACACCGTTTTTAACCGAAAGAAATGCGAAGAACTTGGTCTGGGAGCTTACCTTGCCGTTAATCAGGGAAGTGCCCATGATGCAGCTTTCACCATTTTAGAATATAAAACAACGGCTAAAAATGCCAAAACCTTTGGATTGGTAGGGAAATGTGTTCTTTTTGATACTGGAGGAATTTCTCTGAAACCCTTTACCAATATGCATTATATGAAATCTGACATGGGTGGGGCAACAGCTGTTGTAGGAAGTTTAATTTATGCAGCAGAGATGAAATTACCGGTTAATATCGTCGCTGTTCTTCCCATTACAGACAATGCTATTTCTGAAAAAGCTTTGCTTCCAAGTGATGTCATTACTGCTTATAACGGAAAAACCATTGAAGTGATGGACACTGATGCAGAAGGCAGACTGATTCTTGCCGACGGACTTTCCTATTTAGCCAAAAACTACAAAACAGATTTCCTGATTGATCTGGCTACTTTGACAGGAAGCTCAGTAAGAATGTTTGGAGATACCTGCGGGGCCCTATTTTCCAATAATGAAGAGCTGAAAAACCTTTTGATAAAAACCGGAGATCACACCAACCAAAGACTCTGGAATCTACCGTTATGGGATATCTGGAAAGACGATATACAATCTGATGTAGCCGACTTAAAAAACATGTCTCTAAAACCCATTGGCGACTGTATTATTGCCGCCAAATTCTTAGAGCATTTCATTGATAATCATCCTAGATGGGCCCATTTGGATATCGCTGGAGTAGCTTTTGGAAATGTAGGGTATGCCAAAGAAAAAGCAGCTACCGGTTATGGGGTTCAATTGCTCACGGATTTAATCGAAAATTATCACTAAAAATTAGTTTATTAGAAAAATTCTCTGTATACTTGATTAGTGATTTATAAAAGTATATCATATTTCAATTTTTGATATTAATCAAATAATAAAGAATTGCTTTTATTTTTGATAATTCACTAAAAACTAAAAAACATTATATGGAGGAGAAAATTATAGTATGTATTTCGTGCTATTACAAGGGCTATGATTTCATGGACGAAATGAAGCGGCTCAGTAATAAAATCATCTTAGTAACATCAGAAAATCTTAAAGAAAAAAACTGGCCCTGGCATGCCATTGATGAGGTATTTTATATGCCCGAGATTAAACCATCTGTGTGGAATCTTGAACACCTGATCCAAGGATTTTCACACCTGATGAAAACCAGAAAAGTAGACGCTGTAGTCGCTCTTGATGACTACGACGTAGAAAAGGCTGCCCTGATCCGGGAAACCTTCCGTATTCCAGGAATGGGACAAACTACCCACCGTTATTTTAGAGATAAACTGGCAATGCGTCAAAAAGCTAAGGATTCAGGCATTAATGTTCCGGAATTCACAGCTGTTTTCAATGACGATACCGTGAATGAATTTGTAGAAAAAGTTCCTGCACCTTGGGTACTGAAACCACGCTCAGAAGCCTCTGCATCAGGAATTAAAAAAATATTAGCCAAAGAACAGCTTCATGAAGCATTAGAAGTGCTTGGTGAAGAACGTCATCTTTTCCTGCTGGAAAGCTTTAAACCGGGAGATGTGTATCATGTGGACAGCCTTACCTTCAATAAGGAAATTGTCTTTACCTCTGCATCAAAGTATCTTGCTCCTCCAATGCAGGTTTCTCATGAAGGTGGTGTTTTCAGATCCAAAACATTAGGAAGATATTCTGATGAATTCAAAGCATTGGAGGAGATCAATTCCAGAGTACTTTCCAACTTCGGACTTTTGAACGGAGCTACCCATACAGAATTCATCCGCGGAAAAGAAGATGGAAAATGGTATTTTCTTGAAACTTCCTCAAGAGTAGGCGGTGCCCACATTCCTGATTTGGTGGAAGCCTCAAGCGGCATCAATATCTGGCGAGAATGGGCTAAGATTGAGGATGCTCTGTTAAGGAAAAAAAACTATAGCGTTTCCGCTCCAACAGGATATTACTCAGGGCTTATTGTTGCTCTTATCAAGGATAAAGAACCTGATTACAGCAAATTTGAATGTGAGGAAGCAGTAAAATTCCTTCCTATAGATTACCATGTGGGGATTGTTTACAAATCCACTGATGCTGCTGTAGTAGAAGAAAGACTAGACGATGCCGCAGAAAAGATTAATGCAGAAATGCTTAACATTCTTCCTCCTAAAATCAGCAAATTAAGCAGTTAATTATATATAACCATTAAAGTAAAAGTCTACATGCCTCATATAGAACATACAGATTACTATTCCAACATTTTGGGAACAAGCCTTAAAGTAGAAGTGACCGGACATTACGGCCATCCTATCATTATGTTTCCGACCTCCCAAGGACAATATACCCAAAACCATGATTTTCATCTTAACGGAAGTATCAATTGGTTTATAGAACAGGGAAAAGTAAAGCTTTATAATATTCAGACCATTGACAGCTGGAGTTTTTATGATGAGAAAATATCTCCGCAGCAGAGAATTAAAAACTATGAGCGCTATGTACAGTTTTTGATATTGGAATTCGTTCCCTACATCCAAAAGCTCCATAAAACCCATCGTGTAGCAGTAGCCGGAGCCAGTTTTGGAGGTTATCATGCAGCCAATTTTGCTTTTAGGTTTCCGGACGTAGTTTCTCATTTATTTTGTCTGTCTGGAGCTTTTAGCATAAGAAATTTTATGGACGGCTATTCTGATGATCTCGTATATTTCAACTGTCCAAGGGAATTTATAAGAAATGATGAATCCTGGAAATATAAACATATGCATATTGTGTTGAGTACTTCTGACCAGGATATCTGTAAAGACAAGAATATTGAAATGGCTGAAATCTTAAGGGTAAAAGGCATTGATTTCTGGTATGATGAAAGAAAATGGATTGGTCACGACTGGCCATTGTGGAGAATGGTTTTCCCAACCTTTATTGGAACTTATTTTTCTTAAAAAACATCCAAATAAAAAAATTAGTTGATAAAATAGCTTAAGTGTTTAAAATAAAGATTTTTAAATTAAAAAGAGAATCAATGTTTTAACGCTTAAGTTTTAAAAAATATGAAGAATCACAGATTCTGTTGAAAAATAAAATATACCCATTTAAAAACAAAAATTATGACAAAAAAAGTAGGAATTCTATTCGGTATGGAAGACACATTTCCCTGGGCATTTATAGACAAAGTAAATGAATTGGGAGGTGGAGATATCGTGGCTGAACCTGTTACTATTGACAAATTAGAACAAGGGGCAGATTATGGTTATGCAGTAATCATCGACAGAATTTCGCAGGATGTTCCCTTTTACAGAGCCTATCTGAAAAACGCTGCGCTTAACGGCACCTACGTTATCAATAACCCCTTTTGGTGGAGTGCAGACGAAAAATTTTTCAACAATGCTCTGATGAGCAAGCTCGGAATTCCGTTACCGAAAACCGTACTGCTTCCATCACATGAAAGACCAACCGATACTTCGGAAACTTCATTCAGAAACCTGAAATTTCCACATGACTGGGAATATATTTTTAATTATGTTGGATTCCCGGCCTATATGAAACCTCACGATGGTGGTGGCTGGAAGAGTGTTTACAGAGTTGAAAATCCGGATGATCTTTGGAACAAACTTGGAGAAACGGAACAACTGGTGATGATGGTTCAGGAGGAAATTGTCTTCGATGATTATTACAGGGTATATTGCCTGGGTAGAAAATATGTTCACATCATGCCGTATGAGCCTAGAAACCCGCATCACCTGAGGTATGCCACTACTCATCAGACACAAGGCAAAGAGCTTGAAAAATTATTGAAAACCATTCATGATTATACAATCAAAATGAATGAAGCATTAGGATACGATTTCAATACCGTAGAATTTGCTGTAAGAGACGGAATTCCTTATGCTATCGATTTCTGTAATCCTGCTCCGGATGCAGACAGAAATTCAGTGGGAGAAGAGAATTTTGCATGGATTATAGAGCATGCTGCTAAACTGGCGATTGAAAAAGCCAAGGAATATGTTCCTGGAAAACCCAATATCACTTGGGGAACCTTTGTGAAAGATTCCATAAAATAATATTGAAAAAGAATAAAAAAACACAAGACAATGCATCATCAGTTTACTATTGGAATCGAAGAAGAATATCAGATCATTGATGTTGAAAGCAGAGATTTGATTTCTCATGTATCAAAAATCATTGAAGGCGGGAAAGCAGTATTAAGTGAAAATCTAAAACACGAAATGCACGAATCCATGATTGAAATGGAAACCGGAATCTGCCAGAACATTCAGGAAGCCAGAGCAGAATTAACCAATTTAAGAAGGCATCTTATCAACACAGCCCATGAACAGGGGCTTCGTGTTTCCGGAGGCGGAACCCACCCTTTCTCACATTGGTCGGACAATAGTATCACCCAAGGGGAAAGATACATCAAAATTGTAGATGATATGGGCGATGTTGCCCGTGAAAACCTTATTTTCGGACTTCACGTACATATTGGAATTCCTAACCGGGAAGAAGGCGTAAGAATTCAGAATGTAATGCGTTATTTCCTGCCTCATGTTTATGCACTCTCTACCAATTCTCCTTTCTGGATCGGAAGGTATACAGGTTTTAAATCGTACAGACAGGAAATTTTCGTTAAATTTCCGAGAACCGGTATCCCAAGCTATTTCAACTCATTAGCAGAATTTGACAGTTATGTTGATCTCTTGGTAAAAACAGGAACCATCGACAATGCTAAAAAAATATGGTGGGATTTAAGGGTTCATCCATTCTACCCTACTATTGAGTTCAGGATTTGCGATATGCCATTAAGAATTGATGAAACGGTATGTCTTGCGGCCATTATGCAGAGTTTAGTGGCTAAAATTTATAAACTTCACCAACAAAACCTTAGTTTCAGAAGCTATAGAAGGCTGTTATTAAACGAAAATAAATGGCGCGCTTCCAAAAGCGGAATTGAAGCTCAGCTGATTGATTTTGGAAAAGAAGAATCTGTTCCCTATCCTCTTTTATTAAAAGAACTTTTAGAATTTATTGATGATGTGGTAGATGATCTAGGCTGCCGAGAAGAGGTTGAATATGCCTGGAAAATTCTTGAAAACGGAACGGGTGCCGATAGACAGCTTCAGATCTTTAAGGAAACCGGTGATCTTACTAAGGTTGTAGATTATATGATCTCAGAAACTGAGTACGGCATAACACATGGCGAAACCGCTTCATAATATTTTTGGTAACTTTACAAAAAATATGATGTAATGAAAGATATTCGAATTGCTCTGCTGGACATGAACAACAACCATGTCAATCAAGGCTTTAGAAACATTAAAGAAATTTCTGAAACATTTCAGCAGAACTCTGAAGAAAATGTAATCATCAAAACGTTTGATGTGAGGTTTAAAGATGAAATGCCGGAGATTGGAGACTTTGATATTTTTATTTCTTCAGGCGGACCAGGTACTCCACACCGCGAAGGTTTTGAGTGGGAAGAAAGGTTTGCTCATTTTTTAGATTCCATTTTTGAACATAATAAATACAACGAAGATAAAAAGTATCTTTTCCTGATCTGCCATTCATTTCAATTGGCAAGTATTCACTGGAAATTAGGAAATATCTGTAAAAGAAAATCCTATTCTTTTGGAGTAATGCCGATACACAAAACCGATGAAGGCAAAGAAGAATTTTTATTCAAAAACCTTCAGAATCCTTTTTATGCAGTAGATTCCAGAGCTTATCAGTTTATTGAGCCGGATCATGACCGTTTCGAGGAATTGGGAATGACTGTTATGGCTATTGAAAAGTTCCGTCCACACATTAATCTGGAAAGAGCTGTAATGGCGGTTCGTTTTTCTGATGAGATATTCGGAACTCAGTTTCATCCGGAAGCAAGTCCTGAGGCTTTGATAGAGAATCTTAAAGATGATAAGAACAGAGAAGCCATGATTGAAAATTTCGGAATGGAAAAGTATCTTGAAACCATGGACAGAATAGATGATGAAGATAAAATCATCCTGACCAGAAACCAGATTCTTCCGAGATTTCTTCAGTTCGCAAAAAAAAACATTTTGAAGGAAGCTGAATCTTTGGCTTAACTCATTAAAAATAAACCACAAAAGTCACAAAAGCTTTAACACTTAAGTTGTTTTTAAGTTACTACTAACTGTTTTAAAAGTACACTTAAGTGTTTTGAAAATCTTTGATTTTCATCTTATGGAACTTATCATATATCCTTTTATATTTTAAAAAATAAAGGCTTTTGTGACTTTTGTGGTTAAATTCATTTACAATATCAAATCGGGCGCTGCTGCTCGATTTTTTTAACATCACAAAAGAAAAAATATGATCCCAAAATACAGAAAACAGTTCAATCAGGAGTTTTCAGATGAAAAATACATACAACTTAATGAAATTTTAAAACAAAAAGGGGGTATAGAACCTGGTTTCAGAATTTCAGAAAGCCCTATTTTCCTTACCAAAGCATTTGAAGCTAAATTGCTTGACGCGAGTGAAAGTATCATTAGCCAAATCAAGGCTCTTCCGGCTGAAACCCTTCAGAAAGCAATTCCTGATAACTGCAGAGTCCCCAATGATACAAACCAGCCTCATTTTTTCACCATTGATTTTGGAATCTGTAAAAATGAAAGCGGAGACATTGAACCACAATTAATTGAACTTCAAGCCTTTCCTTCACTATATGCCTTCCAAAAGATTTATGAAGAAACATTCTGTGAAGTGTATCCTTTCCTTTCGGACATCCGAAACACTATGCCTCACGAAGATTTTAAACAGTATTTAAAAGATTTGATAGTGGGTGAGGAAAATCCGGAAAACGTAATTCTTCTTGAAATTTTCCCTGAAAAACAAAAAACAGCTATTGACTTTGCTTTAACCGAGCAATTACTGGGTATTAAAACAGTGTGTTTAACAAAGGTAAAAAAGGAAGGTAAAAAGCTTTATTACGAAAACAATGGAAAACTCATTGAGATCAAAAGGATCTACAATCGTGTCATATTTGATGAACTCGACAGAATTCCGGGTCTTACAACAGAGTTTGATTTCCGTGAAGAAGTAGATGTAAAATGGATTACCCACCCGAACTGGTTCTTTAAAATTTCTAAATTCCTTTTGCCGTTATTAAAACATCAGTTTGTACCTCAAAGTTATTTTCTTCATGAGTTTCCGGAAAATGAGAGTCTTGAAAACTTCGTATTGAAGCCATTATTTTCATTTGCAGGAAGTGGTGTCAATTTAAGTCCAACGAAAGAAATCACGGATGCTATAGAAGACAAAGAAAACTATATCTTACAGAAAAAGGTAAGCTATGAACCTATTTTTGAAGATATTAATGGAGAGTTTTCTAAAGCAGAAATCCGTTTGTTGTATATTTGGCGGGAAAATGATGAACGTCCTATTCTACTGGAAAATCTGGGAAGAATGACAAAAGCAGCAATGGTAAACGTGGATTTCAATAAAAAAGATGCGATTTGGATTGGAAGTTCTAATGCGTTTTTTGGATAAATAACTTATAAAACTAATAATACATGGAAGAAAAGTCAACAGCTTTTGATGAGTTTGATAACTATAACAGTTTAACACGAAGACGAAATCTATTACCCGTTTGGATTAAAATTTTCTTATGGATCTTTTTAATTGGTGGTACAGTATCTCTTATTTTATTGATGGCAGGCTCTTTTATGACTCATGTTTCTTTATCAATATATGGAATAAATGCTGATCATCCTTATTCAATGACTGGGCTTTTGATTTCATTGTTGTTTTTATTCAAAGGTATTGTTGCCTACGGGCTCTGGTTTGAGCAAAAATGGGCACCACAGGCTGCAATAGTTGATGCTATTATAGGAATTGCTGTTTGCATCATTATGATGGCAGTAATCCCTTTTACTTCACCAAAAATTAATTTTACAATTAGGCTGGAACTTATTCCTTTATATTTCTATCTCGTGAAAATGCGAAACATAAAGAAAGTTTGGGAAAATATATAAAAAAACAAAACCTCCGATTTTTCGGAGGTTTTGTTTTATAAATTTTTATCATCTTCCATCAATTCTCTTGCCTGATATTCCTGAACAAGATCAATAGCATTAGAAATTACATCACTTAAAGCAGTGATGAATGTTCCTTCTTCTGCCATACCCATCGCATGTTTTAACGCTTCTATTTCTTTAGGAATAATCTCGTAGCTTACATCTTTTCCTGAAGCCTGCATTCCTTCAATAATCAATCCGTTGATCTCTTCCTCGGTTCTTCCCCGAAGATGTTTTTCATTACGGATGATAATATGATCAAACATTCTTCCTGCAATTTTTCCACATTCCCTGATATCATTATCTCTTCTGTCTCCAACACCGGAAATAATACCTATTTTCTTTGTAGCTTCAATATTTTTCAGATAATCTTCAATAGCTTCATATCCGGACGGATTGTGAGCGAAATCAATCAATACTTTAAAATTTTTAAACTTAAAGACATTTAATCTTCCCGGAGTAAGCTGTGCACTTGGAATAAAGGTTCTCAGTGAATTGGAAATATCCTCAATTCCAAATCCATAAAGATAACTTGCCAAGCTGGCTGCCAATACATTTTCGATCATGAATCTGGCTTTCCCTTCCATCGTAATCGGGAAGTCTTTCGCCTTACCGATTCTGATCTTCCAGTCTCCTTTTTTAATGGTTACAAAACCTTCTTCATAAACACAGGTAATTCTTCCCTCTTTTGCAAACTTTACAATATGAGGATTATTCTCATCCATACTGAAAATAGCCACATTAGAGTCTAGATCTTTTACAATTTTCATGGAATATTCATTGTCTGCATTCAAAACGCTCCAGCCGGTTTTCTTGACACTGTCTAATACAACGCGCTTTACTTTGGTAAGATCCTTTAAATTGTGAATATCATTCATTCCCAAATGATCTTCCTCAATATTGGTGAGAACCCCGATATCACATTGTGAAAATCCTAATCCGGAACGGAGAATTCCGCCTCTTGCCGTTTCAAGAACAGCAAATTCTACCGTAGGATCTTTTAAAATAAATTCTGCTGAAATCGGTCCGGTAGTATCTCCTTTTGACAGCATTGTATTTTGAATATAAATCCCGTCAGATGTGGTAAAGCCTACTCTATAGCCATTGCTTTTTACAATATGGGAAATCAATCTTGTGGTGGTTGTCTTTCCGTTGGTACCTGTTACGGCAATAATTGGAATGGTAAAAGGTTTTCCTTGTGGATACAACATATCTACAACAGGTGCCGCAACATTCCTTGGAAGTCCTTCACTTGGAGCAAGGTGCATTCTAAATCCTGGTGCTGCATTTACCTCAATAATAGCTCCACCACTTTCTTTTAAGGGTTGTGTAAGATTTTCCGCCATAATATCAATCCCGCAAACATCCAGCCCTATAATTTTGGAAATTCTTTCTGCCATGGTAATATTTTCCGGATGTACCATATCGGTAACATCTATCGATGTACCTCCTGTAGAAAGATTGGCTGTTGATTTCAGGTACACTATTTCTCCTCTTTGTGGAATTGTTTCCAGCGTATACTGAAGTTTTTCAAGCAGTTCCAAAGTATCCTTATCCACTTCAATTTCGGTAAGAACATTCTCATGACCATACCCTCTTCGCGGATCTTTATTTTCTTTATCAATAAGCTGCTGAATATTTAGTTCGCCATCTCCAACGATGTGAGCAGGAACTCTTCTTGCTGCCGCAACCATCTTATTATCAATCACCAATACTCTGAAATCATATCCTGTAATATATTTTTCAACAATTACCTTTCTGGAGTATTTCTGAGCATGTTCCAATCCTATTTTGGCAGCTTCCCAATCAGTAACATTGATGGAAGAACCTTTTCCATGATTTCCATCCAAAGGTTTTAGAACGATGGGGTACCCTATTTTTTTGATTACCCTATCTAAATCCTCTTCATCAACAACCAGGTCTCCTATAGGTACAGGAATAGCCGCATCGTGAAGCATTCTTTTGGTTAATTCTTTATTACAGGCAATATCTACAGCAATAGAGCTGGTTTTTCCGGTAATCGTAGCTTGAAAACGTTGTTGATTTACCCCATATCCAAGCTGTACCAGTGAATTTGTTCCTAATCTGATCCATGGTATTTTTCTGGAAACAGCTTCTTCCACAATACTTCCGGTAGATGGTCCCAGACGAACACGCTCTCTGATCTCTTTCAGTTTCTGAATACAGGCATTCAGATTATAATCTTTGTCTTCAATTAAAGCTTCTGCGATCTTTACCGCTTCTTCAGCAGCATAGATTCCTACATTTTCTTCCAAATAATTGAATACCACATTATACACTCCCGGACTTTTTGTTTCCCGGGTTCTTCCAAAGCCAACATCCATCCCCGCTAAGGTCTGTATTTCCAAGGCAATATGCTCAATGACATGCCCCATCCAGGTTCCTGTTTCCACTCTATGGAAAAAGCCTCCTTCCACTCCTTCTGAACACCTATGGGTAATCAGTGACGGGATCAGTTTCTCAATTCTTTCTCTGAATCCATCAATTTTATTGGTAGGATAATTCTCCATTTCTTCAAGGTCTAACCTCATCTGTATCAGCTTTTTTCTCCTGATACTCCAGATGTTAGGACCACGCAGTGCCTGAATCTTTTCGATTTTCATAGTCTATTGGCATTTTAACAGTTAACAATAACTTATTTTACAATCAAATATAATATAAAACCCTAAACAAAACCATAGCAAGCATGAAGATTTATCAAAAAAGAATTACATTTAATTAACATTTTTAAAACATTAAAAACCAACCAAAGATGGCACGAATTTCGCCAAGTATGTTAATTATTTTTTAATTTTGTACCATGACTAAACCTGTAGGAAAATTAATAGTTATCGGAGGAGCTGTAAATAAAGGAAGCTTTGCAGAAACCGACTATGATCAGAATATTGAAAAGAATCTTAATTTTTTTGAACGTGGAATCTTGCGAAAGATCATCAGCGAATCAAAGCATAAGGAAGATTCTGTTATTGAAATCGTAACAACGGCCTCTCAAATTCCTCAGATCGTAGGTACAGAATATAAAAAAGCCTTCGAATTCCTAGGGGCGAAAAATGTAAATATTCTTGATATTCACAACCGTGAAGAGGCTAACTCTGATGCAATGGTAGCAAGAGCAAACGCTGCAGACGTGATGATGTTTACCGGTGGAGACCAGCTAAGGCTAACATCTATTCTGGGTGGAACAAGATTTCACGATACCATTCTATTAAAATACCAGGAACAGGATTTTATCTATTCCGGAACTTCCGCCGGTGCTGCTGCTGCCTCTGAAAATATGATCTATCAGGGAAGCAGTTCTGAGGCTCTATTGAAGGGGGAAATTAAAACAACACAAGGGCTAGGTTTAATCGATAACGTTATCATTGATACGCATTTTGTACAAAGAGGCAGAATCGGACGTCTTTTCCAGGCAGTAGTGAATAACCCAAGAACTCTGGGAATCGGACTTGGGGAAGATACAGGACTTTTCATTCATAATGATGTGATGACGGCTGTAGGTTCCGGACTTGTGATTCTGGTAGACGGAAGATTTATTAAAGATACCAACCTAACTAATATTAATCTTGGAGAACCTATTTCTATTGATAATCTAACGGTGCATGTGATGTCTATGAACGATCATTATGATCTTACAACTAAAACTCTTACCATTGAAAACTCACAATTCAATCCTATTCCACAAGATAAATAGACCAAAAAATACAACTATACAAACGGAACCTCGGTTCCGTTTTTTTGTTTTTGAATTCACCCCTTTGATCATAGCAGACAATACAATAAGTTTGGGCTAAAGCCAATGGAGTTATGATTTATTTGTTTATTGACCGGCCGGGCTTCCTTCGTGAACTTCGTTCGTAAACCTTCAGTTTATGCTCAGGATTATAACCCGCCCCTATTGATGTTGATATCCGGATGGGTAAATGGATAATAAATAATAGTTGTTTAACGACAAGATCTTTTATCTTTTATCTTTTATCTTTTATCTTTTATCTATAAATTACCTTCATAAAAATTATTCATCAACTCTTATTCTATGAAAATCATCATTCACGGAGGCTTTTTCTCGGAAAGTGACCAAAGCCATGAAGTAAAAACAGCAAAACAAAACTCTTTAAAAGCAATTGCTGAAAAGGCATTTCATTATCTTCAGACTCATTCCGCTTTTGATTCGGTGGCTTATGCCGTTTCTTTGCTGGAAGATGATCCTTTGTACAATGCCGGAATAGGCTCGCAGATTCAGAGTGATGGTGTCATCCGGATGAGCGCCGCTATTATGAATGGTGAAACTCAGAAATTAAGTGGTGTTATCAATATTCAGGATGTAAAAAATCCCATTTTTGTTGCAAAAGATCTTATTGGAGAGGATGATCGGGTTTTAGGTGGACAAGGGGCAAAAAATTATGCTACCGAACATGGATTTGAGAACTTCTCCACTGAAATCCCACAGAGAAGAAAGGAATATGAAGCTAAACTTGGTAATGGAGGTAAAGGTACGGTAGGCTGTGTAGCCATCGATAAGAATGGAAAACTGGCTGTTGGCACTTCTACAGGAGGAAAGGGTTTTGAAATCCCGGGAAGAATCTCAGACTCTGCCACAGTGGCTGGAAATTATGCCAACACCTTTTGTGCAGTAAGCTGTACAGGTGTAGGAGAAGATATTGTAAGCAATGCTACTGCTACAAAAATTGTAACCCGCGTAACAGATGGAATGAGCCTTGAAACGGCTTTCACCAAAACTTTTGATGAACTTAAAACGATTGACGGATTTGCAGGTGCCATTGCTATTGATAAAGACGGGAATATTTATCATCAGGACTCCTATCCTACTATGGTTTTCGCCAGTTTTGACGGTGAAAATTTCGATATCTTTTCTTAATTTTAACATTATTTTATAATTCTGCCTAATTTTTTGGCACGTATTTTACATATGTATTAATAACAAATTTTAATATTAATATCTTTTAAAAAATAGAAATCATGGGAAACAAAACAAAAGGCTTATTAGCTTTACTAGGATTAGGTGCTTTGGCTTACTGGAAATACAAGAATTCAAGTCCTGAAGATCAACAAGCCGTAAAGGATAAACTTAATACAGCAAAAGATAATCTTAACAAATGGGGAAATGATATTAAGACTAAAGCCAACGATGTTGCTTCCCAAGTTCAAAGTAAAGTAGATGAGGTAAAAACAAAGGCCGAAGATTCTTTAAACTAAAAACAGACAGTAGTTTTTTTTAACATTCATATATAGAAAAAGTCATCGTAGTAGTTTGCGATGACTTTTTGTTTTATCAATCAGAAAATAGTGTCCTTTAATTTCCCTGAATAATATAATTTTTTTCTATTAATTTTCTTTCAGGTTCATTGGAATTATCCGGCTGGAACCAAACTTCAACCCTGCTTCCATAGTAATCACCCCAATCTCCTTCTGTCACTGTAAAACCATCATTGTCACTTGAAAATTCTTTCAGTTCATCACTAGGGTTAAAAACCTTTCTCATCGATTCTTTTTTAATCTCATTTTCAGAAAGAATCCTGTTGGTATTAAAATCATAGACTTTTAAATAGACCTTACCTTTTTCTGTTTTATTCAGGAAAACATCGTATTTATAAGATCCCGGCTGCAAATAATCATAAATAAGAATATCAGGCTGGGTAACCTCTACAAGTTCTTTCTCATCTACAAACTGCTTCAAAGGCATTGAAAACTTTGCATTCTTTGGGTTTTTAATATCATTATTATATGGTTTATAAGGACTTTTAGGCGGGTAAAAAGCAAACAGTACACCAATGATGGTAAACATAATAAAGCTTAAAAGACATTGCCAAAGACCATTTTTAAACTCATCTTTTTTAAACAGTCTTGAAATTCCTAATATAAAACTTAGACCTGCCACCAAAAATGGCGTAACCGAGAAAAAGTTCCATGTAAACTTACTAATTGGTAAAATAAGGATCAGAAGCCAACAAAAAATTCCTATAAATAATGTAATTAAAGAGGTAAAATACCACCTCCAGTTTAAGGCTCTAAAAACGACTTCTTTTATCATAATTTGTCTATAATTTTTTTCTTCTGTTCATTGAATTCTTCTTCACTTAAAATTCCGCTCTCTTTTAATCTTCCCAATTGCTCCAGCTGGTCTAAATGACTGGGCTCAGGTGTATGTTTAGTGTATTCTTCAGGACGGGACATGAAATCTCTTACTTTTTCGCAAAAGAGTTTGGCTTCATACTTTCCCACTCCATCAATCTCAACCAAATCATCAGACACCTGAACATCTATAGAAGCCAGCATCATTGCTGTTTCATATTGTATTGAGCTTATTTTGGTGTAAGAATAATCCTCCACCGTTAATCCATACATGAATTCTTTATCTACAAACATCAGCCTTCTGTCGGTAGCCACTAAGATAATATGATGTTGTGTTGTCTTATTTCTGCCTTCCACAAGGTAAACGATTCTTTCATCCACTGAAAGAATATCTGGCAGAGCATGAATCTCTTTTCTGGCAAAAATGGTAGGATTAATATCCAGTTTTTCGAGTTCTTCTTTTATTTCTTTAAGTCTTGATCCCATTATTATAGTTTATGAGCTTACATTACTATTTATTTTCAATTTAATAAAAACATTCACCTTAAGCAGGAATGACAATAGAGGAATGCAAAGCATACACTTTCCAGCCTAAATTTTCATATAATAGCTTCCCTTCTTCTGTAGCGACTAAAATATTATTAGCAAACCCTTTCGATAAAGCTATTTTCTCCAGCTCTTTCAATAAAAAAGAGGCCAGTCCTTTCCTTTGATGGTTTATTTCGGTAACAATCCTATCATAAACGGCAACATCATCTATCAAAGATACACGACCAATGGAAGCCTGCTCACCATTTTCTGCTACAATTCTTACCACAAAAGTTGTATTGTATTCTGAAAATTCCAAATGATATCCTTCTGCCAGACTAATTTCCGGGAAAGTCATAGGACGAAAACAGGTCATCAGGTATCCTTGGGCCTGTAGTTGCCATTTTTCAGGAATACTTCCCATAAACTGATCGGGAGAGGTGCTTACTTTCAGATGAACCCAGGGTTCATTAATTGACCGGGCAAGCTGAAAAAAATCTTCGTTAAGTTCAGGAAACATATATCGTTCTTTTTGTTTTTCATCCCCCACGAATACATTAAATCCAGATTTATACTGAACAGGAAAGGATACTTCTCTTGATAAGCACCATCCTCTAAGCCAGTTTTTTACGATTTCCGTTTTATCCTTCATGATTTTAAAGGTTTTATTTTAATTATCCCAGCAGTTTCTTTTTTTGCGCCGTAAATTCCGCATCTGTCAGGATTCCGTTTTCTCTCAGTTTTCCAAGTTTTTCCAGCTGTTCAAGAATCTCAAGAGAGAGGGTTACGTTTGTACTTGTATTGATATTGGCACTAGTACTGGTATTTACAGGATCTGTTTGTTGCTGAGGTTGTTGTACCGGATTATTATAGATAGGTCTTATGATATCGTAGAATTTTTCTGCATCTTCTTTATCCATAAAACACTCAAATTCTACCACTCTTTCGTCAAGATGTAGCTTAATGATTGGAGATCTCGGATTGGTTACAAAACTTACCGACTTGATCATTTCATTAGAATAATCATTGATTTTAGCTGCTCCAAACATTGCTTTTGAAATAGAGATCATTCTTTTAGAGGTTGCCACCAGTATTCCTGCAGCCAGTGTATTGACAAACTGAGCATCTGTAATGCCTAAAATCTTCTCATCTTCGGGAATCAGAGAAGGCAATTCTTTAACCTCTCCTTTTGTAAATACGGAAAGGTTGGCATTCAGTTTTTCCAGTTCAGCTTTTATCTTTTGTTTTCTCCTTTTAAATTCTTCCTTAGAAATATGTTGAGGTTCTTCAGCTACAGCCATAGGAAGGTTTTCCTGCGTTGTTACTGCAAGGGAGTTTTGTTCTGTATCTTTATTCTGAACGATACGATGAATATCATCAATATTGAACTGATTAAGATTATACAGTACTTCCTGATTGATGTAACTTATTTTATCTAAACATTTATTGCATAATACACCATCATCTGAAAGCTTATTTTCGCCCAGAAGCTTATCCATAGAGGTTAATTCGGTACTACACAATGAACAACTATTATTCATTTTTTATTTTTTTATAATTTATTCAGAAGTTTTTTCTTCTGCTCTGCAAATTCTTCATCGGTTAAGATTCCGCTTTCTTTCAATCTTCCTAATTTTTCGAGCTTATCAAAAACTGTTGAAGGGTCTTCTTTTTGTGGTGGCTCTGGTTTAAATATAGGAGATTTTGGTTCCGGATGTGTTGCGCTTGGTTTTAATTGGTTTTTGGAACTGTTTGCATAATCTTCTATCGCTTCACAAAATAGTTGGGCATTATTTTTATTTTTAAATATGAAATCAGCCTGAGATCCATTGATAAGCATTTTTACCTGGTTCGAACTTTCTTCCGGGTCATATAAAATAGAATTAATATCCTGATATTGAAATTCATTTTGATATAGATTTCCAAAAAAGCCTTTGTTAAGAAAAACCACTCTATGCTGTGTTGCTAGCAGAAGTCCGTTCATCTTGTTATGTAAATACTTTGTATCTGCTATCGCAATAAGCTTTTCATCTGTATTTAGAATATTCACCAGTTCATCCACTTCATTGTTCACAGATGCACTGAGTATAGCGTTTAAAGCAAGAATCTGTTCTTTAATTTCTTCTGATCTCCTAGGTTTTGCCTTATCAATGGAAAACCGAACCGTATGAGAGAATGTTATAGTGGTACGGGATACCGAAGTCTCTACTACAGGTTCTTCTTCAATTTCTTCAGCTTTCTCAATACTTTCCCTCCATACTAAATCCCTTATCTCTGTTAAGCAATAATTGATAAGATTATTCACCAAATCTTTATTCATAACGGTTGCTTTATTCAGGCATTTGTTGCATAAGATTCCACCATCTGAAAGTTTATTCTCTCCCAAAACGGTATCCATAGGTGTTAAAGGTATTCCACAAAGAGCACAACTTGTGTTCATTCCAGTTTTATGTTTAAAAGTTTTTTAATCAGAATAGATAACAACTACCGTTCTGTTTTGTATCAACCTATATTCTCAATTATGAGCTGTTTATATTTAACTTATTTTAAATCATCATTAAAATGTAGCCTATATTGTTACATTTTTAAAGTCTTTCCAATAATTTCGCTTTCTGAATTGAGAACTCTTCTTCACTTAAAACACCCATCTGCCTTAGTTTCCCAAGTTTTTCCAGTTGCTCGAAAATATCTTCTGAGGAACTTTTTGGTGTATTAGATGCACTTTGGTTGGATATACTTTGAGGTGCCGTGTTCTGAGCATTTTGAAAGAATGACTGTGGCTGTGCTGCTTGTTGATGGGATGGTCTTTCCGGTTCTCTGATCTGTCCGTTTACTATATCACAGAATGATCTTCCATCACTTTTATTATGCAGTTTAAACTCAACAGTACCTCCTCTTGTATTAACTCTTAATACGGAGTACAAAAGGTTTTCAACCTGATCCAGAGAAGTAATATCTTTATGGGTATATTCATTTTTCACAACGCCACCCAGGAATTTTTTATCCATGAAAATCACTCTCCATTGGGTTGAAAAAATAATTCCTTCTCTGTTATTATGAAGATTTATACATTCTGCAATGGCCATCAATTTTTCATTTTGATCCAGAACTTTATCCAGTTCATTTACTTCTTCATTGGCCAAAACGCTCAATCTGGCTTTAAGGGCTACAATCTGATCTTTTATTTCATCTAATCTGGTGGGAGCATCATATTCATAATTACTCGCTCCTGAGTAAGGAGAACTTCCCGGATTCTGACTTGCATCAATTTTACTTTTAAGGAACATCCCTGTTATTTCAGCAAAATAGAACTGGTGTAGATTATTGGTGAGGTCTCTATTGATCGTAATTGCTTTATTAAAACATTCAGCACACAAGTAACCGCCATCTGCAAGTTTATTTTTCCCAACGAGCATGTCGGTAGACGTTAGCGGAGTTCCACATAATGCACAAATAGTATTCATCTGGTTTTTAATTTTTAAATGATATGGACTAAAACAGTTTGAGTCTGTTTTTTATTCTCTGAGCCCAAATTACAAATTCTGATTCTATATTTACCCTCAAAAATATTTAAAACTTCTCGTTTTTCAGGTATTTTTTTCCTCCTCTCTTAAAATTAATCCATCTTAACACGTAATTTACTTCTATTCTGATTGAAAAATGAATTCTATAATTTTTGTTGAAACTGATTTTTTTCCACTAAAAAGATTAGTAAAAAGCAAAAATAAGCAAAACGATTAAAACCGTTGCTAAACAATGCTTTATAAAAGAGTAGTCTTAGTTTGGAACTCCATGTCTGATACGTTTTAGACTTGAAAATACAATGTTAGGTTACTAATTCGTTACCGATTAACAAAGGTGATTATATGTTTTAACTGACTATATTTCAATGTTTTGCATTCTTTTTCATATTCCCTTGTAACTCAATATAATTTAATTTTAAACATTAAACATTTGAGTTATGGAACAGACAAAAAAGTCCACGTTCAAACTGCTTTTCTACCTGAAAAAGAACGAACTAAAAAAGAATGGTAATGCACCAATTATGGCACGTATTACGATTGATGGAATAGCTAAAACTTTGGGAACAAAGTTAGAAATCAATCCCAAAAATTGGGATTTAAAATATGGAAGAGTTGAGGGCAAGAGCGCCATTGCTTTGAGCGTTAACCAAAAACTGGATAATATACGGGGGCGTATTGATACTCTATATGAAGATATGCTCAAACACGAGGGATTTGTTACAGCACAAAAGTTAAAGCTTGCCTTCTTCGGTGTTGGTGTTATGGAAGACTCTTTGCTGAAAGTATTTAAAAAGAACAATGAAGACTTTGGAAAAATGGTGGCAAAAGGAGAACGAGCGGACAGCACGTACTATAAATACAAGATTGTCTATAACCATGTCGAAGAATTTATAAAAAGTAGGTATCATCGTGATGATATGGCGTTTCGGGAATTGACCTGTGATTTTATCAGAGAATTTGATTTCTTCCTTAGAATAGATAAAGAATGCTCCCATAATACTGTTTGGGTATATACGATGCCCCTTTACCGTGTTGCAGAAATCGCCGTAAAAAGCGGTCTTATCAGGAAAAATCCTTTTGAAGATTATGAAATCTCTATGAAGGAAAATGACCGCAGTTATTTACTTAAAGAACACGTCGAATTCCTTTTGATGCATACCCCCTCAAAACAAACGTATGAACTTGTAAAAGACCTTTTTGTATTCAGTTGCTTCACTGGCTTATCCTATATAGATATTAAAAATCTTAAAATAAGTAATATCCAATCCTTTTTTGATGGTCACGAATGGATTATAAGTCGAAGACAGAAATCTGATGTTGCTTCAAATGTACGATTGATGGAAATACCCAAAAGGATTATTGAAAAATACAAAGGTGTTACCCGAAATGAGGCTCTTTTTCCCGTTCCCACAAACAAAATTTGCAATAGTCATATAGATAAACTTATTAAAGAATTAGAGATTGTTACAGAACAAAAAGTAACATTTCATACAGCAAGACATACTTTCGGAACCATGTTTTTGACAGAGGGTGTACCGCTTGAAAGCCTTAGTAAAATGATGGGGCATAAAAATATTTCGACCACACAGATTTATGCCAAAATCACCAGCCAAAAAATTAGTAAGGATATGGATTTAGTTGCCCCAAAATTTCAGGCTATGGAAGAAGCATTTTTAGCGGTAATCTGATTGATTTTTATTACCTCACAATAGAGCAGAACTTAACGGTTCTGCTTTTTTTATGCCCTTATTTTTTGTAGCCAAAGCACATTTACATTCCTCCACACAATACCCATACTGTAAAAGAGCTTATATGCTACTTAATAGATAGAAATTTGAAAAAAGTAGCCACCCTGCTATCCCTTGATCTTACATTTTTCAAATCTCTATCACAGGCTTTCATAGCCTGGTTATTTATCCCATAAAGTTTATTAGGGAATAATTTTCCACAATCAACCGGTAAAAAGGCAGCTAAGTTATAGCGGGCTGCCACCGCACCTGCCCAACCAAAAGACTACGGCATAATGGCAAGGCAAAATGATGGCTTCGCCGAGTTGTTTGTATTGCCTTGCCACCCTCTGGGACTTATTCCGTTTCCTTTTGGTTTTTCCGCATAGCCCGCTTGGATTATCTGCTTTCTTTTTTCCGGTTTTTCTTTTGGAAAAATTTACGAAACGAAGCAAGCCACAACAGGAAGCAGGAACGAGAAAAGCGAACGTAACAAAATGTAAAACTTTTAAAACAGGACGATTATGAACATCATCGGAAGACTGACAAAAGATGCGGAAGTACGCACATTGTCGAACGAAAAACAGGTAGTAAACTTTTCAGTAGCCACCAACGACAGCTACAAAAACAAACAAGGCGAACGCATAGAGCAAACAACCTATTTCGATTGTGCCTATTGGCTAACTGCAAATGTGGCAAGATTGCTCACAAAAGGTACTTTGGTAGAACTCACAGGCAGGGTAAGCACAAGGGCGTGGACAGGCAAAGACGGAGAGCCAAGAGCAGGGCTGAATTTCCATACTTCAAATATCAAACTACACGGAGGTAGTAGGAAAGCCGAAACCGTACAAGCTACTGCACAAGCCAAGAACAACAAGTTTACAGCACAGGGAACAGAAGACGACCTCCCATTCTAACAACGAGTATTCAATCATTTTTCAAACATCAAAATTTTATCAAAATGGCACATAATATCAATTTCAACGAGAGAACAGGACGTTATTCATTCTTTAGCGTACAACAAAAAGCGTGGCACGGTTTAGGGCAAATTGTGGAGCAATACCCAACAAGTGAGGAAGCTATCAAGCACGCAGGCTTAGACTACGAAGTCGTAAAGTCCCCACTATTTACCAAAGGTTCGGGTATTATCGAAACGCCTAACGGTATAGAGATAGGCAGTAGTGAATTGGAAGTACCTAACTATTTCGCCAATATACGCACCGATAACAATGCGGTATTGGGCGTAGTGGGTAAAGATTATCACATTGTACAAAACCGTGAAGCCTTCAATTTCTTTGATGCTATTGTAGGCGGTGGCGAAGGTATTTTCTATGAAACCGCAGGAGCATTAGGCAACGGAGAACGCATTTTTATCACAGCCAAACTGCCCGATTATATACGTGTAGGTAATGGCGATGATGTAACAGAAAAATACATTTTCTTAACCACCTCGCACGATGGTAGCGGAAGTATCACAGCCGCATTTACACCTATCCGCATCGTATGCCAAAATACGCTGAATGCTTCGTTACGCAGTATGACCAATGTAGTCCGTATCAAACACACTTCGGGGGCAAAACAGCGTATTGAGAATGCTCACAAGATTATGGGACTGGCAAATACATTGAGCAACCAATTGGAGGGCATTTTCAACGAATGGACAAAGGTAAAAGTATCAGACCGAGAGGTTAAAAAGCTAATCCAATTAGCACTTTGCCCGAACAAAGAAACGCTTGACCTTATCAAAAAAGGTGCGGAAGACGAAATTTCCACTTTGTTTAAAAATACCGTTGAAGATGCTTTTGCTTATGCTATGATAAGTGACACCCAGCAAATGGATACCACCAAAGGTACTTTGTTCGGAGCGTACAACGCTGTTACAGGCTACTATCAAAACGTAAGAAATTACAAGAACGATGAAGCCAAGTTGCAGAGCATTGTATTGGGTGGGACTGCCCAACTCAAATCACAGAAAGCATTTGAATTGTGTACTGCATTTGCTTTGGACGGTACGGAAATCCTAAACCTTAATTAAATAACAACAGGCTACCGCCTTAATCGGTGGTAGCCTACTAAAAACAAATCATTATGGCAAATTGGTGCAGTAATACGATTGTTTTCGAGGGAAATCCCGAAGCAATCACAGGAATACAGGAACTTTTTCAAGCAATGAAAAATAAGGAAGAAAGTGAAGAACAAGGACAATTACCCGAATTTGTTCCCAATGACAACGGCGGTTATTTCTTCAATATCTATTGGAACGAGGGTGATGAAGGGATTTTTCAGTACGAAACCAAATGGTCACCCAATATTGAAATTGTCCAAAAGATAGCAGAATACTACCAAGTGGATTTTGTACAGGACTATGAGGAAATAAGCAATCTTGTATATGGCAGGGCAACATTTTCTAACAAGCTACTCATGGATATTTATTTGGAAGACGAGGATTTTGAACAATATCATTATGACGAAGAAACAGACATCTATCATTTTGAGGGCGAAGAACATGAAAGCGATAGCGAAATATTGGAAACCCTACTTGAACGCAAAATTGTAAACATAAATTCTTTTTAAAATTTACCAGCCCTAAAGTATAGGGCTGGCAGCAAAAAGACAGATCCTTCCGATGGTCGGAACCATCTTTTTGCATTTTAAATTGACGCAACCACTTTGGTTAAAATGTATGCTTCGCCATTTTATCAAACAGGTTGCGATTTTTATGAGGGATATTCACTATCCCTTTCTTTGCTTTTGGCAAGAACTTCTTTTCTTTTCACATCTGCGACCAAAGAAAAGAAGCAAAAGAACGTCGCTTGGTTAATTTTGACTTTTGTTTTTTTTGTAAGCTATCAAACAATTTCTAATTGATTAAATTTGAAATTTGTCAATAATTCCAAATCGCTAAATCAAAGTAATGATAGAAACTGAAATTTCAATAACAGTAAACAGAAAGTCTGATATTGATTTAATAAAACAAAAAATTGTCGAAAACAAATTTCAATTTCCGATTTACATACGGGAATATGAATTTAGTTATCAAATAAATTTTACGAGTGATTATGAAGAATGGGAACTGGATACAGCAATTCTCGATAGTTTCCCAGGATATGAATTTACTACAGATCTTGAAAAAGGGCGAAAAGAAATAAGAATTCAAATAATTCGATACCAATCTGAATTATCCACTGATGGTTGGGGAAGACGGATTGAAAACCCATTAAATGAAACAAAGTATCTTGTAAAAACTTCTGCAAGTAAACCTGAAAAGTTCAGTCCTAAAATCAAAGTTTTATTTGAAGACAAAGAACAATATTACTTTATCAATATTGTGGATGGCATCAACAAAGCCACTGATGAAAAAGGTTTCTTATTGTTAGATGATTTCAAAACTAATAATGAGGCTAATAAGGCAGAGATTTTAAAAGATAAACTTTACAAATCTCATATAGAAGCTTTCCAATGGGGATATAGTAAAATGTCCGAAGTTGTAGAAAGTGATTTTAGCATCTATCTTGAAAACAAAAAGAAAGAAGTTAGAGAAATTCAAAAGCTACCTCGAAAAATTATCCGTGATTTTATAAAAGCTTGTAATAGCTCCGATGAAAGTAATATTCTGAAACATCTTGACGAACATACAATTTTTGAGAAACGTAAGAATTGGAAAACCATTTTTGAGGTCGAAGGAATTTCAAAATTCAAAGAATACCTTAGTTCTTCAGAACAAGAACTATATGGTAAAGATTTTAAAATTAGATCATCATGGAATTTTAATTTGCCCAATGTCACCATTGGTATAAAATATTTTCCACCTTCAGTTGATAAAGGAAATAAATTCAATCTTAAATATGAACAAATGACGATTACTTTAGATAATAACAAAATAACCAGTATTATATATGAAGTTTAGTAAAATCCTTGCTAAGAGTTACATGACCGCTACTTCAATGGCTTTTCTAAAATCATCTGCATCGCTACCAATAAGTAAATAGGCTGCAAAACCAATTTTCAAAAGTGCATTTACTGTTTCTTCCTCATCAATATCACTATGAGGAATCAGCTTTAATGTTGGAAATTGGCTTTTTAAATCTAGAAGCTGTGCTAATACACTTTTATCGTAGAAATCAAGGTCGATAATGCAAAACTGGGGAGGCGATTTTAAAGAACATAGATGAGCTAATCCATCTTCAATATTCTCTGATTTGAATAATATTTCAAATCCAAAAGTTAGGAGATCTTTACTAATAACATCTATAACCGGGTTTTTATCGTTGATAAATGCAATGCTAGTGTGCTGGGTTTTTCTTTCAGTATCCATACCATCGTTTTTTAAATTATGGAGGACTGCAAAAAACAAAGCGCAGGCAACCACACTTACCGACATTGAGGCACTGGTATACCCGACTACGAATAAGCGAGCGCCCACGCCTTTTGGCATGAGCGTTCTTCCTTATTTGTCCCGTAGTCTTAAAAATTACCAGTTTTCAATGTGGGACTTAAAGCAAAAACACTTTAAGATTTTTCTATATGTTGTTACAAATATACTAAAGTCGTTCCAATACTTAATGACAATACAGAGCAAAAGTTAGTTTACAGTTTGAATTATATAGATATGTAATTCAGTTCCAGTGCAGAAAGTATATCCGACTGTTTAAAAATGATTTTGCCGCCAATTTGAATAAAAGGCAGGATTTTATCATCTCTATATTGTTGCAGAGTACGCTTGCTAATGTGCAATAGGTCACATACATCTTGCCCCGACAAATAGATTTCTCCGTTCATAACAGGACGATAGTTCTTCAATATACTTTCGATACGGTTTCTTAGCTCCGTTATCATTTCCTGATGGGCAATGATTTCTTCATTGTCATTCGTGAATAAATCCATTTTCGACAGTATTGTACGGTTGTCCAGCTTCGAGCAAAGTCTGTACATCCGAGCGTTTATAATAATTCTTACGGTTTAGTTTGGAATATGGCAATAGCCCTTTGTCCTTATAGGTCTGCAAAGTCCGCTTGGTAATATTCATCATCAAACATACTTCCTGATTATCGAGCCATTTTTCTTCTTTGAAAATCGGGACGTATTTTCTTGTGGTACTTTCGGTCATTTCCAAAAGTTCCTTTAGCTCATTCTTCATTTCATCCAATGCGGATTTCTGTATTGCGATAACTTCCATTTTTGCTCTGTTTTGCTGTGGAAGTTGAATTTACGACGGACTTTAAGGGGTTTAGTTTATGATGTAGTCATTGGCTTTGAAAGGCGACATTTGGCGTATGATTTTAATTACGAGAGGAATTATTCTGTAAATTTGAAAAAGATAAACGTTACTGAAGGATATTCGTAATGTGTATATTTAAGAGTTATAGCCAATACTAAAAAAAACAGACCAATGGAAGAAATAAATAAACAGCTTGACACAATTTTAAATTTAGCAGACCATTACCTTGTTAAGTCTCGACAGGACGAAAGCCATTATTACGATGAGTTTTTAGAAGCAGCAACAATTTTAAAAAGTGTAATGACTGAGAAGGAGTTCAAGTTTTGGTTAGTTGAAAAAATGCTTGTCAAACAACAAGCATTTTTGCCAAAGACATTTATTCAGTATGCTGTTGAAACTGCAACTGTCAGATATTTTGCTGAAAAGCATAATGAAAATCTAAAAGTTGAAGCTAAAATAAATCCTAACAATGACAAGGACGTTGACGTTCAGTTTACAGACAAATCCTATTTATACAATATCGAGGTAAAATGTTCTGACTTTGTAGCAAAAGAGACAGTTGACAATCAGGACGCTTTTAAGTATGAAACAATTGGCAGAATTCCCGACCGACAAGAAACGAAAGAAGTTATATCAAAGGCATTAGATGAAGGAATGGAAAAAAAGGGCGAGCAAACCAAGCCTCATTTAGATGCTAAAAATATGGACAATAACCTAAAAGGGTTTCTTGAACTTGCACACGAAAAATTCAATCCAACACCGAATGAGAATGAAGTAAACATTTTGCTTGTCGGTTGTGACGATGAGAGAGACATTCAAAAATGGCATTATTATTTATTTGCCGACCAAGGACTTTTTACACCTGAAAGTTATGCGGACAGAAGTAAATACAATAATGTTGATTTAGTAATTTTTACAAATCAATATTTCAAACACAACGAATATTATTCTAAAAAAGTAAGTAAGTCGTGGACATTAGAGAAAGGTTTTAATCTTGCATTTAGCAATCCATTTAGACGATTGCAAAAAGAAAAAGCGATTAAGAATTTTTTGGACATATTTCCACATTACACCTGGGACTTGTGTAGTTATTCTGTTCCAGGTGACGCGCCAACATATGTTAAAGACAGTATGAGAATATCATGGTTCGTAAAAGACAACTTGGAAAAAAATAAAGGGATTTACTTGTTTAACGAGAATGATTAATAGAGGTACTGGCTATAAAATGTGTTTTACGCCAGTGGGGTGACGTACAAACTTGAAGCCTTGTGCTTATTCAAGTTCAATGCTTATTGACAGCTTTGCACTTCTAAACCACCCAAACACAAAGCCCCGACTGATGTAATTATTATAGGGCAACGGACGAAACATACTGTCAAAAAAGAAAATATGAGAAAAGTAATTGCAGCATTCAATATGACACTTGATGGTGTTTGCGACCACACGACAGGAGTTGCTAGCGAAGAACTGCACCAACATTATTCTGACCTATTAAATAATGCGGGAGTAATTTTATATGGACGGACAACTTACCAACTTATGCAGTTTTGGCAAACACTAATGCAAAATCCTTCAGGTAAAAAATCAATGGACGACTTTGCAATTTCAATAGACAAAATTCAAAAACTTATTTTTTCCAGCAAATTAAAAGACACCGATTGGAAAAGTGCAGAACTTGCAAAAAGACCTCTTGATGAAGAAGTTTTGGAACTCAAGCAACAAGCAGGCAAAAACATTCTTATTGGAAGCAGGAGCTTGATTACTCAGCTTTTAAACAGTAATCTTATTGACGAATTACAAATTTGTATCCACCCTATTATTGAAGGGAAAGGGCTATTGCTTTTTGACCAAATCACGGATAGAATTATGTTGAAACTTATTAAGATAAAATCGCTAAATTCAGGTGCAACTGTATTTTATTATGAACCGATGCGAGAGCAAACAACAAATCGCTGATAAGGACATTGTAATGAGACATTATTAAATTTCAGATTGTAAACAAAACAGTTGTAAATATGAAAATGGACAATAGTAAGTTTGACAAAGACGGAAAACTTAAACAAGGGGTTCACCAGGAATATTTCAAGAATGGTTCTCTTTCCAGTGAAGGTAATATTGAGGACGGAGAAAAAAACGGAGAATGGAGATACTTTCTTGCAAATGGACGATTAAAAGCTATTGGTAAATATGTAAAAGGGAAAATGACAGGAGAATGGAAATGGTATCGTGAAAATGGAAAACTTCTGCAAGTAGGTTCGCTTGACAACGACATAAAAACAGGAGTTTGGACGAGATTTCGAGTGGACGGAACTCTAATGGATGAAACAGTATTTATTAACGGTAAAAAAGGTAAAGTCAACAAATATTAGTCTCTCACTTTACACTCCCTATCAAATTTTATTTATTATTTAAGTCCTGTTCTATAAGTGTTATCAAGTTTATTGTGAATTATTGTTGCTACAACCAAAACTTCTGTCATTTGTGAGAGTTGCGTATCCTCAAATATTTTTGGATTGTGCGCTTTTGGATTTCTGTACATAGAAAAAAATCCTTTACAGAAGTTTCCAAAGCCCTTATGTTCACTTTCCTCACTTTGATTATTTAAAGTATTAAAAGCAAGCATAGGTTTTTTTTCTTTTCCCAACGCAAAACAATCATCAACTAGATCAGCTCCGTCTGAAGTATAGCCACTTTTTTGTCTAAGCCTTTCTGCGACACTTTTTGTAATTTCGAGTATAGCGTGAAAATAATTTTCCTTTAACCATTCAGCTTCACAGTAAGGTAAGATTTCTGAATGAACTCCAATGCCGTGTACTTTTTCTTTGATTTTAAGTGACCTACCTTTAGCTTCTGAAATGGTTTTAGCCTTGTCAACTTTTCGGGGTTGTCCACTTATATCAATTTCTATCCCTTCGTAAACAAGTTTTTCATTGATAGTTGTTCTATCTTTTTCAAATTCGTCTTCGGAATTGTATCTTTTTGGATTTAATAACCTAACGACAAATGCCAATATATTATTTCCACATCTGTCTTGTACTTGTCTTTCTTTTAAAGCATAAAATAGTCTGTCTGTTTTGTTTGTGCCATATTGAGATTGAGAAATACCAGCACTAGATAAATGTTCTGTAATTTTGGTATGTGTGAGCATATTTGAAATAATATCAGATATGTTTCGTAGGGTTATGTCATCAAAGGATTTTGTCATTCTATAATTTTTCTTTTTTAAACTACTTATATTGGTTTTTGTATCTCTACGTTTTGTTTTTCCTTTTCATTTTTCTCACGGGAATAAACCCATAATGACAATAGTCCAAAGATAATCAATGCATAAGCTATCCATTTACCAACCTTTTCAATAAACTTAATACCAACCAACTTTTCATAGGAGGAAAAGCCTTCAGCTCCCATAGGGCTTCGTCTGTAGAACTTTCTCCGGTTAATCCAGTAACGAAGTCCCAAGCCTAAAACCAAAAATAGTATCCCAATAACCAATGATGAAACCATAATAAAAACACTTTATTTCCACTGTTTGAATTTACGAAAAATATCGTTTCACTACATTACAAAAACACAAAATGCCGACGGAGTAAAATAAGAAGTCCTGCCACATTGGACAGGACTTCTATTTCTTTAATCACTACTGTTAAACTGAAAAACTATCTTCTTTTCGTTCCCGAAGCTGTCCGAAATCCAAACATCAAAGGATTGTGAAACGGTGGACGTTGAGGTGTAATACAACCGGAACTGCTCAGTTGGTAACGAATACAAATCATTCGGCAGATACGGCGGTTCATTGTAGTATTGCAACGTTCCCTGACCGTCAAACTGGAAGTAGCGGAGGAAATACTGTGTATTGTTGTAATTACCTGTACGCTTTATGGTGATGCGTATTTCTACCGACTGCCCATTGGCAACATCTTTAGGTACTGGCATTACATTGACTTCGAAAGGAAAATTGTTCTGTATTTCAAGTTCATCATCTTTGCTACAAGATACCAAAGTAACCGATGCTGTGAGGATCGCCAGAAATACATAGAATGGCAGTAGCCCTGTTCTGAATTTATTGAATATTGCTATCATCATTTTTACGTTTTAAAAGTTAAACCTTAATCCCACACCTGCCGACGGTCGGAACTGTTGTAAATCCGTACCCAAAAGCACTTTTGTACGCCCTTGCAGGACTAATACAAAACGATTGGATAGATACGTTTCAAAAGTGAGGCGACCACCTGCTCCGTAAATAAAATTATCCTCGCTCAGTATCTTCGCACCGTCATATAGCATTGCTTCGCCACGATTGATGGTTTCATAACCTAGCACACCTGTTATTCCTAAATTTAGCATGACATTTCTTCGGGCGTCACCCAACAAAAAGAAGCTGTAACCGCCCTCTGCGGAATAGATTTCTTGCGGTATGCGTAGGTCTTTATAATCGTGATACTGGTGGGTATATTCTAACGCCCAAAGCTGATAATTACCGTTCTTACCGTTTACGGTCATTGCTACACTGATGTAATAATCATTCCCGATTTTATCATCGGATAATACACCAACATTTATTTCTAATCCTTTTTGCTTAGGCAACATTCGTTGTGCCTGGCTTGAAGTGATACCCATTAAAACGAGCATCACGGTATAGATATACTTTTTCATTTTTCTATTGCTGATTTAAAGGGTTATTAAAATTTCAGGTGCATATCGTTAATCAAACTGGCTTTGATTAAATCTGAATTTTCGATTTGCAGCGTTTGATGCCTACCACCATTTTTCTCGAAAATTTCAATCAGTAGTACCTTGTCATCGGCAATGGTAAACTGGTCTAACAGGAATACGTTTTGTTCTGTCGATTTTCCAGCAATGCCGTCCAATGGTTTGTAAGTTCTCAAAGGAATTAAAGAGCGTTCTTGTACTACAGTGCGTTTGGCTACTTTTTTATCCACTATTTTAAAATTGATAAAATCAATCTCGAAAGGCACATTGGTACGGTTTCTCAATTCCGTATGGAAATAGTATTTGCCGTTGTGTATGTAAACCCCCTTGAGGATAAACTGGATGCCGAAACTTTTAGCCCCGATATGCTTTACAACACGTTTGTCTTTCTTGTAAATGGTTTCTAATAACAAGCCTGCCAATGATGGAGAATTGTTGCCCAGTTCTTCAAAGAGCACCTCGTTTCCATTGGCTTTATCCACCGCTTTCTGCATCGTTTGTAAATTGTAGCTCAATGCTTCGGGATAGGAACTGTAATACACGTTGAAGCTATAAAAGCGTCCGTCATTCGTGATAACAGAAAAATTGGTTTCAGGCTCAAAATCCCTTACCGATGCTTTTACACGTAAAACGTTTTCCGCATCTTCGGCTTTCCCTGCAATCAGGTACTCACTACCCAAGTCCACGTAACGAATGGCAGTCGGAAAAATCAGGTGCGAAGTTTTATCGTAGGTAACTTCCAATTTGTAAGGTTCTATCTTGCCCAATGTAAGCGGTGTTTTGATGCTATCTTGTGCATAAGATTGTACGGCAAAGCCGAATATCAGGGCTATAGCCCAAAAGGTTTTTAAATGATTTTTCATTGTTTTATTTATTTGGGTTCAACATTATTTTTTAGATACAAGGAAGACCTGATGCCCTACTTTCAGCGTAACCTTTGGCGTTCTTACCTTTTTGGCGAAATAACCTGAAATACCTTGCACCGCACTTTTACTGAGGTCAGAAGTGATCTGCTGTCCAGGAGTAGAACTCATACTGAAGCTCGATCCCGTGGCATTCCCCATATTGGCTACAATGTCTGTAACCGCATTTCTTTCAGGTGAGTATGGAACAAACAAACCTTGCTGTCCATCCAAATCATAAATGGTAATATCTACCGGAATGATATTACCCTCCAGTTCTACCGAGCTTATTTTTAACTGTAACCTGCCGTTCTGAAATTTGGCATTTGCCGTTACAATCGTTCCTTTTGGAATGGTACGCTGAGGTGTTTTAGCAGGTTCTAACAGTCGTAAACGCACACCTGTTTCACCAACTACCGTTTGGGCTTCGTGTACACAGGCTTTGATACTGTTTTTAGGCTGTATTGCCTGTTCTGTAGTACCTGCCGTATAAAAACCACGGTTCTTTGTTTGACTCCAATCGGCTGCAAATGCACTGTCCGACGGTTCACGGTACAAGGCTGATACAATGTTCTTTCTTGTTGGTGTGAACGATACAAATTGCTCCTTTTGATTAGCACCCGAAGCAGCAGGCGTTGCACCGTTGGTGTGAGCAACATTTCCGGTATTGGCATTTTGCGGAAGATACTTAGCCACCATCTCATAAGATTTCTCCATTAATTTGAGTTGGTCGTCAACGGTAGCTACAGGTGGTACATCTTTTTCTGCCAGCTTTTCTTTCATCTCGTCAATTTGCTTGCGGAGTTCCATTGTTTCTGAATTATCATTCTGATAAAATGAACCCAATGTACTTTGTGCATTATGGTAACTGTTCAATGCAGGATTGCCGTTGCTTCCTGAATTTCTGCTACCAAAACTGTTGTTTTCCTCATCTTTAGGAAACTGCTCATCGGTCGGATCTTTCTTGTCTTCAATATTCCAGTAGTCGGAAAGCGTTGCAAGAGCATTGCGCTTTTCTTGCTCTTTGCGTTCGAGCATTTCCTGCTCGTAAGCCTTGCCTTTATCGGCAGGCATTCCTGCACCCGTAGCTTCTGGTACTGCATCGTTTAACCCGACGTTTTCGATTGTCTTTTTTTCTTCGGATGGTTTAAATATAAGGTACATACAACCCACGAAGACAATCGCCATTAAGCCAAAAATTAAGGGCTTTTTGAGCTTTTCCTTATTATTCTGTGTGCCGTTCTGCAGCACATCAGCGGTTTCTTTCGGGTTTCCCTCAGTTACCCGAACAACCGATTTTTTGTTCTCATTATCTTTCATAAATCCTACTTTTTAAAATTGTTGATACTGTGTCCTGAAGTCTTGCAGGACTTTCATTTTCTTTAAGGATAGGGTTTTTGATATGTCTGATGTTGATTTCATCATCGGACTTACCTGTATCGTACACTACTTTGCCAATAACCCCAGCAGTCAGCAAGAGATATCCTACAAAAAAGTACAGCATGTATTGATGCTGTTTACGAACTGGTAATGCCTGCCAACGTTCTTCGAGCTTATCAAAATACCTATCCATATTTGCTCTTAATTTTTTCATAACCTTACTATTTCTGTGTTATAACTTGAAACGTTTAGGGCTTTTACCCACCTTTTGCTTCGGCTCATCATTGACTAATGCAACCGCTTCTGTTAATTTAGGTGCGGTTATTACAGACAGGTTTGCCAGTTCCGTTTTTTTGAGCAATTGCCCAAAGCTGTCTTTCTTGGCTATTTCCATTCGGCTAAGCGAGTATTTACCATTCAAATACTTTACCCACATACTACATTCTATATAGGGCTTGTCATCGCCCGACCATTGTAGGTAGCCTGTCAACAATAAATCTTGTTTAGGTAAACTGTCTGCACCTTTTTGGCAGCTTTCGAGGTACTCGCTGATACTGTCTTTCAGCTTTCCGGCATACGCACCTTGCGTATGAAAATATCCACTATATCCTTTATCAGTCAGGATTTTTGTGAATGTGTTTAAATCTGATAATGCTTCCATAAGATTGATTTTAGCGTTCGATGACTTCGATGTCCCTGTTTTCCATAACCGCAAATTTTTCGATATTGAAGCCTTGCGGATTGTTGTCTGAACGAACGGAGTTCACGAGATAGCAGGAAGTAATAAGGTTGCGTTTGGTTACGTTGCTCGAACGGATGATAAACTGTTTAGCGTAGGTACGCACTGCATACGGATAAGTATCGAATTTGCAGACAACACTATCTACCTCTATGCGTTGTTGTACGTTACCCGAAATAATCCTGCTGTAATACCCCTTTTCCGATAAGTCTTTGTAATAATCGAAAGCACTTTTATCCGCAAGGTTAAATGCTCTGCTCATATTGCTTTCGATAGCATTCTTATCAGGTGCAAGCGTGAAGAAAAGCTCGTGGAAACGTCTAACGTGTTCCCTTGCTTCTACGGGACGATTGATGCTTGCATCCTGCGACAGGGCAAGCATTAGAGATTTGCCATTATCTAATACATAGATTTTTTGGCGTTGTTCTTCTGCAAAGTGGTAGGACTGCCATACGGCATATCCCACCACGCCAATGCAGAGAACAGCAAACACAATGGCATACAAACGTATCTGCCGAAAGCTGTTTTCTATATTTCTTAGCGTTTTAAATTCCATTTTCTTTAATGATTAATTGTTTATTTATTCATCAGCTTACCGCCAATATTTCCAACCGTTGAACCTGCACCTGCTCCAGCAATGTTTCCGGTTTTCATTGCCGCTTGGTTTACGTTACGAGTAAAGTTTCCTGCACCGCCTGCCTGAATAATCCAGCCAGTTACCGTTGGAATAGTGAAGTAACCCACGATACCGATGATCATAAAGATGATATACACTGTATTGGAAGTATCAGGGATAAAGGTTGGGTCAGCTAACATTGCTATATCCCTTTCCAATATGAGGGATTGTATTCTTGCCAGCATGGAGCTGAATAAATCCGAAACAGGAAGCCACAGATATACGCTAATGTACCTCGTGAGCCATTGCGTGAGCGTAGCTTGAAAACCATCCCATACACTTATCGCAAAGGCTATTGGCCCGAGTATGGACAAGACGATTAGAAAAAACGTCCGTATGGTATCAATAACCAAAGCCGCCGCCTGAAAGAGTATTTCCAGCAAATTGCGAAACCAGTCCTTTATCGCCTTTTCAATCTTGTAGGCTTGTCTGTCCATATACATACCCGCCATTGTACCAACATCAGATGGCGACCAACCCAATTCGTCCAGTTTCTTATCAAACTCTTCGTCTGATACCATATAGGAAGTTTCAGGATTTCTGACCATTGCTTCGTATTCCAATTGGTCTTTCTGCTGTTGCAGCTTGTTCAGGTCAAGTACCTGATCTTCGAGTATGGCGTGGGTTCCAGTTACAACCGGGCTTAGTACTGCATTGATGGTTCCCAAAACAATAGTTGGGAAGAACATTATACAAAGTCCCAAAGCAAACGGGCGCAGCAACGGGAACATATCAATAGGTTCGGCACGGCTTAAAGCCTGCCAAACCTTTAATGCCACATAGAACAACGCCCCCAATCCCGCTAATCCCTTAGCCACTGCCGCCATATCGCCTGCAAGCGGCATCATATCGTCATAAAGCGAACGCAGGAGTTCGTGAAGATTATCCCATTCCATTTTTACCAGTATTTTTGGTTAGCAGTTCCATAGAGTTCAAGCACTCTTTTGGCATCATTTTTCTTTTTCGCTCTCAGATAGCTTACAGAAATGTTCTTATTGGTGTAGTAGCGTACAAGGCTGTGGTAATCCTTTACCTCTTTGTACACACGGTCAATAATATCCATACGCTCCTTGTCATTCAGCGAAAGGCTTGAAGAGGTTATAATCTGCTTCAATTCTTTCAGCAGTTCGGTACTTTCATTAAGCAGTGCCGAATAACCATTGCCGATAGCGACCAATTCTTGCGGTGTGAAATTTGGGTCGTTCATCATCTTGCCAAAATTCTGCACGTACATTTCGGACACATCGCCTACAAGCAATACTGTTTGTTGTACCTTACGGGCATCTTTCACAAGGTTGTTGATAGCTTTCAGCTTGTCATAATATTCCTTGCCTTGGTCGTACACTTTCTTCACTTCGTTGAAGTTCTTTATCACATTGCTCACGGTCGAAGAAGTCTGTATGATTTCGTTCGCAGAGTTGATAATTCCTGAAGCCAGGTTTGCAGGATCAGTAACCACAAACTGGGCTTTTGCTGACGGTGCAACGGCGAGCATTAATGCCGTACACACCAGATACATTACTTTTTTCATTGTTCTTGAAATTTTAAATTGTTAATGACTATTGATTTACTTTGTCACGCCTTTGCATTGCGATATGCTTGATGGCGAGTTCTACGTTGCCGTCCAGTTCAGCAGCAAGCTGCATCACTTCCATTTTTTCGGTTTCTTCGGTCGTGTAAGCGAGGTATTCCTCCAAACTAACTTCGGTGGCATAGACTGCCGAATGTGTACCACCTAAACCAATCCAAACCTCTTTGTAAAGTCGGCTTGCATCATTGTTCATATTGATAGAAAGTACCTGTCCTTTTTCTTTGTCCGTAAGTCCTAACATCGACTGTATGTCATCGAACTTGTTCATATACTTACGTTGGTCTAAGAGGATTTTACAGTCAGAGTTATTGATGATACTTTCCTTTACAATGGGGGATTGGATAATGTCATCCACCTCTTGCGTTACGACAATAGCTTCTCCGAAGAATTTGCGGACGGTCTTAAATAAATACTTGATGTATTCTGCCATTCCCTCTTTGGCAATCGCTTTCCAAGCCTCTTCAATTAAGATGAGTTTGCGAATACCTTTGAGCCTTCGCATCTTATTGATGAAAACTTCCATAATGATGATGGTCACTATGGGAAAGAGGATTTTGTGGTCTTTAATCGCATCAATCTCAAACACGATAAAGCGTCTGGATAAGAGATCTAATTGCTTATTAGAGTTCAACAGGTAATCATATTCGCCACCCTTGTAATAAGGTTCGAGTACGTTTAGGAAATTAGCAATGTCAAAGTCTTTTTCTCTTACCTGTTTTCCTTCCAATACCTTACGGTAGTCACCTTTTACGTACTCATAAAAACCGTTGAATGACGGAAAAACATCTTCTTGTTTGATGCACTCGATGTATCCCGATACGGCATTCGATAATGCTACTTCTTCTGAACGGGTTGGCGGCTCATCATCTCTTTTCCATAGGGTAAGTATCAGAGTTTTGACACTTTCACGCTTCTCAATATCGAACACTCCATCATCGGTATAGAAAGGGTTAAAGGCAATTGGGTTATCTTCAGTATAAGTAAAGTAAACACCGTCTTCGCCTTTGGTTTTTCCTTTGATGAGTTCACATAAGCCCTGATAAGAATTACCCGTATCTACCAACAATACGTGTGCGCCCTGTTCGTAATATTGACGTACCATGTGGTTAGTGAAGAATGATTTTCCCGAACCTGATGGCCCCAAGATAAACTTGTTCCGGTTCGTGATAATACCTCGTTTCATCGGCAGGTCGGAAATATCCAAATGGATAGGTTTTCCTGTAAGCCTGTCAGCCATTTTTATCCCGAATGGTGAAGGTGAATTGTGGTAGTTGGTTTCTTCCGCAAAGAAGCACAAAGCGGGTTCAATAAACGTGTAAAAACTTTCCTCACTCGGGAAGTCGCCAGCATTTCCTGGCATTCCTGCCCAATACAAAGTGGCTACGTCCGTGGTGTTATGACGAGGCTTACATTCCATTAGTGCCAATGCACTACCGCAATCGTTTTTTAGCTGTTTCAGTTCCGAAGGGTCTTCCGACCACGCCATAATATTGAAGTGTGCACGGATGGAGGACAATCCGAAGCTATGGGCTTCATTCAGGTACTTTTCTATCCACTCTTTGTTGATTTGGTTGGCACGGCTGTACCTTGCCAATGAGTGCATATTCCTTGCGGATTTCTCAAACTTTTGCAGGTTGTCTTCGCTGTTGTCTAAAAACAGGTATTGATTATAGATGTGATTGCAACTTAACAACAAACCCACAGGTGCAGCGAATGACAGACGACAATCGCTTCGGTCGGTAGATAGCTTTTCAAAACGGGTATCAGCCGATACTGTTCCGGGCAAATCGTCGGTATCGGACAAGGTGTGCAGGCTCAACCTTTTGTTACCGATACGGACTTCTTCAGTTCCGAGTGCGATGTCTTGCATTGGTGTTCCAACTTCCTTTGATAATGTGAGATACTGCTCTAGTAGTCCCTGTGTAGTTTCTGTTCCGATGATTTCATCTTCGGTCAGGCGTTTTAGGCTTACAAAACCACTATCATTTATGATACGCTCAAACTGTGCGACCGCCTCCATAAAGCGGTGTATCGTTTCCTTATTTCTGATTTCCTTTGGTATCAGCGTACCTTTACAAAGCGATGAAAAATTGCTTTGCATCCGCATTCTTTCCTTAGTAGTCTTGGTCAGAAATAGGTAACAGTAGTGATTTAGGAACGGTCGCTCATTAAAATGGCGTTGATAGGATTTTGCCAAAAAACTTTGATTATCGGCTGCCAAATCAGGTGCATAGTTTTCTTTGATGTACCAGTCTTGTTTGTGAATGACCGTAAAATCAGGTAAGGTTTTGATGGCCTTGTGCCAGGCGGAGTGAATGGCTTCATATTCCGCAGAAGCAACCGTGAACAGTTCTGGCAAACGCACTTCAAAGCAGGCGGTAATGTCTGCATCTTTAGAAAGGATACAATTGTTTTCTACTGCCAACAAAGGAAATTTGTTTTCCAGCGTTGTTGTTTTAGCTACATTTCTCATACGGCATTTTGTTTAGGTGTGAATTTTAAATAGCGATGTACAGGCTTGCGACAGATGATGTATCGGGGATGTCTTTTTCCTGCCCCGATTTTCATCAACCCGTGTTCGCCATACTTTCTGTTTAGTGAAAAGGTTTGCCACACAATAAGCGAAGCTCCGCCTGCTCCCAGGAACAGGCAGATGTAAGAGTTTACGCCAACCATATACATTATCATCACGAGGATAAGCGTACCGAGTAGCCCGCCAGCAAAAATGAACAGGTATTGCGCTTTCAGCCCTTTAAATTCCACCGTTCTTCCGATGCCTTTATTGATATTGTAATTCATAAGGCAACAGATTAAAGGAAGAATGAACGCAGTATGGTAGCCGCCACAATTAAGAAGATACAGGCACCAAACCACGAAGCCGCAGTTTTGCTTGTGTCAGGGTCGCCCGAACTGAATTTATTATACACCTTAACACCTCCGATTAGCCCAACGACCGCACCGATGGCGTAAATTAATTGAGTTGCGGGATCGAAATAAGAGGTGACCATTTGTGTAGCTTCGGTTATTCCAGCCGTACCATTTCCCTGTGCGAACGCACCAATTCCTGACAGCATAGCTACGGCTGCCAGCAGAACTTTTTTTCCTTGTTTTTTCATAATTGAAACACATTAATTTGTTACAGTTTTCCCGCACCTTGCGGACTTTCGGGACAAAGGTGTTTCAGAAATGAAGGCGCTATAACAAAGTGGCAGTCAGAGGAATTGTTTGGCTGTGGGTGGCGGTCAGAAAGAAGAAATGTAGTATATTAGTACATTTGAAAATGTTCAATTTATAAACCTCATTTTTTAATGTATATATCTAAAGTTAGCCTCGTCAATTACAGAAATTTCGCAAATGCAAATTTCTATTTCAAGAAAGGAATTAATACCATCATAGGTGAGAATGGATCTGGAAAAACAAATGTTTTTAAGGCTATAAGATTGCTTTTAGAAGATGCTTCCTTGCAATATGCTTACAAACTTGCCGAAGGAGATTTTAATAGAACTTTAGATAAGAATAAATGGAAAGGTCATTGGATTATAATAAGTATTGAGTTTGACGAACTCAATGATGAAGAAGCTATTCAATCTTTATTTATTCACGGAGCGGGAATTGCTGAAGAGGACTATGTAAAAAAGGCCACCTATAACCTTTTCTTTCGTCCCAAAGCTGATATAAGGCAAAAGCTGTCTGAATTAGCCAAAGGAGATAATGCTGGAATGCAAGCTTTACTCAATGATATCACTATTAATGATAACTACGAAACTTTCTTTACAGGGAAAAGTACTGCTGATTTCAATGATCCGGAAGTATATAAAGAGCTGGTCGGTGACTTTGAAAATGTTATTTTTCCTTCCATGGTAGATGCCTCAAAATTTGGGTCAAAAATCCCACATCAAATGTCAGTTGCTAAAGAAATCTCTTTTACATTCATTCAAGCTTTACGGGATGTTGTTAGCGATTTTCATAATAACAGAACTAATCCATTATTTACACTTTTGAAAAATAAAAGTGGTGAAATTAAAGAAGTGGATTATAAGCCAATTAGTGATTTAGTTAACGATTTGAATGAAAGTATTGAAGCACTTCCCGATGTACAAAATATTAGGGATGATATTAAATCTACAATTCAAGATGCTGTAGGACTTACTTATTCTCCGTCATCATTATCTATAAAATCCAGCGTTCCAGACGAAGCAGAAAAATTGCTTCAATCTTTAAAGCTATTTATTGGCGAGCCTGGAGAAGAATATGAAGGTGGCATTCACGAATTGAGTTTAGGTGGAGCAAATCTAATTTTCTTAACTCTAAAGCTGTTAGAGTTTAAATATCAAAAGTCCAAAGATACTTTTGCTAATTTTTTAATCATTGAAGAGCCTGAAGCCCATATTCACAATCACATTCAAAAGGCTTTATTTGATAAGCTGGATTATGGAGATACACAGATTATATATTCAACACATTCAACACAAATATCTGAGGTAAGCAATGTTGAGAACATTAATATTTTGGCTAAAAAATTGAATTATGCTGAAGTATATCAGCCTTCCACGGGATTAGGATCTGAAAATATAAATCAGATACAACGCTATTTAGATGCTGTGAGAACCAATTTGCTTTTTGCTAAAGGGGTAATTTTAGTAGAAGGAGATGCTGAAGAAATATTAATCCCAACTATGGTTAAAAAAGTTTTTGGAGTAAGTCTAGATGAACTTGGTATTAGTCTTATAAATATTAGAAGTACAGGTTTTGAAAACGTAGCTCAACTTTTTCATAATGATCGAATACAAAGAAAGTGTGCCATACTCACAGATTTAGATGATGCTATCTGTGACACTACAGAAGTTGTGGGTGATAGTGATGTATTGAAAAAGTATAAAAAGAAAGTGGCCGGTTCTAAACAAAAAGGTTTGGCTAGAAAGGTAAAATTAGATGCGTTTGAAGTTGGCAATATTTGGGTGAAGGCTTTTTATGCAAAACATACTTTTGAAGTAGATTTTATTACTGAAGGAAATGAATGGGAAGTTAAAAAAATAATTAAACAAGTTTATGTAGATCAAGATACACGTGATACTGCAAAGACAGATATTGAAGACGCTGACGTTTCTATTTATGGCAAACGTGTTCTCACGATGGCAAAACAAGAAGGAAAAGGTTGGTTTGCTATAATGTTAGGAAAACATATTTCGTACAAGACTATACTTCCCAGTTATATAATGGATGCCATTTTCTTTGCTAAAGAATCATCCCCAAATATCATTGCAGATATAATTGATTATCGAATTAAGAAAAATTTAGAAGATAATAATGCATTAGACTTTACAAGTTGCAGAGCGGAACTACTAAAATATCGAAAAGGAGAAATTGAATTGAAAGACTTAGCTTTTGACTTTGACCTTGTACTGCCAGACGACCAAATTTTAACCCTAATAGATAAACTGAAGTAGTTATGTTTATTTGGGAAAAAGACAGTATCAATAAAGAACAGGAAGATGCAATTCTTGAAGATAATAGCGTACTTCTTATTGCTTGTCCCGGAAGCGGTAAAACGAGAACCCTTACATTCAAAATTGCTTATGAGTTAAGCAGGTTGAAATCAGACAAGGAATTCGTTATAGCCATAACCTACACTAATAGGGCTTCCGATGAAATTAAGGAACGAGTTGAATTATTAGGCGTTGATACAACACAATTATGGATAGGCACTATCCATTCTTTTTGTATGGAATGGATTTTAAAACCATACCATCTGTATTCTGAAAGATTGAAGAACGGTTTTAAGGTCATCAATTCCTTTGATTCAGAGAAGATTTTAACCGAATTATGTGCCCCCTATAAGAAAGAGAAAATAACATATTATGATTGTGGTATTCTTGCCAAACCGGATGGTTTTTACTTAACCTGTCTTGATAGTGGTAAACATAATTCATTAAAGAAGATTCTTGGAGAATATTTTAAAGTTCTTGAAAAAAAGCGACAAATTGATTTTGAGCAAATCTTATTTTATTCTTATGAAATTCTCAAATCAAAACCAGTTATAGCTAATATTTTGTGCAAATTATTTCCGTTTGTTTTAATTGACGAGTATCAAGATACCAAAGAAATACAGTATCATATTATATCCAAAATATTAAGCGTAAGCAAAGGAGCTTCAAAAACACTGATCGTAGGTGATCCAAATCAATCTATTTACGATTCACTGGGAGGGTATCCGATGCCGAAAGATGAATTAGAAAAATTATTAGGATTTGAATTGACTCCATTAAGCCTTGACAAAAACTATAGGTCATCCTCTGCTATTATTAGCTATTTTGATTATTATAAAACTTTCGATACCCCAATTGTAGCCTTTGGAAATGGAAAAGATTATTCAAGTTCAATCACATTTAACTCTTCCGTTTC
The DNA here is from genome assembly GCF_000829375.1 of Chryseobacterium sp. StRB126. Lineage (NCBI taxonomy): Bacteria > Pseudomonadati > Bacteroidota > Flavobacteriia > Flavobacteriales > Weeksellaceae > Chryseobacterium > Chryseobacterium sp. StRB126. The sequence continues at coordinate 3,289,293 of NZ_AP014624.1, forward strand.
AGTAGATAATTTAATTGAAGAATTGGCTCAGTTAATATTGTATAATGTTGAGAAAGCAGGGATTAGTCCCAATGAAATATGCATCACTGCACCACAATGGGTACACATAGCAAGTATTACAAGAAAACTTATCATTCGACTTCCTGATTTCAGTTTTGACGGACCAGGGATGGCACCGTTTTCTCGGGATATTGATAATTTTTGGTTCAAGGTTTCAAGAATTGCATTGACAGAACCATCTCCTTTTATGTATGTAAGAAGATTAAGGTGGAGCAATGAAATTTTAAATGAACTTGATTCCACAGGAGTTGATGTTTCAAATATGACTAGTAAGAAATTTTTAAGAATTTGTAATTCTTTGGAGATTATCGAGAAAGATGGATTAACTTATCTAAGGACTTTTTTTAATCAGATCTGTGAAAAACTGAAAATTGCATTACCCAATTTTCCTTTGTTAGATGAACATTTCAATTCATTTTTTGCAAGTTCTGAAAGTAGAATTCAGAGGCTGATTGATGAAGGAAATCCATATATTGGTGATATTGAAAATTTCAGAAAAGTATTCAGACAGCGAGATGGAATTACAGTATCCACTATCCACGGCACCAAGGGCGAAGAATACGATACAGTTATAGGTTTTGGCTTGTTAGATGGCTATGTTCCTCATTTTAACGATAATAATGGTCTTGAAAATTCAAAGAAGCTATTATATGTCTTAGCTTCAAGAGCGAGAAAAAATTTACATCTTATTTCGGAAAGAAATAGAAATGTACATAAGTTTTATGCTCCGGATGGAAAACCCCCAACTTCACATTTAACTGATTACAATTTCAAATATTTAGATACCCTGTAACCCAAAAAAGGGAGTTTGCTCACACAAACTCCCCAATATCAAAATCACCTAAATCACTTTTCCGCAAAGTGGAAGAACTGTCGTTGGTTTCAGATGAAAGTGTGCTATCCAAAAGCTCGGCAATTTTTCGGGAAGCACCCTCAATGGAATTTTCCAGTAGGCTGAATAATTCAGTTCCCTGTAATTTTTGAACTATAGCTCCCGCTGTTTCCTTTTGAGCTTGTTCCAAATTTTCATTTTGGAACAATGCTCCTACAGAGCTTAGTTCGTCATAGGTAACCCCTTGGGCAAAACCGTTATCGCCACCGGATATTCCGTACCTGTTCCATTCTTCTTCCTCTTCTTCTAAATCAGGCATATTACTGAAAACTTCGTCCAGTTCTTCCTGCGGAATTTGAATACCTACGTTTTCATTTTCGTCGTATTCAATGTCTAAATTATCAGGATTTATCTCTTGTTCCTCTATTTGGCTTTCATTGGTAGTGTTTGGCACCGAAAGGCTTCTTACAGGCTTGGGTTGCCCCATAATATCGGGTAGGTTCGGGCTAACCTTTTCCTGCGTAGGCTTTTGCGATGACTTTTTATGAATAACAATCTTATCCTGCAAAAGCAGGACAATGACGATTAGCAGGCAAATCACAATTACTATTTCCATAATCAAATGCTTTAAAAAATGGGTTTAAACTTTTCGTTGAAATCATCGGTAATTGCTTTTTCAAACATTTCAAAATGATGCTCCAATATATTGTCAAGATAAGCATACAGGGGTATCTCATCTTTACCAATGACCTGTACAATTCGGGATAACCTTTCGTGGTATTCTTGCCGGATATAAATGCTTTTATCCCCCCGCTTAGTCATCGAGTGAGTTTTCAAAAAGTTTTCACCGTAGCTTCCGTCAAGGCTTTTCTTGATACGGTTTCTTTCCCGTTGTACAGGTTTGCTTTGTCGTAATTCTTCCTGTTTTACCTTTACCTTTTCTTGCTCTTCGGCAGGTTCGGGTGGAAGCTGTAAGCCTTCCTTTTTAACGCCGTCCACCATCAAGTTCATCATCAGCTCTTCATTAATGTCCGGTGTGATTTTTCTTTTATTATCTTTTTCCATAGGGCTATAATTGAATGATGTTTAAAAATTCGCTAATGAACAGATCTAACTGGCAGGCTTTCATCAAACGCTCATCGGGTGGCATTACTGTAGAACGAAAAATCGTTTTGCTGTCCACTTCGCTTTCCTTGCGAAATCGGGTGCTGTTCTTGACTTGGCTCTGCATCAGGCTTATCCCTAATTGCTCAATAAGCTGATTGTACACATCATACAGGGGTGTGCTTTCCCTGCCGTCCACCTGGTTCCAGAAAAGATTAATGGTTTCTATGGACGTTTCGCCTTTTTTCATAATCACGTCCTGTAAAAGTTGCGTAAAGATGAGCGTACTTTCCATTACTAAACGATCTGCCGTTATGGGCGTAAAAATGTGATGCATTCCTGCCAATGCTTTTAGGATGCCGGGTGTGTTTACGGTTCCGGGCAGGTCAAAGAATACCACATCAACCGGAACGGGAGAAATAGTTACAAATTCGTGAGCGGCATCCAATACGCTGTCCGCTTTGTGCTGTATAATGGGATAGGCTTTTTTGTTGATGGTGGTGAATTGCTTATATGCCTGCTTTTTCAAAGCCTCATTTTCCATGACCATTGCCAAATCACGAGTTTTCATTTTCATCAGGCTGTGCTGCGGAAAATCCGCATCAAATACAGCTACATTGTAGCCCAGCCGATAGTGCATTGTACTGGCGACAAGCGTTGTAAAGGTGCTTTTGCCAACACCACCTTTTTGAGAAGAAAAGGCGATAAACAGAGGTTTCTTTTTTGTGTCCATATTTTTAAAATTTAAAGTTTACATTTTCTTGTTTTCAGTCTTGCAAGCTATCAGTCAGGCAATCCTAATTTCGTTCTATCTCCCTTGCAGGATAGCTGTCAGGCTTGCTTCCTTATCGTACAGTAGTCCTGCATTCATTCCAGTATCTTGTCAGGCAGGATTGTGATCTTTCTTTCGTTCCATCTGTCATTCCATCCTTCAGGCGGGCAGGATATTTTGACAGCAGGCTGTCACGCTTTCCAACATTCCTTCAATTTTGCTTTTTTGCATTCCTGCAATCCAGCTAGCAGGTTATCCTGCTAGCTGCTCATCTTGAAATACGGGCTGACTGTCTGCTTGCCGACATTCAAGCACAAAGAACCAATCAATTTTATTCGATTGTATAGGGATGGCAGTGTTTGGCATTTAGAGGTAGCATTTGGCACTGTTACATAGTGCAACACTTTCGTGAACAGGGCTTTACTTTGTATTGTAATTTTTATTAACGGATTTATGCAAAAATCTTTGACATATCTGGAGGTAACAGGAACGGCATCGAGCCGTTTTTCCCTGTTACATTCAATCCGTCCCGCAGGGCGGATTTTTGTGTTCACCAGAACACGGCAAGTTGTGTTTTGAGCATCTCGGAATGATTTCCGATGCTCAAAACAACTTGCCCTTAGCAGGGGGCAGAAAACACCTTCCGAAGTCAGGGTTTTGTATGGATTTTAAAATGGATTAGTGATGAACGATAACAATAAAAAGCAATTGAAAAAGACTGGACGCCGCCCCAAAGAAGACCCAGCGACCATTCGGTACACGATTTCCTTTAACGAGCAGGAACACGCCCGTTTTCTTGCCCTGTTTGATAAATCAGGTATGCAAGTAAAGGCGCATTTTATAACATCCTGCATCTTTGATAAAATGATAAAGACTATTCAGATTGATAAAGGAACGGTTGATTTTTATATGCGGCTGACCTCTTTTCACAGTCAGTTCCGTTCCATCGGAGTAAACTACAATCAGGTTGTGAAGCTATTGTACAAGAATTTTTCCGAGAAAAAAGCCGCAGCGTTTCTTTATAAACTGGAAAAGCAGACCGCAGAAATGGCGATGTTATGTCAAAAAATCATTCAGCTAACCGAGGAATTTGAAGCCAAACACCTGAAAAAATAGCAGTAGAAATGATAGCAAAAATCGGAAGAAGTGCAAATTTATACGGGGCATTGGCATACAATCAGCTTAAAGTGGAGAATGAAAACGGGCGAATTTTGTTTGCCAATAAGATGATTGAAACCGCAAGCGGTCATTATTCCGTTGCCCAATTAGCTCAGTCTTTTGCTCCTTACCTGATAGCGAACCGTAATACCGAGAAACATACCTTGCATATTTCGCTCAATCCTGACCCGAATGACAAAGTAAGCGACGATAAGTTTAGGGAAATGGCAGAACTATATATGCAGGAAATGGGTTATGGTGAACAGCCTTTTGTAGTGTTCAAACATACCGATATTGACCGCAGCCATATACACATTGTATCGGTTTGCGTGGACGAGCAGGGCAAAAAGATTTCGGACAAATTCGAGAAAATGCGGTCTATGAATGTATGCCGTGAACTGGAAAGAAAACACGGGTTGATACCCGCAACGGATAAGGAGCGCAACCAAATTGATAAGGTTTTCCGTCCGGTCGATTATCGGGCAGGCGATGTGAAGAGCCAAATCGCTTCGGTCGTTCGCCACCTGCCGAATTACTACCAGTACCAAACTTTGGGCGAATACAATGCCTTGCTTTCCCTGTTCAATATTACCGCCGAGAAAATCGAGGGCGAATTACAGGGAAAGATGCAGCAGGGTTTATTGTATATTCCGTTAAATGAAAAAGGAGAAAGAGCCGGACATCCTTTCAAGGCTTCCTTATTTGGTAAAAACGCAGGGCTTCCGGCTTTGGAATTGCATTTTGCAGAATGCAAAATCGCTTTGAAAGATACCCCAACCAAACAGACCCTAAAATCCGCCATTACTATTGCTTTGCAAACCACAAGTGATGAACAGGCTTTTAAAAAGCAGTTAAGGGAACAGGGCATTAACGTTGTGGTACGCAGGAATGATGCAGGGCGTATTTATGGGATAACTTTTATAGACCACAATTCCAAAGCGGTTTGGAACGGTTCACGTTTAGCAACAGAACTTTCTGCAAATACCTTTAATGATTATTGGAACAATAACATCAAACCCAATATTAAGGAACCTGTCGTTTTACAACCCAAACTATCCACATCAAATGATGTAGATCTTCCTGCGGAAGAACCACACCATTTGTTCGACTTCTTAACTACGGACAAACACAAAGACGGTTTGATTGAGGCTTTGGGTGGTTTATTGCCCGAAGCCCAAGTCGAAGATTACGAAGAACAGGACTTCGCCAACAAGATGAAGAAGAAAAGAAAGAACGTGCGTAAGCAATAGTATAGGCTTTATACCTAATCTTATTTTAGTAAAAAATATAGTATTAAAAATTTCGCTAGTGCTATTAGTACAATTCACAAGGAAATAACAATACTAATTGGAATAACCCCGGTGCTTATCCCCGAGAAAGCTAGAAGAATATTTAGTCCGAAAGGAAGATGAACTGAAAAGTAGTTCCGGTTCAAACTTCATCTATAGAGATATATTTCTATTTTTTCAAGTGAAAAAATAATAACCGTACAGGCAGTGTTTTTTGGTCGTTAATGTTGTTCGATTTCAACAATTTTATTCAGTCTATAAACTAAATACATTGTCAGCAACATAGTGAATGATGTAGTATAAGCTAAGTATGGATAATTTTCCAAAGGCGAAAAGTTGTCTTTTTGCACAATAATTAGTCCTGCTAATATTGTAGCAAAACCGCCTGCTACTTGATTTGTAGATGATATTATGCTCATATACGCCCCTCTGTCTTGTGGTTTTGGAATTGCTGATGTCAAGGCTTGTGAAGGTATTCCTCTGCTCATAATGGCAGTCATCATAATAACATTAGTAAGCACAACAATCCAAGATGCAATTGGTGCTTGATAGTGTGAGCAAATGATGATAGTGCAAATAGCTATCAATGTTGATATGACAAACAACTTAAACTTTGGAATTTTGTCTGACAATTTGCCTATTAAAGGCATTAAGACAAAGATTGTAATACCTGTAATCATAAACATAACTGGCAACAACTCTGTTGAAATTTTTAAGTTGTTTACATAGAAAGGCACACTAAATGTAAGTATCAAAAAACTACCTATGGAAAGTAAAACTGTGTTTAAAAATCCTACACGATAATTTTTTTGTGAAATGGTATGCCACAAGTGAAAAAAAGGCGATTTATCGTTTTTGATTTTTAAATGCTCTTTAATCGGTTTTAATTTCAAAAGCATTAAAATTACGATAATGAAAGCCATTACAGCTATCCATAAAAAAGGAATTTGCCAATTAAACTTGTTTGCAAGAAATAAACCTATTGGAATACCAAAAATTTGACTTGAACTAAATCCCATTTGTACAAATCCTATTACTTTACCACGCTGATTTAGAGCAAATAAATCAGTAATAATTGTTATAGAAATAGAACTGATAACACCTCCAAAAAGTCCTGTGAAAATTCTTGCTACAATCATTAACTCATAAGTCGGTGCTATTGCACAAAATAATGTTCCAATGGCAAAACCAATGTAGAAAAAAAGCAATAGTTTTTTTCTGTCAAACTTATCAGCAAACCCTGCGGAAAGAAACCCCGAAATTCCTGCACTAAATGCGTATGCGGAAACTGCTGTTCCAAATTGAGCAACGGTTATTTTTAATGATTTCATCATAAAATCGCCCAATGGCGACATTACGACAAAATCAAGCACTACTGTAAATTGTGTTATTGCTAATAAGAAAATTACAAACTTTTGATAACTTGTAAAAGTTGTTTTGGTTTGCATATTCAGCTAAACTGTAATTACAATTTTCCCTGCGGTATGACGGGTTTCTACTTGGGTATGGGCTTCTGCCATAGAAGAAAAAGGATATGTTTTAGCGATGTGAGATTTTATTGCTCCCTTATACATTAAATCGGCAAACGCTCTCATATCTTCTCCGTTAAATTGCAATCCCCATAGCGATAATTTTATGTTTTTTTCTTGTGCTTTTGATTTTAAATTCTGATCAGACATAGGAATAATTGAAATGATTGTTCCACCCGATTTAGTTAAATCAATAGAATGTTCTAATGTTTCGCCTCCGATGGTATCAAAAACAAAATCAACATCTTTAATTACTTCCCAAAAATTTTCGGTTTTGTAATCAATGTGTTTATCTACTCCGAGCGACATAATAAAATCGTGATTTTTAGCCGAAGAAGTTGCAATTACTTTCGCTCCCAAAGATTTGGCTATTTGCACAGCATAATGCCCAACACCGCCTGCTGCTCCGTGAATAAGAATTTTGTCGCCTTTTTTGATATTCATTCCGTTTACTAATGGTTGGAATGCCGTTAAGCCCGCCATTGGCGAAGCGGCAGCTTCTTCAAATGTTATATTCTTTGGTTTGTGAGCTAGCAAGGCTGCATTGACCGCAACAAATTCGGCATAACCACGGGCATTTTGTAAAAGTGCGAAAACAGCATCGCCTATCTCAAAGCCGTCAGTATTATCAGATTTTTCAACAACTTCGCCTGATATATCCCACCCCATAATTACAGGTCGTTCTTCCCCAAATATTGCGGTGATAAATGCAGGTGTTTTGCGATAAATTGTATCGGCAGGATTTATACCAATCGCTTTTACCTTAATCAAAACTTCGCCACTTTTTAAAGTTGGTCTTTGTGCTTCGTCAAGAACTAATTTATCAGTTCCTCCAGCTTCGTATAATAAATATGCTTTCATAATGCAAAGGTGGTTCAATAAAAAATGAAAGCATTTGCCATTTGGCAAAAAGTGATTTTAGCGAATATTTTTTCTAATTCGGCTTAAGGATGATTGTGTAAGTCCCAAAAAAGAAGCAATGTAAGACAAGGGTATTCGATTTGCCAATGTCGGGAATTTACCAATGAAGTCAAGGTAACGTGTAGTTCCGTCTTGTGAAACCAACTCGCTTATTTTTCCTAATTTTTCCGACTTATGTTTAGTGATTATTTTTTGAATAATGTTGTCCCAATCAATAATAGTTTGCGAAATTTCTTTCCAAGCTTGTTTAGAAAAAACAATCATTTTGCAATCTGTGATTGCTGAAATGTAAACAGAAGGTGTATAAACTTCATCAACTGTAAATCCCGACAAAAGCAAATGATTTTCGTCAAAAAAATATTGTGTGACTTCTTCGCCTTTGTTGTTGTAATAAAACACACGAAGAATGCCCGAAGTAATAAAACCAATTTGTTTCACGGTTTTTCCCGCCTCCCAATAAAATTCATCTTTCCGAAGTTCTGTTTCTGTCGCTTTGCTTTTTATTAAGTCAATTTGTTGCTTGTTCAGATTTCCAAATTGTAAAACGTAATCTATAAATTCTTCCATTTTACAAAGTTAAAAATTGTTGCTTGTGTGGTATTTGCCATTTGGCAAAAATAATTTCTCAGTCGTGTGGGAGCCACATTCATTATGTAACAGCCAAACACTGCCACACAACGCCACTGGCTGCCACATTCTTATAGCCACTTCATAGAGCCTTTAAATTCACGCCCGAACATTAAAATGCAAAATAATGCAAGGAGAAGACGATTTAAGAGGGCTTGCCAAGATAATGGCTTTTATGCGGGCAGTAAGTATCCTTTTGGTGCTGATGCACCTTTATTGGTTCTGCTACGGTTTCTTTTTAGAGCGTGGTTGGACATTGGAAGTAATCAACAAGATATTAGGCAATTTTGACCGCACGGCAGGTTTGTTTTCACATACCCTTTACACCAAAGCGTTCGCTTTGGTATTACTGGCTTTAAGCTGCTTAGGCACAAAGGGCGTAAAGAATGAGAAGATAACCTGGTCTAAAATTTACGTGGCTTTGGGCGTTGGCTTTGTGCTATTCTTTCTGAACACACGATTGCTGAAATTATCTCCGGCAACAGGCACATTCCTGTATATCCTTACTATCTCATTAGGTTACATCGCTTTGCTGATGGCGGGCGTATGGATGAGCCGATTGCTCCGTACTAACCTGATGGACGATGTTTTCAATAACGAGAACGAGAGCTTTCAGCAGGAAACCAAGTTGATGGAAAACGAGTATTCCGTCAACCTGCCCACCAAATTTTACTACAAAGGCAAATGGAACAACGGTTGGATAAACATTGTAAATCCTTTCAGGGCATCAATCGTGTTGGGTACTCCGGGTTCAGGAAAATCGTATGCCATCGTAAACAATTACATCAAACAGCAGATTGAGAAAGGCTTTAGTATGTACATCTACGATTTTAAGTTTGATGACCTTTCCACTATTGCGTACAACCATTTATTAAAGCATCGGGATAAGTATAAAGTACAGCCAAAATTCTATGTGATAAATTTCGATGACCCACGCAAGAGCCACCGTTGCAATCCGCTTAATCCTGACTTTATGACTGACATTTCTGATGCTTACGAAGCAGCATATACCATAATGCTGAACCTCAATCGAAGCTGGATACAGAAGCAAGGGGATTTTTTCGTGGAAAGTCCAATTATCCTATTGGCGGCAATTATTTGGTATCTGAAAATCTATGAGAACGGCAAATATTGTACATTTCCACACGCCATTGAGTTGCTGAACAAAAAGTATTCGGACGTATTTACCATTCTCACATCATACCCCGATTTGGAAAACTATCTTTCTCCGTTTATGGATGCGTGGCAATCCGGAGCGCAAGACCAATTACAGGGACAGATTGCATCAGCTAAAATTCCTTTGTCAAGAATGATTAGCCCACAGTTGTATTGGGTAATGACCGGAGATGACTTTACGCTTGACATCAACAATTCCCAAGAGCCTAAAATTTTGTGCGTGGGTAATAATCCCGACCGTCAAAATATCTACTCCGCAGCATTGGGTTTATACAATTCAAGAATTGTAAAACTCATCAATAAAAAAGGTCAGTTAAAGAGTTCGGTTATCATAGATGAGTTACCTACTATTTACTTCAGAGGACTTGACAACCTTATCGCAACTGCGAGAAGTAATAAGGTGGCTGTATGCCTTGGTTTTCAGGACTTTAGTCAGCTAACAAGGGATTACGGCGACAAAGAAAGCAAGGTAATACAGAATACCGTCGGCAATATATTCAGTGGTCAGGTGGTTGGAGAAACGGCAAAAAGCCTTTCGGAACGTTTTGGTAAAGTTTTGCAAAAACGACAGAGCCTGACCATCAACCGCAACGATAAATCTACCTCTATCTCCACACAGTTAGACAGCCTTATTCCGGCTTCAAAAATTTCAACGCTTACACAGGGTATGTTTGTCGGTTCTGTATCGGATAACTTTGATGAACGTATTGAGCAAAAAATATTTCACGCTGAAATTGTGGTAGATAATGAAAAGGTAGCAGCAGAAACCAAAGCCTATCAAAAGATACCGGAAATCCTGTCCTTTGTAAATGAATACGGAGAAGATAAAATGAAAGAGGAAATTGAAGCCAATTACCGCCGGATAAAATCAGACATCCTGAATATTGTTGAAAGCGAAATAGAGCGTATCAAAAATGACCCGAACTTACAGTATTTGGTGAAATAAGAATAGATACAGAATGTAAATAGCGTTTTTTTAAATAAATAGAGTGTTGTGTTCAGTAAGCTTTATTTAATTTATTTTACTATACTTTTTAGGCTTCATTCCAATATGTTTTTCAAAAAGACGGCTAAAGTGGCTAAGGTTTGAAAAACCAAACTGATAGCCTACTTCCGAAACGGATAGTTTTTCTTCACGAAGTAAAAATGCCGCTTTCTGCATTCTCAATTTTTGATAATAATTGTAAATGCTATCCCCAAAAATTTGCTTGAAGATTTTTCCCAACTTACTTACACTCATGTTGGCTTTTGTCGCTAAAATATCTAATTGTGGAGGCTCATTTATATTGTCCAACATTTCTTCCCGTAATCTATAAACCGCTTTTATATCTTTTGGATGAATGGAGTATTTTGGTAATTCATCACGTTGCAGTAAGTTTTCAAAAAACAAATAAATTAATTCCTCTGCTTTTATTTTATAGTAAAAGTTTGCAAGAGGATGCGAAGCTGCTATCTCGAAAATATCAGCAGCTACTGATTGTATTTTTGGTGAAATAAATTCTTCATACAAATAGGATTGCTCTTTTTGTATTACTAATTCCGTCAGCCGGGCATTGTTATCTTTTTCTAACAACTGCCTTAAAAAATTGGCTTCAATGCGTATAATAATATTGCTTGTTTCAAATAAGTTCGGCACTTCAATGTCTAATGCCACATCAGCAGTGGATACCTGAACAGAAGGCATAAATTTAAAAGATGATTTTTTTTGCGTATTCTGTTTTCCTGTTATTACATTTCTGAAACTAAAAATCAACACGCTTTTACTATCGTTATGCTTACTGCGTTTTATGAAAAGACTTTTTTTTAGCTCATAATGCTGAAGCATAATGCTGAGCTGAGGCAAAGGCGCTATCATTTTCAAATAGCCTGTTCCCAAACTTTCAGGAAAGTTCAAATAACCGTTTTTATCAGTCAAACCACCCGACTTTTTGATGTATTCAGGTAAGTTGTTTATCTCAATTGCTTTTTCCATTTCAATACAAATACCATATTGGACTATTTTCATATCAAAAGTAACTATTTTATTCGTATGCAACTCGTGAAATTTGCAACGTAAATCATTTAAACAAAATAAAAATGGACAGTATAGAAAAGTTATACGATGTAATCGTAGCAGGTGCAGGACCTACAGGTTTGATGTTGGCTTGCGAATTAAAACTGATGGGGGTAAATGTTACAATAGTAGAACGCAGAGCTCAAGGTACTACGGGAGAATCCCGTGCTCCTGGCATTAATGCCAGATCAATGGAAAATTTTAGAATGAGAGGCATGGCAGAAGAGTTTGAAAAACATGGAAATCCTCTGAAGGCAGTTCTTTTTTCGGGCATGCTAATGATGCCCAAGGCATTAGATCCTGATTTTCCGGATGCATTAATACTACCCCAACATCAAACAGAACGAATTTTGACAAAGCGGGCAACCGAATTAGGAGTAGATATTCATTGGGCTACCGAATTAATTTATTTTACTCAAGATGAAAATCAAGCAAATGTTTTTGTTCAGCAAAATGGAGATATAAAACAGTTAAGCGCCAAATATCTTGCAGGTTGCGATGGCGGAAACAGTGTAGTTAGAAGATTATGTGGTGAAAGTTTTACAGGAGAAGACCCGATTTCTCATTGGATTGTAGCAGATGTTCAGTTAGATACTCCGCCTGCAGAAAATGAAAGATTTGGCCGTAACCTTAAAATAGGAACTTATCAGGTTTCAAATGTTGAAGAAGATTGGTTTAGAGTAAGTCTGATGAAAGTTACACCGCCGATAGACAGAAGCCAACCTGTTACTTTAGAAGAATTGCGGCAGGCTATGATAGAAGGAATTGGTACAGATTTCGGGTTGCGTTCCGCCCGTTGGATGTCAAGATTTGGCGATGGTTTTAGACAAGTAAAAAAATATCGTTACGGGCGTGTATTCCTCCTTGGCGATGCCGCACATACACATTCACCTATTGGTGGTCAGGGTTTAAATCTTGGTGTTCAGGATGCGGTGAATTTAGGCTGGAAATTGGGTATGGTTGCCACAGGCAAAGCTTCTGTTTCTTTACTCGATAGTTTTGAAGAAGAGCGACATCCGGTAGGTGCCAAAGTACTTCAAATGGCCAAAGCACAAACTGCACTTATCAAACCGGGTGCACAAATAGAAGCCCTGAGAGAGATTGTAAATACGATGGTGGAAGTACCCGAAGTAACACTTCATTTATCCAGAATATTAAGTGGTTTGGGTGTTCGATATGATTGGGGAGAAGGATTTCACACAATGCTAGGACAAAGGATACCTAATATAAAATTATTAATAAATGGTGTAGAAAAAGATTTGTTTTCTCTCATGCACAAAGCAAGACCATTGTTGCTGAATTTTAATGCAGAAAACAATTTAGAAATTCCCTATGCATATCAGTCAAGCATTGATATTATTAAGGCAGTTCCAATAGTGAAAGGAAATAGTTCTGTATGGAACTTACCTGCAATCGGAGAAGTGCCTGCGATCAATAGTGTTTTCATAAGACCAGACGGATTTGTGGCCTGGGTTCAAACGGCAGAAGAACAGTTTAACAGCGAAAGACTAAATGAAGCTATAAATAAATGGTTGAAGTAAAAGATAAAACATAACAAACACCAGATGGCAGAAAGCCACTTGCCTGTACCCTGCATTTGTAACATTTCGTTTTTTACCAACAGCGAATTCGTAGACTCCAGCTCTTTAAGTGCTTAATTAAAACAGGCGAAGTTTTCCATTAAACTTCGCCTGTTTTTATGTTTAACTAATTTAGAGGTCATTTCCTGAAAAATGCTCAGTAGAAAACTCAAAGAGCTTGAGTTGAATCAACTCATCACTGTAAAATATCAACTTATCCAATACGGCGAAACGCTAAAAATATCTTACCCTCACTATTGGGGTTGAATCACCGAAAGCAGATAATTGGGTAGCTTTAGTTCTACTGTGGGTTGCAAAGTAGAATTGTCTAGATTCATACAGTTCAAGTTCTTTAATTAATCTACAACAACTACTTCATCGGACACAAGCGTTACTACGTCATTCAAATCAATGAAATTACTTTCATCAGGGTGGACTTTTTGTTTGTAGTTTTCACTTGCAAAGAAGCTGTTAAAGTCGTTCATTGAGGCAAAATAAATATCAGTTATGCCGTCATACGCAGGTAGTGGAAAACCTTCAATTATTTTAGGATGAGAAACAACATATTTTTTCACATATTGCTCTGATTCGGGAATAGACATAAACAAAGGGGCGTGATGATTTTTATGATAATCAATAAAATCTTCCTTTTTCATTCCTCCGGTTTTTCGGATTAAAAACGTAAACTTTAACATATTTGTAATTTTAATTTTTACAAAGGTATAGCCCTTCATTTTTTTGGACAATTACGCATAAATTTATGCGTACTCTATCTGGTTACAGACACATCGAAAACTGTGTAACTTTACAGAAGTAAAATAGTTTATATGTATCAAAAGAAAACACCTGTTCAACTTGACTGCGGTTTACATTTTTTCAAAGAACTTCTAAATGGCAAATGGAAACTGATGCTTGTTTATTATATTTCCAAAAATCTCAAACGGCCAAGTGAACTGCAGCGTAAAATTCCAAACGCAGACAGAAGAGTTATGGACAAACAACTGCAAGAATTAGTATTGCACGGATTTATCCATAAAAAGACTTTCAACACCAAAGTTCCTAAAGTTGAATATGAACTTACAGAACTTGGCGAAAAACTTTTACCATTGATTTTAACTATTGAACAATGGGGCGAAGAAAACCGATTTGTACTTACCAAAGCATTAGAAAAAGACCCTAAATTTGAAAACGTAGTCTAATTTTGATGGAAACTGCTATATTTTATGCAAAATTACTTTTCCTATACGTTACATACGATACAACAAGTATTGCCAAAATGAACAAGGGATATATAATATTGAATATAGGGTCGCCAACAACCGAGTGTGCAATAAATGCAGAAATGAAACTAATTGACAAACCAATATAAGCTATTTCTTTCGCAAAACGGAAAGGCAGCCAAAGTGCAATGGCGGCAAGACCTTTTGCAATTGCTAATTCAATCCGGAAATAATCAGGAAAACCCAAATGCTGAAACGCTTCTTTTAAAGCAGGATTTGACAAATACGCAAATGTTGAAAATGCCATCGCTAACGACATCAACCCAGTCGTAATGTAATAAATAATTTTTGTTGACTTCATTTTTCTCTTTTTAATGCTGTAAAATTACTTATATTTGCTTACTAATAGTTAGTAGTAAACAAAAGGTTAGTAGTAATATTTAGGTTACTTTCAATAAATTATGAAACAAAAAGTAATGTATTCAGAAGTACAATGCACTAAGCACATCAGCTCAGTAGAGGACGCATTGTATGTATTGGGTGGTAAATGGAAATTACGAATTATTATAGCTTTGTTTAGCGGACAGAGCCGTTTCAACGAATTACAACGAACAATTAAAGGTATTTCAGCAAGAGTACTTTCTAATGAATTAAAGCAATTAGAATTGAACGGATTGCTCACAAGAGTTGTACACACAGAACAAACACCTGTTGTTGTAGAATATATTTATACAGAATATGCAACAACACTTAAAGATGTCGTTACGGCATTAGCTGATTGGGGACAAAAACACAAAAATAAAATTACAGCTAAGCTATAATGTTTAATTACGCAAAAACAAAACGTACGTTGTCAGCATCAGTTTTTCCTGAGAGAAACGAGCCTCAGCTCCCATAAATAAAAATATAAACAATGACTAGCAATTGGGATAAATTCGACCATCTTTTTAAACGACAGGAAGTTCCTGCCAAAACAATCCTTTTACAGGAAGGAGAAATTTCGAGAACAATGTTCTTTATCGAGAAAGGCTGTTTGCGGACCTGGGTTAATAATGACGGAAGAGAAATTACTACTCAATTTTTCTTTGAAGGCGACAAGGTTTCTTCTATTGAAAGTTTTAGAACAAATCAACTGAGTTTATACAGCATTGAAAGTTTAGAACCTTGTATTTTACAGACGATTTCGCAACAAGACTTTCAAAACGCATTAGAAAATTTGCCAGAAATCAAAGAAGAGATGCAGGAACATTTATTCAGACGACTTTTGCAATCTCAAAAAATTTTCTATTCCTATCTTAAAAATACGCCTCAACAACGCTACCAAGAGCTTATCGAAGAATATCCCCATATTATCCAGCGTATTCCGCAACATTATATCGCATCCTATTTAGGCATCACCTCTGTTTCATTAAGCCGAATACGAAACAGGCGATAGGTCCATTTTCCTTCAAATTTATTTGTGACGTTGAAATACCGTACAAATAAAATCCATTGGCTATCTCTTTGCCATTTCTTTACAATTGTTATCGTCCGGGCATTTGCTACTTCTCAACTTTACAGAATAAAATAAAGTAAAGTAAAAAATGAGAGTAGCAATAGTATTTAATCATCCTTACGAGGGAAGTTATAACAATGCCATATTAGATGCCGTAACAAAAGGGCTAAAAAATGCAGATCACGAAGTTGACCTGATGCATCTTGACAATGACGGATTTAATCCTGTAATGTCAAAGGCCGATTTAAAAGCCTTCGTAGAACACAAACCCATTGACCCGCAGGTAATAGATTACAGCGAACGTCTAAAAAAAGCAGACCATCTGATTTTTATCTTTCCTATTTGGTGGGATTTAATGCCTGCAATGACAAAAGGATTTATTGACCGGGTTTTAAGTCCCGGAATTGTATATGACCATCATCCAAGAGGTTTTGGATTAGTCCCACTTTTGAAAAACCTAAAAAGCGTGACTATCATCACTACAATGAACAAACCCAAAATAATGTATTCCCTGCTTATTGGAAATTTAATCAGGAAAGCAATGCTAAAAAGTGTTTTTAAAACTATGGGGTACAAAAATCTTAATTGGATAAGCTTTGCTTCAGTAAAATCAGTAAGTCAGGAAAAGAGAACCAATTGGCTGATTAACCTTGAAAACAGATTTTCAAAATTCAACTAAACAAACCTTTGTATTATGAAACTGAACAGAAATTATATTACCCCTTTTATTTCCCTGGTTTTTCTTGTTGTGGGACTTTCAGGCTTACTGATGTTTTTCCATCTGTTTGACAGCTATACCGAAGTCGTACACGAGTTCCTAGGTGTGTTTTTTGTTGTTTGTGCCATTTTCCATATTATACTCAATTGGAAAGCCCTTAAAATTCATTTCAAGAAGGGTGTCTTCATTCCTACCGCATTAGCTGTTATAGTCGTATCTATACTATTCATCGTTCAGCAACATTTCAATCCGAAAGTGGATACCCTACTTTTGGATAGAATAATAAAAGCACCTATTAATGATGCTTTTAAGGCGTTGGGGGTTGATTATTCCGAAGCCGTAAAAAGATTAGATACAAAAGGAATATCAGTTGAAGGAGCTACAACAATAGAAGCTATTTGGATCAACAATAATGCTGACCCTGAAGAAGTGATTGATTTGATTGTTGAATAATTACTTGTAATAAAAAATTATGAACGATAAAATCTTATTATTTATTCAGGATATTGTGCAGGAAACTGCCGATACCATAACGATGCATTTTGTCCACCCAGAACAGCAATTGAGCTATCTATCAGGGCAATTTTTAACTCTTATTTCTGAAATTGAGGGAAAGGAAGAAAGACGTTCATACTCGCTCTGTTCTTCGCCATATATAGATAAAAACTTGTCTGTAACGGTAAAAAGAGTAAAAGGAGGGAAAATGTCAAATCATCTCTGCAATAATGTCAAGGCTGGAGATACGATAACTGCATTGCCACCTATGGGTAATTTTAAATTTAAACCCGAAAATCACCAACGTCATATTGTGCTTGTTGGAGGCGGAAGTGGAATTACTCCTTTGTTTTCTATTATCAAGTCGGTTCTTATAAAAGAGCCTGGATCAATGGTATCTTTGATATATGTAAATTCAAACACAGAAAATACTATCTTTTATCATCAGCTTGAACAATGGTCTTCCGAGTTTTCATCACGTTTTCGTATCGTCTATTATTGGAGCGATGTTATAAAGAATGAACAGCTGAAATCAGGTTTTTTATCAAGACTTTTTAGAAGGGTAAATGAAAATTCTCATAGAATAAATGCTATGCGACTGAAAACAATTCTTACTGATTTACAACTTAAAAATGACACAAACACCGAGTTTTATATTTGTGGCCCGCAGGAGCTGATGGAAATGGCAACAGGAACTATACAAAAAATAGGTTTTTCTAAAGAAGTTGTTCATAAAGAAAGTTTTTATACTGCCACAAAAACAACGTATAAACCAGCTGAAGCGCCACAAGAATATCAAATAAAAATACTTTTAAAAGGTAAAGAACACGAAGTAAATATACCTGCGGGTAAGTCTATTTTATTTGCAGGACTTGAATCAGGACTTGATATGCCTTATTCCTGTCAAAGTGGAAATTGCATAAGCTGTGCTGGCAGATGCCTGTCAGGAAAAGTAGAAATGCTAGTAACCGAAGGACTTACGGAAGAGCAAATTAAAGACGGATATGTGCTTACCTGTGTAGGATATCCCAAATCTGATGATGTGGTAATCGAATTTAATAGGATAATTTAAAAATGAAATATTTTGTAATAGAAAATGAAGAGCAAGAAATAGGTGAATTTCTTTATGATATTGCAGATTTCTTCTGGAATAATGGAAACGAAGTTTATATCAGCAACAATTATAATGATGAAATTGACTATCATGATTTTGTGAAAAAATGTGATTGTATAGTTTTGTTGGTTAATAACGATTGTTCGGCAGAATCGCTTTTTGAAAATGAACAAGAAAAGTTTCGAAAAGATTTTGACATAAAGAAAAGCAATACTAAAAAATTAATGCTGGTTTTCTCAATGAATGGTGTTTATTCTAATGCTATTCCATTTCCTCATAAAATTTTTCATTTTAATAAGTTAAATAAAAATGAATTGAAACGCTTTTTTAATTGGTCTAGGAAATTAAATCTGTTTGACAAACAAAGTTAGTCCAAGCAAAATTTTAATCAAGTATAATTAAGCTTTTGCAAGATAGCAAGCATTAGTATTAACACAAATTTCTTAACTACAATGGATTAGGATTTAAAAGTAACTGAATGGATAAATTTTACAATGAGACGCTATATAGGCTGGAAGCAGAAATCAAGGAATTAGAGATTGAAACTGCTTGTCCAATACAACGGATTGAAAAGGTTATACCCATCATCATACTATGCCTTTCCGAAGTAAAAGAATATGTTTTAAAAAACGGATTTAAAAATATTGATAAGGAAATCCATTTTTTCAAAAACCAGAAACCAATTATTGTTTCAAAACTCATTTACTATAATGCCATTTATAAAATTGAAACAAAGAAACCTAATGATGCAAAGGCTATCAAGAAATACCTCAAGGAAGAATTAGGAAAACTCAAAAAGTATTTTGACAACAATCTCGAATTTTATAAATACTATCGGACAAACAATTCATTTATTGACGAAAAGCTGTTTGTTCGAGGGGAACACGATATAAAATTGAGTTTGGATACTATTTATTTTGAAACGGACCATAGATTTTCTACCTCACACGATTATAAAGTGGCAAAGGTTATTGCCAATGACCTAATACAACTCTATCTCGAAGATCAGTTAAATAATAATAGTAAGAAAAAAAATAATAACAGTTCCACTCTTAATTGGACAGGTAACAAAACAGCATTAACAGAATTAATTTACGCACTATATTCACAAGGTGTATTTGGTAATGCAGACATAAAAGTCATCGCAAAAACATTTGAAAGCACATTCAATATTAATTTAGGAGACTTCTATCATACGTTTATGGAACTTAAATCTCGGAAAATAAACCGAACTAAATTCCTTGACAGCTTGCGTGATGCCCTGATTAAGAAAATGGACGAGCAGGACGAGAAATAACAGAACTTGTTTAATACACCACGAGGTAAGTGAATACCTTTTGTCCGTACAATATTCTCCGAATTGTTTGGCGTTTCTTTCTGCTTTTCTACCTGCTCCGCAGGTTCTTCTTTAGTTACCGACGGAAGTATCGCCGAACGGTATATTACTGGCGATTGCATCATAGCTGTTTTGTTCCTTTTCGGGTATTTCCTCAAAACCGCTTATACGGATATTGCTATCGGGATAAAGTTGTTTTAAAATCTTGCCTGTGAGCAAGTCTTTTTCATAAGTGGTAACACTTTGTTGGTTTTCCGAAAAGGATTGTATGAATGAGCCAATACCTGCGGAGGGTTCAAGGAATTTATCAATGTTCAGACCGCTTTCACGCAAGGTTGCGGAAATTGCATCTATGACCTGTGGAGGTGTATAAAAAGCCGTAAGTACGGAGCTTTTTATATTGTCCACATACCTGCAGTATTGCTTTTCGTCTTCGGAATTTTCTTTGAGTAGCTGGTGTAGTTCCTGCGTAATCGGGAAAAGGTCGTGTTCCGTTTTTCTCCAATTATTGATGTCTATTTCGTTTTCTATGGGGTTTAGTAAGAATTTAAGACCGCCAAATCCGCTGTATTGCATCATTAGCAGTCTTTCATCTACGGTGGCTTTTCGGTTCTCCTTTTCTAGTTTAAAAGCAATTCGCAGGGCATCAATGTTCTGTTGGAGATGTTGTTTTTTACTGAAGCCCATTCTCCTCAATCCATATTGTGATGGTTCCGGTTATTTCCGTATAGAGCAGATCAAGCTCATAATCGTATGCGAAATCATCAGTTAATTCATAGCTGGAAAAAATAGGCTCACAAACAGAGAACATTTTCAAGGCAAATGGTCGCAGTTCCTCGTCTGCCATTATGGTATCAAATTCATTGCATATCACCTGAAAAATGGTATCGAATTTGGAGAAGTGTAGGTTTTCAAAAAGAATGTAGTTTGCATATTGCTCACATTGTTCAATGTTGTTTCCTGCCTGAAAAGCACTTTCATTGGCATTGGCAACCCACGAAGAACGTTGCTCAATAAATTTTTGGTCATTTGCTTTTTCGGGGAAGCTGGTATTTAATAATTCTTGCAGTCGTAATCTGAAATACGATAGGTCTTTTTGTTGTGTATTCATACTATAATTTTGTTTAGAATTTTACTTGAAGCCTAAAATTATAGCAGTAGATAAGCCCCTTTACAGAAGTGGCAGGGTTTGGCTTTGAGAGGCTGGATTTGACGTAATGGGCAATAAAAAAACCTCTGAAAGTTCAGAGGTTCGTGCTATGGGTTGTTTAAGATTTGAAGCATCCTACCGACTTCAATATCCATTCTCGAAAAGGCAAACCATTTTTTGCCCAGGTCTTTCAGTGATGCTCCGATATGGTAGAGTTCCGTATCGTCAATAATTAAAAAGCGGTCGTGAGCATCGGAAAAAATCTCAATTTCAATTGGAGGGTATTGGCTGTTGTACCGTTGTACATCCAGCCTTAGCTGGTTGCCGATATTTTTGGTATAGATAGTGGCAGTTACGGCATCGCCACGTTTACCCAATAAGGTCAGTACCGTATCATCTACATAATTATCCAAAAGGATAATGGAACTTTCGGCACTTCGGATAATATCGGAAACAAAGGTATAGGCATCAAAAATCTGCCCGTTATAGAAAATACCTTTTTCGCTGTGGAGCTTGTCGCTTTCCAAAGCCTTAAAAATCTCTTCAAATTTTTGGTCAGCTTCTAATTGCTTTAGCTCAATTTTACCCAAACGATGAAACAAAGAAGCATTGCTGATAAGCATTCTACGCATTTCTACAAAGGCTTCCATAATTTCAACACTGACTTTAACAGCAACATCTGAACGGAGTATAGCAGAAGCCATTGCAACCCCTTGTTCGGTAAAAACATAGGGCAAATAACGTCTTCCGCCGTAACTCAAACTTGAGGTTCCAATTTGGAACCTCAAGTTTTCAACTTCCTCTTCGGTCAGTTGAAAGCAAAAAGAAACGGGAAATCTTTCAATATTTCTTTTTACGGCTTTGTTGAGGTTCTTTGTTTCCACCTGATATAAGGAAGCGAGATTGCTATCCAGCATCACTTGCTTGCCGCGTATGGTATAAATCAGGTTCTTGATTTCCATCGGGCTAATGGTAGGCTTATTTTCCATTACTTTTTGTAGCTTTTATTTTTATCAAACTCAAATGAGGTTGTACAATCCTCTTTCAATACGATATAGGCATCGAATTTCTTACCTGCCTTGCTTTTCATTCCTTTGATGAGTGAAGTTTTCTTTTTATTGATAAGGCTTTCAATATCGGCTATGCCGATTTGTACGCCACACACATTGCGGAACTGTACCCAACTACAAACCTCATCGGGACACTTCACGATTTTATCACGGATAATGAGTTGCTGGCTTTTGCATTTCGGGCAAGCCAATTTAGGCAGGTTGTTTTGGGCAATGGAAGTTTGCAACAATTCATTGGTAATAGATGAAGCATAATGTTCCATTTCCTTTTGAAATGCCCCTGCATCGGCTTCGTTGTTTTCGATTTTCTGCAAAGCCAATTCCCATTCGGCGGTCATTGCCACATCCGAAATTTTGCGGTCTTTGACCAATTCGTACACCTGCAATCCTTTTTCGGTAGGGATTAAGGATTTCTTTTCCCGTTGGATATAATTGCGGGTAAACAGGGTTTCGATTATTGCGGCTCTTGTAGCCGGAGTGCCAATACCGATATTTTGTAAAACCTTGCGCTCGTCTTCATTTTCGATTTCCTTCCCAGCAGTTTCCATAGCCGACAAAAGCCCTGCTTCAGTATAAAGCACAGGCGGTTTGGTTTTCTTTTCCAAAACGGAGGCTTCTTTTATTTTGAGTTCATCGCCCTTTTTCAGTTCAGGCAAATCTTGTATAGGTTCGGTATCATCGTCCGAAAAACTTCCTTTAATGGAACGCCAACCAGCTTCCGTAACCTTACTACCTTTTACGGTAAAATCATAATGCAATACTTGTAAACCGACATCAGTTATCTCTTTGATACAGGCTTGTGAAAGGGCTTCGAGCAATCGAAAGGCAATCATATCGTAAATGGCATTTTCCTTTGCGTTCAGTGCTGACGGGATTTTGTCTGTAACCAATAATCCGTGGTGATCGGTAACCCGTAAATCGTTCACGATACGTTTACAGAAACGTCCCCATTTCATTTTTGACACGCCTTGTTTACAGGTTTCTCTGTCCTGCAAAGCCCTCACGAGTTTGGGAATTTCTGCCCACATATCTTCAGGAATGTATTTGCTTCCAGTACGTGGATAAGTGATAAACTTCTTTTCGTAAAGACTTTGAGCAATATTGAGGGTTTCTTCGGCAGAAAGGTTCAGCTTTTTGTTGGCTTCCTTTTGCAAGCCAGTCAGATCGAACAATAAAGGCGGTTGTTCTGTAACGCTTTTGGTTTCTACCGATATAACTGTTGCAGTTTCGCTTCGCTGAATGGCTTTCAGCGTATCATTGGCGAGTTTTTGGTCTTCCCATTTAGATTTGGAAAGACTTTTAAAGTCTATTAGATCCTTATTGTGTAATAGCTGTATTTGCCAATAATTTTTCACTGTGAAAACTTTGTTCACCATATACCGCTTGCATATCAGAGCCAGTGTAGGTGTCTGCACTCTTCCAAGCGAATAGATACCATTGTCTGCGGCTATGGAAAGTGCTTGTGTAGCATTAATGCCTACGAGCCAATCGGCACGGCTTCTGCCTTGTGCCGCTTGATACAAGCCGTCAAACTCTTTTCCGTCTTTCAGGTTATCAAAACCTTGTTTTATTGCCTTTTCGGTAAGTGAACTTATCCAAAGGCGTTCAAAAGGTTTGTTGCATTTGAGGTATTCGTAGATATAGCGAAATATCAGTTCGCCCTCACGTCCTGCATCGGTAGCCACAATAATTCTGTGACTACGATTAAAAAGCTGTTCGATAACTTTCAGTTGCTTTAATGCTCCTGTATCAGTGGTATAGCCTTTTTCTTTTTTAACCTTGCGAACGGTCAATAAAAATGGGTTGGGTAATATGGGCAGAGATGCTTTATTAAATCCTGAGATCCCATAATCTTCGGGCATTCCCAATCCTATAAGATGTCCGAATGCCCACGTAACAAAATAGCCGTTACCTGTAAGGTAGCCGTCTTTTTTATCAGATGCACCCACAAGTCCAGCTATTTCTTTTGCTACGCTTGGTTTTTCTGCAATAATTGTTTTCATAATTGATTACCTTTTTACGCCTTTGGACTTTGCAGGAGCTTTGGGCTTTTCCTGTTGTTCCTGCTGCTGTTTGTTTTTCGGGTTTTGTTGCCCCGACTTCAAAGGCTCGTTGATGTTTTTGGTTGCTTCGTTGGTTTTACCCTCTGAATTAACGGCAGTTTGCGTTTTATGGACTTCGGTAGGTTTTGCTTGTGCTTTAACCTGGCTTGGAAATTGGAAGTTTATTTTTCCAGTTTCTGCATTGAAAGTGATATAACCTTGATACGGTTGCCCTTTTTTATCTTTCAATCCGTCAATGTAAACGGTTTGGCCAGCTTTGAAATCCTTATGTTGCTCATCAGTCAATTCTTTACCTCTGAATGTTTTTGGAGCTTCCTGCGACTGACTTTGCTGGTTGGTTCGTTGATTGTTCTGTCCATTGCTTTGCGTTTGTCTATTGGAATTATTACGGTCAAAAAGAAACTCCACATAGCGTTTGTCTGCATTGAACTGTACCGTTGCTGAAAATTCTGTTCCTTTCGTGGAAATCATACCCTCTAACTTTAGCGGCTTCCCCTCCATTAAAGTTTGTTTCTGTACATCATTCGGTTTTATGCCCTTAATTTCATCGGGAATTTTTATGAAATCCGTTCGTAATGCAATTACATCGTTTGTCAGCCTATCTATACTGATAATGGATGGCATTAGGTCGCCTGTTTTGGAATTGGTCAGATTAACCACACGCCCCATATTGCCCGTTTCGAGCAGGTTTTTCTTGTCCTCCTCAGTAAACTTATGTCCGAAAAATTCAAAATGCAGGTTGGGTTCTTTTTTTATGCCGTGTATTCCCACCACAACTTTCCCGTCTTCTGCTTGCTGTAAAGACAAACGGGCATCTGTTCGGAGGATAGTACCACCGAGGTTAACACCAATCGGTACGAGTTCATTGGTTTTATAACCTTTCAATAAAGGTTCAAGTAGGTTTCTTTTTTCAAGGTATTCTTTGCTTAATCCAAGATTGGTCATAGTGTCCCAATCAATCTGTTCTGGTTTGTAGCGGTATTCGCTGGCTTCCGATGTTGTTGTTTGTGTTGTTGCCATATCATTTTTATTTTCTTGTTTTTTATCCTGTGATGGTTGTGCTTTTACTTCGTGTTCTTCCATCACTTTTTCACCTTCTGGAGTTGGCTTATCCACTTGTTTTTGCATTTCCTGTGCTTTTTCAACAGCAACAGGTGCAGGCACTTTGAAGAAAGTGAAGTTTGTAGGGTTCTTTAACTGGCTGAAAAAATTGGAGAAGAAGTTGGAAAAGAAATCACCACTTTTATCTATACGCATAAATTGATTTTGGTTTCTCTTTGTGGGATCAACGGTTTCTATTTTTCCGTTTTCGTCAATACTTTTTACGGCTTGGATTTTCATTTTCTCTTTATCCAGCACCAGTAATATGTCCGAAAGCTGTTCGGGCATATCCTGTTTTTTTGTGGTTTCTTCGCTCATAATCTGAAAAATTTTAAAATTCGATGTCGAAAGTAAAGGAAGTGTTCACTGCATTGCACTAATTGGCATTCAAAGGCAGTGTTTGTCACTTACTGGCGTTCAGTTTAGTTGTAGGAGGATTAAAACTTTCCCGGATAAACTGATGTACATCGGACAACTTATAATACAGTTTTCCGCTTATTGTGTAATAAGGAAGTTTCCCAATGGAGCGATACCGTTGCAGGGAACGATTGCTAATTTTCAGCATTTGAAGTAAATCTTGATTATCGAGCAGCTCTTCACCGTCTATACTATTGCGTTTCTTTTGCAACTCGTCTATATTGTCACCCAACATATCGAGGCGACCCATCAGCCGATCCATCCAAGCCAAAAATTCCATTCTGTCAATATTCATAGGACAATATTTTTAAGGGTTCATACCTGTTTTTTATCTGCCTTTAGTTTTCTGCCTTTTTCGATATAACTTTTACCTTTTACCATAAGCTCTTGTACATACTCGTCACTACTCTGTATGGCATTGGCATTAAGCAAATCCTTAATTGCTCCAATGGTGTAGAAATACTGACCATACATTTTTGAATAAGCTATCTCACCTTTAGTTCGCATTCGCCATAAGGTTTTCTCGCTGATGTGCAGGTATTGGCATATCTCGTGGTTATTGAGCCACAGGTCATCATAACTTTTGTCTTCCTGTCTTTTTAAATAGTCTGCAATGGCGTTGATACGGCTGTTGAGCTGTTGCCATGCTTCTTCTTCAATAGTTATTATTTTCATTGCACAGTATTTAAAGTTCACTATGCAAAATTGTGAAAAGTGGTAATGTTTGTCTGCCAATCTTAACCCATTGGTTTGGCGGTTTTTTGAAAATTTTCACAATCGCAGAAAACACTTTTCTAATAAGAGTTTTAAAGCATTTGAGATATTTTGCAATAACGTTTTGATACTGTTTGCCAATTGGCAGATATGGGCAAAGAAAAAGCAGCACATTTTGTGTACTGCTTGTAAACTGCTTTGTTGATGTAGTTAAAGATCTTTATCCATGTATTCTTCCAATGAAGTTTTAAGTTGGTCTAAAAATGCCGTTCGGGAGCCACTTCGGGTTTTCATTCGGTGGAAAGAGTGATGTATATCGTTTAAAGGAGTTCGGAATAACACCTGAAAAATCAAAGCTAATTTCCGAATGCCTACTTTTCCGTATGCAATGGAGTTTGAGGCATATAGGGCGTATATCAGTTCGATAAGCGCATTTTGAGAGTTTGTCCACGAAATATCCTTGTTAGCATCTAAATTCTGCAAAATCGTATCAGGATTTTCTTCGGGATTGATTTTAGTAAGCACATAGGTATAAAGTAACTCATTCGCCACAATGTGGGCTATCTTGTTATCAAAATATGTTGAAAAGCTAAGATCAATTTCAAATACGGCGCTCTTTAAACCATCATGATAGTTGATTTGCCCGAGCCTGAAATAACTGTGGTCTCGGTCTGTTCTGCCAGCACGATAATACCTGTAAAAATCTTCATTGCAAATACTCTCTTTATATTCTGATTTGAGACTTTTTAATAGATTTTCATAATAGCTTTGATGTATTTTACCATTGCTCACGGGGCAGGTTGTTTCGATGCGGAAGACTTTGTTATAGTAAATAAGCTTCCCTAAGATGTTTGGTTTAATGTTCTTGAAAAAATCAATCTCCTGCTGCTCATTAGTAAATCCAGCCCGTAAGATTTGGGATTTTATTTCATATAGCATTTCCTTTAGAAACAAGGTCATTTGATAAGCTTCTTCAGGTATTTGCATCATTTGAGAAGAAAGTTTATCTTCCTGATGCTGAATTTGCGTTAATATTTTATTCAACACGATTTCCATAGCATAATCTTTTAGAGGTTCTTACTATTTGTTCAGAGTTGCAACTATTATTAAATATGTCAAAATTTGGAAATAATAATGAAACCAATATCACAGATTACCCCCTATGGGGGAATTTTTATTTGTAGATAGGGGTACAAAAAAGGGTAAAGTAATAATATACCTTACCCAACTATTTAGTAGATTTGCATTAATGATTTACAAGGTAATCAAATGAAAGCGAGTGCAGTAAGCACCATTACTAAATCGTTACCGATAGAGTTTCCACTCTTGTAAACTACTCTTTATTAGCCGCTTTGGGCTTTACTAATTTTTTTCCGTAAAAAAAGGTTCTGTTGGCACAATCTGAATTTGGCTTTCGTAAAGAACCTCGTCCAGAAGATCTCAGATTTCTGACTCAGGAAACCCTGGAAAAATAGTGAAAAACGGCTCAAGATTTAGTATCCTGAGCCGTTTTTTATTTAAATATAGAATCTAACCGTTACGGTTAACCTATAGAATTTATAATTTATCCAGAAGTTTCTGCTTTTGTTCCGTAAATTCTTCATTTGTAAGAATTCCACTCTCCTTCAGTTTTCCAAGCCTCTCTAAAAGTTCAAAAATAGAATCTTTAGAAACCTCTATAATTTCCTCTCCTTTAAGAAAGGTGTTAACTGTTTTACAAAACTGATCTGCAAAATAAGGATCACTCTTTTCAAACATATATTTCTGTTCTTCGGTAGCCAATTCAATAATTTTCTGAGAATCCACATATTGTATCAGCGTAATTTTTTCATGCGGAATCACTTCTATAAAGTCTAAACTAAGACCTTTAAAAATAATACGGCGATCTGTTGAAAAAAGAAGACCAGCCGTTCTATCAAGCAGCCCATCTATAATATGAATCATTTTTTCATCTTCCATCAGGATATCCGAAAGCTGTTCTATATCTTCTGATGCCCATCACAATAGATCCGGATTAATATATTTGATTTGATACTTTATATTTTGCATAATGAAATAATCGGGAATATTATATTTTACTAAATAGTTTAGCTTTTTCTTGTAAAAATTCCTCCTCTGTCAGAATATTGCTCTGCGTCAATTTTCCAAGTCTTTCTACTAGGTCCAGAATTGCGGTGACTTCAGTAGTATTTATTTTTCTAGAATTATTGATAAGCTGACGTACAGCTTCACAAAAGGGTAATCCATATTGAGGATGATCCAATGTAATTTCAATTACTTTTGAGGAAATAGTGACTGTTATTATATTAGTTAAAGGCGAAAAATCAATTGAACTCATATCTTCAAGAGCAACAACTTCTTTAAATATGATGTCATCAGTTCCGGCATCAATGAAAATCAATCTTTTATCTGTAGAAACAAAAGTTCCATACCCTCGTTGACGGTGTTTTCCAAAAACAATATGAATAAGTTTATCTTCCTGAACGGTTTCAAAAATATCCCATAAAGCAGACCCTGAATAATCAGAAAGACTAGGATTGATTTTGAGTACATCAGTTTTAAACTGACGAACATCCCTCTCTTTCTTTAATAATCTTTTGGCTTGATGTACACTGAACTGACTGCTGTTTAAAGAGAATCTACGGTATACCTTATCCAGTTTAGATTTACAATCACTGCAAATTTCAACATTATTTAAAAGTATTCCGGAGTTCAGGGAAACTATACTTTCGCAAATGGCGCAACTACTCATTTTTTTTAAATTAGTCTTTTAAAGTTGTTCCAGTATTTTTTTCTTTTGTTCAGTAAATTCGGTGCCAGTAATCACCCCATTCTGTCTGAAGCTACCAAGTCTTTCCAAAATATCAAAAAGCGATGGCTCATTATTATTGTGGAAAGACCGGGCTTCGGTAAGTTTTTTATCTTTTACAAGTTCTATTTGTTTTTCTATTTCAGCGAAACACTTTTCAGCTTCATTGAGAACATCTGAAAAATTAAAAATATTTTCGGAAGTAGTGACTTTTATATGACTCATTTCAGCTACTAGATCTACCGAAATTATTTCATTATAATCAATTATTTCAGGAAGTTTGATCTCTAAATCTGCTCCCATAAACATAAGTCTTCGATCTGTTACAACTAAAACACCAAAATTATTACTATAGACTGCATTTGAAGCATGTACAATATTTTCATTATCCCAAAGGACATTAAACAATTTCTTAATTGCTGAATTTTGAGATAAAAGAACATTATACTTTTCTACAAGTTGGTTGCTAAACTTTTCAAACCTTATTCCTTTGGCCAACAGTTCCTGAACTTGAAAAGAACTATAGTTTTGAAATGATCCGGTATGAAAAACATCTATAATTTTAAGAATATCCCTTGTTTTTGCGCCGCAGCCATTGCATAGATAAGTGTTATCTGCCAACTCTTCTGTTGCAGAAAAAAAGCCGGATACATTTTTTAGTGAGACTAAACAACCTATACAATTTTCCATAATGGGGTTTAGCTTTACTGTTCTCTTATCCTAAGAACTCATCCAAAGAAACAGTTTTCTGTTCTCCGGCTTCAAGATCTTTGAAGGTAACCGTACCATTTTTGATTTCCTCTTCGCCTAAGAAAACAAGGTGCTTAATTCCTTTTTTCTCTGCGTAAGTAAATTGTTTGTTGATTTTTGCATTTTCAGGATACAATTCTGCTGAAATACCTTTTGATCTCAGTTTCATGATTAATTTCAGAGCTTCTATAGTTTCTTCACCTCCGAAATTAGCAAACAGATATTCTATTTTAGAAGAAGCTTCTTCAGGGAAAAGATTCAATTCTTCCATGACCAGATAAATTCTGTCTAGTCCGAATGAAATACCAATTCCCGGGATATTTTTCACCCCAAACACTTCTGTAAGGTTGTCATATCTACCACCGCCTCCAATAGAGCCCATAGCCACCTCATCTGCTTTCACTTCGAAAATGGCTCCGGTATAATAATCAAGACCTCTTGCCAAAGTAATGTTGAATACTAGATTCTGCATATCAACACCAAGGTTCATAGATTGTGTAAGAACGAATTCCAACTCTTCTACTCCTTGTAGCCCGATCTCATTACCTGCAAATTTTTCTTTTAGTTGAAGAAGGTTTTCCAGAGCATCGTCAGACTGGCTGAATAAGAAGTCTAGTTTATCAATAGATTCCTGAGAGATTTCTCTTTCTAATAATTCTTTAACAACTCCTTCTTTTCCAATTTTATCCAACTTATCTAAAGCTACTGTAAAATCAATCAGTTTATCTGTAATTCCTGCATATTCAGCTAATCCGGAAAGGATCTTTCTGTTGTTCATATGAATGGTAACAGGTACTTTCAAATCAGCAAATGATTTTAGATATAATTGAACCAGATCCACTTCCTGCAATAAGCTTTCGCTTCCTACGACGTCTGCATCACACTGATAAAATTCTCTGTATCTTCCTTTCTGAGGTCTGTCTGCTCTCCATACCGGCTGAATCTGGAAACGTTTGAATGGAAATGTTAATTTCCCATGATTCATCGCTACAAATCTTGCAAAAGGTACGGTAAGGTCATAACGAAGCGCTTTATCAGTTAAAACTTCTGAACTGAAAGGTTTCTCCAATGCTCTTTGAAAATCATGAAGCATTTGATGTTTTTTATCATCCTTTGCCTCATTAATGCTTGAATTAAGGATTTTAAAAATCAAGCGATCTCCTTCTTCTCCGTACTTTCCTGTTAAAGTAGAAAGATTTTCAAAGCTTGGTGTTTCCAATGGCTGAAATCCAAATAACTCAAAGTTATTCTGTAGAATATTAATGATATATTTTCTTCTGGAAACTTCCTGTGCTGTAAAATCTCTCGTTCCTTTTGCTAAACTTGGCTTCATTTATTGTATGTCATTTTGATAAGTACAAAAGTACGGAATTGCAAGGAATTTTACACAGTATAAAAAAGCTGAAGAAGCAATCTTCCTCAGCTTTCAGAGTTGATAGGATCATTTATTCCGAAAAATCAGACACTTTCAAGGATTTCCAGTATTTCTTCACCATAATTTTCAATCTTATGTTTTCCGAATCCTTTGATCTCCAGCAGTTCTTCTTTTCTGGCAGGTTTATACTTGGCTACAGACATCAGCTCTTTGTTGCTTGCTATGAAGTAAGTAGGCAGATTTTGTTCTATCGCTTTCTCCGATCTCCAAAGTTTCAGGGCATCTAGAATCTTTTCTTCATCGGGATTCAGGAAGTCACTATCCGCAGAGTATTTAACAACCTTTGGTTCTTTCACTGTATTTTTGACTAATTTAAGTTCCTCAAAATACAGGATCACAGACCAATAACATTCGTCATTTACAAAAGCAGTCTCCACTTTTATAATCTCATTTCCTTCCAGAAAATCATCAAGCATTTTCTGATCTTTGTAGAGAAATTCTTCAGGAAGCCTGATCTTAAAAACTTTTACTTTCATCATTTGGGTTTTTAGAATTATTTACCTCCCAACAATAGGATCTCGTCTACTCTAATTTCCGTAATGTAACGCTTTACACCATCCTTATCATCATAAGATCTGTACGTAAGCTTACCTTCAATGGCAATTTCTTTTCCTTTAGGAACATACTTTTCCATAATTTCTGCAACTTTCCCGAAAGCAATCAGATTATGCCATTGCGTTTCTTCCACTTTCTCACCTTTAGCATTGGTGTAATGATCGCTTGTAGCTAAAGATACACTTGCTTTTACATTTCCGTTTTCGAAGTTTACCATTTCAACTTCTTTACCTGTGTAACCAATTAATGTTACTTTGTTTCTTAGTGACATAACTTTTAGATTTTAATGATTAATATTTCAGATAAGAGACGTTCACTTCTTTCTCAAATCTCTGTTGCAAAGTTTGCGATATCCCCATAAGTCAGTCGGTTATAAACTATTTAAATTCGTTTGTAGTCGTTTGTGGTCGTATCAATAAAATTAAAATTGTTAAGCAGTAATTATTTTTTAGAGTAAAAAATACTGACCTATTTTGAAAAATAAAAAGTGACGAAATAAAATAAGGCAAGAATGATAAATTTTAATTTTGCTTATAAAATATTGATAATCGATCCTTTTTTTAGCTATGAATTCTTTTTATTCATGAATTCGTGGCTTTTTATTGAGATTTAAATTAATTTTGTATGCTGTTTATGAGTAAGGAAGAACGGTGACGATTTTTGAATATAAAGAAATGAGTATATGAAGAAGCTGGAGATTAAAAAGAATATTCAGAAAGAAGAAGATAAAAATCTTTCATTTCGGGTTTTTGATTTATCCAATGATTATTTGAAAGATTATGGGAAGCCTCACAAAAAGGATCATTTTTTTATTATTGTTATTGAAGACGGGACATTACATCTTCATATTGAGGATAAAATTCATTTCTTGAAGCCCGGAAAAATATCAGTAGTATTTCCTGAACAGGTTCATTTTATTTCTGATATAAGCGATGATCTGAAAGGAAAAATCATTTTGTTTGAAGAAATACTTTTCTGTTCGGATATTTTGAAGAATGAACTTAGTACTTATAATGTCAATCTTTCCACACAGCTTCATTGTACCGTTTTATCTCCTGAAGACTTTCAACAGAGCTTATACTTGATTTCCATCATTCAAGGAATTTATGAGCAGCCAAGTCTTATCAAAAAAGAACAGGCAAGATTTCAGATCAAAATTTTTCTGTTAGGTTTAATTGAATCTGTTCACGGACTGCATCCCATCTTGCATAAAGAAACAGCAGACAAACCCATTTATGTTCGTTTTAAAAAATTACTGAATGAGCATTATAAACAATACAGAACGGTTCAATATTATGCTGATGAACTGGCTATTACGACGAAGAAATTAAATTCAATCACAAAAAAACATTGTGGAGAAACAGCTATTCAGGCCATTCACACCCGGATTTTAATGGAGATTAAACGACAATTGATGTTTTCAGATCTTTCTCATAAGGAAATTGCTTTTGACCTTGGTTTCAACTCTCCTTCTGCACTTAACAAATTCGTAAAATCAAAACTGAAGGAAACTCCTACTGCTCTTCAACAGGAATTGGCGCAAATGTATAACACATAATCCTGTTTGTATAACATCTTCCGCTTGGGCTTCTCTAATTTTGTCTCATTAAAAAATCAAACAAAAAAAATGAGCAAATTATTTATTGCAGGAGAGGTATTCCATGGTGCCGGAAGTCTTTCAGAATTAGCCAATATTAAAGGTAAAAAAGCTGTAATTGTAACGGGAGGAAGTTCTATGAGAAAGAGTGGAACTCTTGATAAAGCAGTTGCTTACCTTACAGAAGCTGGAATCGAAACTCAAATTTTCGAAGGTGTAGAAGAAGATCCATCATCAGCAACATGTTTAAAAGGGGCTGAAATGATGAAAACATTTGAGCCGGATTGGGTTATCGGATTAGGTGGCTGTTCTGCCATTGATGCAGCCAAAATCATGTGGGTATTTTATGAATATCCTGATGCCGATTTTGATGCTATGATTAAACCTTTCACAGTTCCGGTTTTAAGATATAAAGCGAAGTTTATAGCCATTCCTTCTACAAGTGGTACAGGAACTGAAACAACAGGTCTTGCTGTAATTACAGACAGAGAAAAAGGAGTAAAATACCCAATCGTTTCTTATGAATTAACACCTGATATTGCGATTGTAGATGGAGAAATATGTGCTTCAATGCCTGCGCACGTGACATCCAATACGGGTCTTGATGCATTAACACACTGTGTTGAGGCTTTCGTTTCCAATATTGATAATAATATTGCAGATGCGCTTTCAAAAGGTGGTCTTGAGATTGTTTTCAATAACTTGAAAGAAGCGGTAGAAAACCCAAACAATATTACTGCGCGTCAGAACATGCACGATGCTTCTTTTATGGCAGGTTTAGCATTCAATAATGCTTGGCTAGGAATTGTCCACTCGCTATCTCATCAGGTTGGAGCATTGTATGGGATTCCTCATGGTGCTTCCAATGCTATTTTCCTTCCGAACGTTATCCGTTATAATGCTCAGGCTACAGAACGTTACCCTGATTTAGCCAGAGTAATTGGTAAAGAAACAGCTGAAGATCTTGCTCAGGCTATTGAAACGTTACGTTCAGAAGTTAATAATCAATCAGCAATCAAAGAATTCGGAATTTCAAGAGAGGATTGGGATCAAAACATTGATTATATTACAGCCAACGCACTGGCAGATCCTTGTACCGGCTTTAATCCTAGAGTTCCTTCTTTAGATGAACTAAAGGCTATTTATAATGCTTGTTATGAAGGTCTTGTTTATAGTGAGGAATTGGTTTTAGGATAATATTTAAATTTTAGCGTTAAAAAGCAGGAACCTATTTTGAGTTCCTGCTTTTGCTATTTAACCAAAAGATCCTAAGGTTATATTTTTTCACATTCAATAATACTTTTAGCTTCTGTACCAATATCAATAAAACGGGTAAAATGCAAGCCTGCTTCCTCTATGAGTGTTTTAAATTCACTTAGCGTTCTTTCCCTTCCTGTGAGGCATGACAGCATTACAATATCTAAAACTTTAGCAACATGAGGTTTATTTCTGGAATCATCCGGAATTACAGCATCTATAATGAGTAATTTTCCTCCTTTAGGCATTGCATCATAACAGACTTTCAGTATCTGTATACACTCTTTATCACTCCAATCATGCATAATCCATTTCATAGTATACAGGTCTGCACCCTCTGGAGCTTTATCAAAAAAGCTGCCTATACTCACGGAACATCTGTCTTTTAAATTTTCCGGGATCAGAGAAGCTGTTACCTGTATAACATTAGCTTCATCAAAAATAATTCCTGAACTGTGAGGATATGCATTGAGAATAGCATATATCATGACTCCATTTCCACCTCCTATATCCACAATTGTTTGATAAGAGCTAAAATCATAAGTATTCATAATTCCTTCCAATTCCATTCCGGACATCCCGGTCATTCCCTTCCCAAAATTGATTCCAGCCTCGGGATTTCTTTTATAGTATTCCCAAACACCTACTCC
This sequence comes from Chryseobacterium sp. StRB126, assembly GCF_000829375.1. Classification (NCBI taxonomy): domain Bacteria; kingdom Pseudomonadati; phylum Bacteroidota; class Flavobacteriia; order Flavobacteriales; family Weeksellaceae; genus Chryseobacterium; species Chryseobacterium sp. StRB126. The sequence continues at coordinate 3,324,340 of NZ_AP014624.1, forward strand.
ATGAACGTGTTCAAAAGGAATTTTCCCGGTCTTTGCATTATATGTTAATTCCATGTAAGTAGGAAAATGCTCGCCAAGAATTGTTAGAACAAAATTCTTAGCTGTACCCGGTACATCGGTTTGTAAAGCGGCTCCAAAGTCATTCAATGCAAATTTTTTGTCTTCCAGTTCTTCAAAAATTCCTACACTACTTAATGCTCTCATAATTCTGTAGAGACTTTTTTCGTCAGATTTTGTCTTTCCTGCCAAGGAATAAATTGTCTGCTCTCCTTCTGCCAGGTGATCTGCAATATTTAATTCAGCTGCTGTTTTTACGCAACCGGCAATCCAAACGCCTCCTAACACTTCAAACATCTTTAAAGTAAACTCTGGTTTAATGCTTTGTTTTTTCATGGTAATAGTTTTTTTAAAAATTAATCTTCAATATAAAATTATGATTAAGTTATTCATAAAATTACATTAAAAATAAATGCTCTCAATAAATAAATCAAAATAAAATGAATTACATAGCAAAAGATATCTATCTAATTTTTTCATTTTTAAAAAGGCTTTCTCCTCTTTCAATACTATCCATTTACAAACGGATAATTCTGTATCTTTGTTCTATCTTGGATAAAACCAATGCATTTTGCAGAAAATCAATGATAAAAAGTAAAGAAGACAAGTACATGAAGAAGACCATAAAAAGAACGTTCAGAGTCTCAAAATATGTAATCTATAAAGAAACCTTGGTTGATTACAAGGAGCATTTCTGGTCGTTCTTAGGTGCTTTTTTCGGAATTGGTTTAATTGCTTTTATCCAGTCTCATTCTTTAGCGGAGACTGAGAATATATTCCTGATCGGTTCTTTTGGCGCCTCCAGTGTTTTGATTTATGGGGCTATCCAAAGTCCACTGGCTCAGCCAAGAAATCTGGTAGGCGGGCACGTTCTTTCTGCATTGGTTGGCGTTACAGTCTTTAAGATTGTTCCGGATATCATATGGCTTTCGGCTCCTTTGGCTGTGGCTTTTTCCATAGTTCTGATGCAGTATACCAAAACTCTGCATCCACCGGGTGGAGCAACAGCTCTTATTGCGGTAAGCTCTACCGGGAAAATTCCGGAATTAGGATATTGGTATGTTATCTCTCCGGTTCTTTCGGGGTGTATTATCCTGTTGCTTGTGGCTTTGTTTTTCAACAATATAACGCCCAATAGAAGTTATCCTTCACACAGCAGGTTTATAAGATTGTTAAGAAAAAAACATGCTCATGGACACAAAGTGAAAAAATAAAAATTATGAATTGTCTGGAATGTGGCGAAAAAATTATCGGAAGGTCTGATAAAAAATTCTGCAATGATGCCTGCCGAAACGCTTACAACAATAAGCAGAACAAAGATTCTACAAATCTGATGCGGAATATCAATAACAAACTCCGCAAAAATTACAGGATCCTGACGGAAGTAAATATTGATGGGAAAACAAAGGTTTCCAAATCCAAATTAGAAAATCTGGGCTTTGACTTTGATTATTTCACCAATATAAAGGTTTATAAAAACGGTTCTGAGTACAAGTTTATTTATGATTACGGCTATAAACTTTTAGAAGAGGACTTTGTTTTGATTGTTAAAAATCAAGTATAGTTATACCCCACCACTACAAAATAGATCAGTATGAAAGAAGTTGTTTTGATTACCGGCGCAAATGGCCTGATTGCAAAGGAACTTGCAAAAAAAATAGGGAGTGAATTCGAGGTAAGATTTCTTACCCGGAAAAAGAGACAAGCAAATGAATATGAATGGGATCTTAAAAAAGGAACCATTGATGAATCGGCTTTGGAAAATGTTTCTCACATCATTCACCTGGCGGGCGCTAATATTTCAGAAAAGCGCTGGACAGCAGAAAGAAAAAAAGAGCTGATTGCCAGCAGAGTAGATTCGGCCACATTATTACGAAATACTTTAAGAAAAAAAGAGGTTAAGCTAAAATCTTTTATCTCTGCATCCGGTATTAATTTTTATGGAACCCTGACTACAGAAAAAATATATTCCGAAAACGATCCACCAGGACATGACTTTCTCAGTGAAGTTGTGGTCTTATGGGAAAGAGCTGCTGATCATTTTAAAGAACAAAACCTTGCAGACAGAATCGTCAAAATACGTACTGCCGTTGTTCTTTCTGAAAAAGAAGGAGCATTAAAGAAAATGCTTCCCCCGATACAATATGGCTTTGGTTCTGCTTTGGGTAGCGGTAAACAATATATGCCGTGGATTCATATTGAAGATATTTGTTCTATTTATGAGTTCGCTTTAAAAAACACCAATTTTCATGGTGCTTATAATGCTGTTTCCCCTCAGCATGCTACCAATTCAGATTTAACTAAAAAGATTGCTGAGGTCCTGAAAAAACCACTTTTTATGCCCAATGTTCCTGCTTTTATTTTAAAAATAGTATTTGGTGAACTCGCAAACGCTATATTGGAAGGATCCAGAGCTTCTTCACAGAAAATTCAGAATGCCGGTTTTCAATTTAAATTTCCGGATTTGCATCAGTCCTTGAATAATTTGCTGCAAAAAGATAGTTAATTCTGTATGGAAAAGAATTTAATTCTAAAAAATATATCCCGTCATATTTCTCTCAGCAAAGATGAAACTTCTTATTTTTTGTCTCTATTGAAAGAAAAAAAAGTTCAGAAAAAAGAATTGATTATAAAGCATCAGCAGCCCTGTAAGGATATCAATTTTGTAGTATCAGGTATTCTACGGGCATATTATATGGATGCCTCAGGAAAAGAATCAACCATCATGTTTGCTGTTTCAGACTGGTGGATTACAGATATGTATTGCTTTATTAATGAAAAACCTGCTATGCTCAATATTGAAGCTCTTGAAGAAAGTTCAATTTTGCAACTTTCTAAAGACAATTTAGATAAGCTTTACGGCAAAGTTCCGAAGTTTGAAAGGTTTTTCAGGATTATGATGCAAAATGCCTATATCAGGGAACAACTCCGGACCATTGAAAATTTATCACTTCCTGCAGAGGAACGGTACTATAATTTTCTTAAAAAGTATCCTCTGGCTGCAGAACGTGTTACCCAGAAGCAGATTGCCTCATATCTCGGTATTACTCCCGAATTTTTAAGCATTATTAAAACAAATAAGCAAAAAAGTAACTGCTCTTAAACTACATTATTTTTTTTCTCTGATAAGTTCTGTTATTTTACTCAAAAAAATTATGCTCATACTTATTGCAGGCCCTTACCGTAGTGGAACCAATGACAATCCTGAATTGATTCAGCAAAACCTTAACAACCTTGAGGCTGCAGCCCTGCCTATTTTTAGAAAAGGACATGTTCCTATTATTGGAGAATGGGTAGCGCTCCCATTGATGAAACTGGCGGGTTCTAACCAAATTGGAGATGAGGCCTGGCAAGAGATACAATACCCGGCCGCTCACCGTATTCTTGAAAAATGTGATGCTATCCTCCGAATTGAAGGCACTTCCAAAGGAGCCGATGAGGATGTAAGAATTGCCAGAGAAAAAGGCCTTACCATTTATTATAATATAGAAGATATTCCCTATGCAAAATCCTGATATTACTATTTTAAAAACAGATATTTTATCTGACAACTGGTACACTTTAAATAAAGTTACTTTTACAGTCCGCAAAAAAGACGGAACTACGGAAACCCAAAGCAGAGAAGCTTATGACCGTGGAAACGGAGCAGTTATTTTACTGTATAACAAAGCTTCCAGCACAGTTATTCTGACAAGACAGTTCAGATTACCCACTTATATTAACGGAAATGCTTCAGGAATGCTTATTGAAGCCTGTGCCGGACTTTTAGATAATGATAATCCTGAAGATTGTATCAAAAGAGAAACAGAAGAGGAAACAGGATACAAAATTTCCAAAGTGGAAAAGGTATTTGAAGCCTATATGTCTCCAGGTTCTGTAACGGAAATCCTTCACTTTTTCATTGCCGAATATTCTAGTGAGATGAAAATGACTGATGGCGGCGGTCTGGAAGAAGAAGGTGAACATATTGAAGTACTGGAATTGCCTTTTGATGAAGCGCTTAAAATGATTGATACAGGAGAAATGAAGGATGCCAAAACCATTATGCTGTTGCAGCATTTGAGGATTAAGGGGATTTTGTAATGCTTTTCCATATCATGTGAGAACGCATCATTTTATAGGATTCCGGACAGAAATTTCATTTTATAATAACTATATTTAAATTATGAATAACTTATCAATTCTTGAGCACATAAAGCTAGCCATCAATCCTATATTTCAGGACTGGGTACTTTTCAAAAATGATACTTATATTATTTTTGATGATATTGCTACTGTAGAAAATGTACAGGAAGAAGCCATCAAACTCATGAAAGAATTTGGACCTGTATTTGCAGGAGGCTCTGCCGGAGATTTCAATGTTATTCATTTGAATGCTACTGAAGGCTGGCTTGTTTCCGGACACGGATATGGAATGTATACTTATGTGCATCCTTTAGAACTGGACAATGAATCACCTAATGATCTGGAAATAGGCCTACTTGGGAGATCTAAACGGAATCTTGATGGCGAAAATCCGGAGATTCGACATATCAATAGCAGCAATAATTCTTAGTTCAAATCGTTAACCCAAACAGTCTTAATTTATAATTTCAATTCATGCTTCAGGACCCAATTACCCTTAAGAACCGCTATAAAGATTTCATCAGAAAAGTAAGCGAGACAGAAATCGTTTATGGCTTAAAAGATGACAAAGGATATGCTACTTCCTACTCCAACGATTTGGAATATGAAGATGGTGAACCTGTACAAATCATCTGCTTCTGGTCTGATGCATCAAGGGCAAAATCGTGTGTAGACAGAGAATGGAACCGTTATGAAGCCTCTCCTATTCCACTTAATGAATTTCTGGAAAACTGGTGCCTGGGCATGAATAGTGATGGGCTGATTGTAGGTGTTGATTTTGACCGCAATCTGTTTGGATATGAAGCTGAACCTTTAGAATTAGTCCTTGAAATCATTACAGAGCTTCAAAAAAATGGAAAATCGTTATCTTTAAGAAAATTCAACGATCTTGAAGATATGGAAAACCAAATCAAAGAAGTATTAAAGGACTAAAAAAGGCCATGACAAGATCATTAGGAATCAGGATTGCTAAGGTAATCGCTGTGTTTTCTGTTTTTATTTTCAGTATTCTGATGCTGAAAACAATTTCTCAATATACCTCTTTTGATAAAACAGTAGGTTTTCTTGCCTTTAAACAACAGGTGGTTAATAATCCCTATTGGATGGCATTCTTTTATATCCATATCTTTTCAATAACACTTTGTCTTCTGGCTGGTTTAACGCAATTTTCACCACAATTCTTAAGGGAAAACAGAGGTTTTCATAAAATAATCGGCCGGATTTACGTTTACAATATTCTTATGATCAACGTCCCTGCATGTTTCGTATTGGGATTGTTTTCGAATGGCGGATTGATAGGGATTACAGGATTTCTGATTCAGGATATCCTTTGGGCTTATTTTACAGTAGTTGCTGTACTTTCTATTAAAAAGGGAAATATTATCAGACATAAAAACTTTATGATTTTAAGCTATGCCGTGACAACAACGGCTATTACTTTTAGAATCATTAAGAATCTGTTTTATGATGAAAAATTTTATGACTATGAGTTGTTCTACGGCATCAATGTATGGCTCGCTCTCATTATCAATCTTACGATCTCTTATTTTATTTTTAGTAAGAACCTGTCTGTACTATCTTTCAAACCTAACATTAGCAATGAAAATAGCAAAAGCAATAAAAAGGATGAGGAGAAACAAAACAATGAATATTAAAACATTAAACAATCCTTCATATTTACTTTTTTGGGTCCATCTTTTAAAAAAACGCATTAACAGGTAAGATATACCCGCAAAAACAGCTAAGATAAAAATGAAATAAAGTAATTCCCAGTTCATATTCATATCATTATTTTATGTAAAACTACTATTTTAAAATTAAGAAACAATAAGGAATCTTAAATAGGCAAAACCTAAGATCCGGAAAAATAATCTGTTGGTTTCTATAACCCGGATCAGAATTGCATCAAGATAAGCAATGGGTAATTATGAATTTCAAATAAGTATTAACATATCATCTGAAGCAAAGCATTTACAATGTATTTTACTTTCATAAAGAAAATTCTTCTTACTGATAAACAAATATTAATATTTCACAACGATGTTATTTATTTTTTTTTGTCAATTGTTTTTAGTTTAGTATATTTGTACAACTAAAACCCACAAGATGAAATATGAAAAAAAACAATTCCCTCCATCTAATTCCCAAATAGATAGAGTTTATTAGCTTTAACCTTATTATTAATTCAAAAAAGTTTTCAGTCTGAAATTATTCGTTAATTTTTTGATCAAAATTTATATGATAAAAGAGTGATGGATATAGTGTTTCTCTGAGACAATATACTTAAAAAATCATTTACGCTAAATTACTCACTATATTGTGATATAATTAATATCTGAAAAATCAAAAAGTAAATACAGCTTATAGTTTCTCAATAAAATCATTGGTATAACATTTATACTGATCATTAGTTCTTATACAATAACACAAGAAACCATTATAATAATTAAAAATACAAATTATGGAAAGTCAAGAAAAATTATTCAAAAAAGTTTACGAAATCCTTGCTGATATCACTGAATGTGATCCAAAAGAAATTCAGCCAAATACAAATCTTTTACATGATATGGGAATGACTTCCCTAATGGGACTTGAAGTCTTGGTAGAACTGGAAAGAAATTTTCAGGTTAGCCTTGATGAAGAGCTTTTGGCAAATATGACTACACCTAAAGATATTGTTACAGTATTAGAAGAAGAGTTGGCAAACTAACTTCCTTACTTTTTTACCAATAGTATATTAAAATATGCAAAGGTAGGGATCGAACTATTTTATATTAAAATCAACCTATTTAAACCAACACAAAGTATGATTGACAATCTCAATGTCGATGATATGGTGATTGGAGCAGGCCTCTGTGGCTTAATGTATGGTCTTACCGCCACTACAGAGGGACGCTCTGTCGTCATTAGCGAAGCACATCATAAAGTAGGTGGGTATGCTACCAATTTTTACAGAAACAAAAGAAAATTTGTGTTTGACTGCAGCCAGCACAAAGTGAGTGGTCTTAGAGAAAATGTAGGAAATCTATGGAATGCCCTCAGGAGATTGGAACTCCATACATTACTGGAAGAATTTCATCTGCATGAAGAAATCGGAACGGTAGTTTATAGAGGCAATTTTATCACAATTCCTTCAGAACCAGATGAGATTAAGGAAACTCTTATGATGTATTTTCCGGATGAAATATTGGGAATAGAACAACTATTCCAAGATATAGAATCACATGGATACCAGCATTATATGTTTTTCAGAAGACTGATGAATGAGTATACGATCAACAGAGATATCTTGAAAGAAAGCAGAGGGTTGTCAAAAATAACAGCGCGGGAATATTTTGAAACCATTTTTAAAGGGAGTGATATTATTGAAGTACTCAGCCCTATTGCCATCTATTCCGGCTCTATTTCTAATGAAGTGAACGCATTCTATTTTCTTCATTGCCTGTATGCAATGTTTTATGGAGGACAAGCCTATGTAAAAGGAACAGGACAACAGCTCTCCAATATATTACTTAAAGAGTTTGTCAATCGTGGAGGCATTATATTAAAAAAGAATCCTGTCTATGAAATGGAAGATTGTAATGAATATATGCTGGTTAAAACACGGAAAAACATAATCAGGACACAAAATGTGATTGCAACCTGCCCTCCGGAAGATGTTTTGAAAATGTTGAAGAAAGAAGAATATACAAACAGCTTCCAAAATGTTATCGATAATTTCGAGGTGGGATGGGGACATTTTTGTGTGTATATTGTAATTTCGGTTGCTCCGGAAGAGGTTGATATATTTTCTCCTGAGTACCTTTTGGTATCAGATTCAGGAGATAACTTTACAAAAGAAGACTTTGAGAATGACAGGTATTATGATCTTTTCACTTTAAGTCTAAGTAATTATCACAGATTTGATCCAGCTGGTGGATATGTAATCCAGCTAGTCATGCTGGATCATGGCGACAGATGGTTTCATCTTTCAGAAGATGAATATGCAGCCAGAAAACAAAAAATTCAGGATAAGTTTATAAAAAGGGCCCTTAAAATATTTCCAAAACTGGAAGGAAAATTAATTTATACAGAATCATCAACCCCTAAAACAAATTATAAATTTACTCTTGCCACTAAAGGTTCTGCCTTTGCTTATAAAATGCTCCCAAAAACCAATTTAAGTCTGCTCAGTAATTTTCCCAATGACAAAATTAAGTTAGTCAGCACATGGGCAGGAGGTCCTGGCTATGAAACTGCAATGTGCTTCGGTTTTACTCAAGGTAAATTATTAAGTAAAAACACAAAAATATGAATCCGCTAAAGAAAAAAACACTCAGTCCAAAGTTTTCAGATCTGCTGGATAAACTTAATAAAGCATCTGAAAAAAAGCAAATGAGTCTGCTTCTGGACCATCCCTGGGATGAACCTACCGACAATGTATGGCTCAAGAAAAGAGAGAATATTTCCATCTATGGAACTCCGTATTACGATCTGGCATCAGAAGAAGAAAGAAGACTTCTATCAGTATATGAAACCGGAGCTTGGTGGTATACCTTTATCGTATTTGAAAATCTGGTTTCTGAATATTATATGAAAATCGTAAACCATGGTTCTCTGAAAAAGTTTCCGGAGGTAGTAAAATATATACATCATTTCTGCAAAGAAGAGATTGTACACGCCATGGTATTCCGAAAGGCCATGAATTACTTCAACATAGCCCCTTTTCCCGTTCCTTTAAATTTACGGGAAATCTACAGTCACAATGCATCCATGGCCGAATTCCCCTTAAAGGCAATTTATCTCACAATTCTAATAGAATGGCTTGCAGAAAATAATGCAATGGAAGACTGTAACAGTAAGGAAATTTCTAAACTTTCCCGGGCTGTAGCTGTAGAACACCATAAGGAGGAAGCAAGACATATAGAATGGGGAAAAAATATGATCCGGGAATTTATAGATGTTGTTCCTGAATTTTTACGTGAAGCTCAAGAGATTACAGCTCCATTACTGAGAAGTATGTTGGATATGTCCATATCCAGCATAATGGTTTACGCCAGGGTTGGGTTCAAAGACAAGGCATTTAAAAACTATAAAGAACTTATCCCTGCTGTCCTGAATTCTGAAAACAGAAAAAAAATTAATTCAAGAATAATGGCTCCTATGATGAGGTATTTTATAGAAATCGGAATCTGTAATCCTGAAAATATGGAAGTATGGAAAAAGAATGGTTTCGAAAAAGACGTTGAAGATGCTATCGCCTATTTTAAAAAGAAATCGACTACTGAAGGGGATATAGACAATGTAATGGATAAAAATTATGATTAGATATCATCAAAACTATTCACCCATTTATTTATTAACATCAAATTTTTGATATGCAGATTAATTTAGATAACAAACATTTCCTGGTAACTGGTGGCGGACGGGGAATAGGGAAAGCTATTGTCCAGCAGTTGCTTTCTTCAGGAGCATCCGTATCATTTACCTATAATCGTGGCCAGGAAACCGCAGAAAAATACCTACAGGAACTCTCAGCAGAATTTCCGGCTAAGATTGCATTATATCAGGCAGATATTCAAAATGAAGATCAGTCAAAGGCTTTAATAGAAACTATTGAAAAATCTTCATTAGGGCCATTGTTCGGACTTATTAATAATGCAGGGATTACTGCAGATGCGCCATTTTTCAGCATGACCCATGATATGTGGAAAGAAGTGATTAATACTAATTTAAATGGAACTTACTTTCTTTCCAAAGCAGTCATAAAATCATTTATCCGAAAGAAAAATTCAAAAATAATCAATATTTCATCCGTATCCGGAATACGTAGTGCTATAGGGCAGGCCAATTATGGAGCCTCCAAAGCAGCAATTATTTCGCTTACTAAAACACTCGCATTAGAATTTGCCAAGTTTAATATGCAGGTGAATGCAGTTGCTCCCGGATTTATAGATACAGAAATGGTTTCTCAGATGAATGAACAGGACAAGAAAAAAATAGATCAGATAATTCCCATGAAAAGAATGGGAATGCCTCAGGAAATTGCTGATATGGTAATTTTTCTCTGTTCTGAAAAAAGCAATTATATCACTGGCCAGACATTCGTCATTGATGGTGGACTGACCTTATAAAACCAATAAAAAGATGAAAAGAGTTGTTATTACAGGAATGGGAATTGTAAGCCCGCTGGCTTGTAAAAAAGATACTTTTTGGGAAAAAATCCTCAAAGGAGATACCGGAGTCAGCGATCTTACCAAGCTGAATCCCTCAAATTATAAAGGGATAACAAGAGCCGCAGAAGTGCATCTTGAAAAAGAGTATAAAAATATGGAACTCATTGAGCATTTCCGTCCCTACGGAAAAGCTGTCACCTATGCTGCTGCGGCCATAGATATGGGATTAAAAGATGCAGGACTGGAACATAAGTTTACGCAAAAAAACAACTATGGAGTTATCCTGGGAACAACGAATGGGAACCAGGATATTGTAGAGCGTATTGTAGATGAATGGGATCTTGGTATGGAACATGAAGAGCTCCCTTCACAAGCATCCGAAACCTTACACAAATTCAGGCCTGTGGAACTCAGTGCCAGCATTGCAAAGTACTATAATCTGGGTGGAACCAACATGGTAATACCTACAGCCTGCGCTGCCGGAAATTATGCTATAGGAACAGCATATTCTATGATTCAGGAAGGCCGCTCCCCTCTTATTATTGCCGGAGGTGCAGATCCTTTTACAAGATCATGTTATACCGTATTTTACAGGTTAGGTGCCATGTCTAAAAATGATTGTAAACCTTTCGATCAGGATAGAACGGGAATGATTGTCGGAGAAGGTGCTGCCATTTTGATTATTGAAGAATTAGAACATGCTCTGGCCAGAGGAGCCAGGATTTATGGAGAAATTAAAGGATATGGACTGGCTTGTGATGCTTATGATCCTACAGCACCAGATCCTGAGGGTTCAGGAGCTACATTATCCATGACCAATGCCCTTGTTTCAGGCAATATTGACAAAAAAAACATAACCTATATCAGCGCTCACGGAACGGGTACGAAAGCAAATGATGCCCATGAAGTAAAAGCAATGAATAATGTTTTTGGAGATGAGATAAACACTTTATATGTAAACGGAATAAAATCAATGCTGGGACATTGCATGGGAGCAGCAAGTGCTCTTGAGGCCGTAAGCGCAGTTTTATCACTATACAATCAGCACATTCCCAAAAACATAAATACGAAAAAAATTGATGAGTCTTTTAATATCAGCTTCCAGATACAGCCATCTGCGGAAATAGAGCATCATGTAGAACATGTTCTAAGTAATTCTTTTGCCTTTGGCGGTAATATCTGCAGCGTAATATTCAGTAAATATGATGCAAACTAATTCAAAAACCAATATTGTAATTTCTGCCATAGGCTTTAACAGTTCTCGTGGAACAGAAATAAATGAATTCCTTAACAATTCAGGGAATCTGACTCCTTCGTCCTTTATTATTGAAGATCATGATCCTCAAAAATTTTTAAAACCTAAAGGTCAGCGCTTTCTAAACAAAGCCACATTGATTTACTGTAACACAGCATTTCAGTCTATCCACAACAGAGATTTAAGCCAATATATACAAGATACCCCAGAAAGGATCGGACTCTATGATGGAACAGAGCTATCTAATCTCGAAGACTGTTTTGTCTTTGATTTGACAGCTAAAAATCAAGGTCCGGACAGGGTAAGCCCTATGAAAGCACCAAGTACAATAGCCAATGCAGCGGCAAGCCAAATGGCCATACAAACAGGAATTAAAGGTCCCAACTTCAGTGTATGTGCTGGAATGGCCGGAAGTCTCCAGGCATTAGATATTGCTTATCTCCATTTGAAACAGGGAATTATAGATTATGGAGTAATCGCTTCTACAGAAGTACGGAATACCTATCAGAAAGCAATTCAAAAAAAACAACGAAACCAATCTCCGGAGTTGGGAATATCCATGATTCTGGAACGGCAGGAATCTTTAGAAAAAGATAACAGAAAACCTTTAGCCGGAATTAGAATGCTACATTCTGAAACCTATACCAACGATGCTGTTCCTTTTGAAACCTATTTGTATGAAACCATATCCCCTCTTCTGGGGGTATATGATGTTGACACTATCATTGTCTCCGGAGGAGTCTCTGCCCTAAATGAGAATATATTTGAATGCTTATTTAAAGAAAATGATTTTTCCATAAAAGTACTGTACCCGGAAAATGAATTAGGAGACTTGGATAATGCAGGAGGGATGTTGGGTATTGCCTATTCTATTTCAATATTCAATGGGCAAAATGCACATAAAACAGACAAAAAAAACATCCTTGTCTTATCAGTAGATCCATCAGGAAGTGTAATCTATACCATCATAGAGAAAAATAATATATAGTATGCAAACCATTTTAGAATCCTATCAAATCATTCAAATCTTGAAGTACCGGTATCCTTTTTTACTTATAGATAAAGTGACAGAGTATACCAAAGGGGAAAAACTGAAAGCTATTAAGGCTGTTTCTATGGGAGAACCCTATTTTTCCGGGCATTTCCCAGACTTTCCGATCATGCCAGGGGTTCTCATTACCGAAGCGCTTGCCCAGGCATCCTCATTGATCACTGTTTTAGATGATTTGGACTGGAAAGCAGGTAATGGTATTCCTTCATCTGAACATTCATCAACAGGTGTATTGGGAAATGTTCAGATCAGTTTCTTAAAATCCGTATTCCCGGGAAATTTATTAGAATTGGAAGCCAGCATAGATTGGAAAAAAGGATCAGCCAGTTCTGTGAATGTTAAAGCATCTGTAGAAGGTTCAGTATGTGCAAAAGGTAAGATAACGGTGATGTCTGTAGATAAAAATAAAATATTTTCTTAGCAATGAATAAACCTATCTTATTCTGTATCCCTTATGCAGGAGGATCATCCATGTCATTCTCAAATATAACAAGTCTGATTAATATTGAAGAACTGGAAATTAAATGTCTGGAACTTCCGGGAAGAGGGATACGACATCAAGAACCTCTCCTCTCTTCTCTGGATGAGGCAGCAGATGATCTTTATGCAAATGTAAAAAATAGTTTGGAATTTCCCCAGAGGCCTGTTATCATCTGGGGACACAGTATGGGTGCTATTCTGGCATTATTGATTTCTGCCAAACTATATCAGCATCAATTCAATATCGTTGGATTATTGGTTTCCGGAATGAAAGCACCTACCCATCAGTCCTCTAATCACAGCCTGTCAGAAAAAGCTAAGAATAAATTATTATCCAGCCTTTTGCCGATAAAGCATGAACAGAATAAAGAGGCTCCTCTTTTTCAAAAGATTTACAAAAAAAGAATGGAAATCATGGAAAAAGATGTAGAAATATTAGAAAAATATCAGGCAAACAATTGGCTACATATCTCTGTAATCAATCCCATAGCAGTCATCATGGGCGAAGATGATGATCTATACCCTGATCACTCTTATTATGGAAACTGGAAACTTCATACCTCAGGAAACACTGAATTGTTCACTATAAAAGGCAATCATTTTTTCCCGATGCAGCACCCGGAGGAAACCGCCAGGCTACTGACTCAAATACTCACACAGATGTTAAATTAAAATAATCGTTAACCCATAAAAAAACAAAAAATGAAAGTAAAGAAATTATTATTCTTGCCAGCAATTGCCTTACTGAGTATAGCTTACTCATGTTCGGATGACAATATCACGCTTGAGCCCATTTCGGAAGCCAATGCTAAGATATCAGCTTTATCTGTATCCAGAAATGGGTCATCCCTGGCTGCTTATTTTGGTGATAATATAGACTTCAACAATCTGCCCAATTATGCCAATCAAAGTATCCCAATGTACATATTTCGAAATAATACTCCGTTTATTAATCGTATTACGGATGAAGGAGCTACATTAGGAAGGGTTTTATTTTATGATAAAAATCTTTCCACTAATAATACAGTCTCCTGTTCCAGCTGTCATAAACAGGAACTGGCCTTTGGAGACAATAATATTGCCAGCCAGGGAGTGAATGGAACAACAGGAAGACATTCCATGAGATTAATTAATGTAAGGTTTGCAGAAGAAGCAAGATTGTTCTGGGATAAAAGAGCCCCTTCTTTGGATGTCCAGACTACAGTGCCTATCAGAGATCATGTAGAGATGGGTTACAGCGGTCGGAATGGAGCTCCGTCATTTAATGACCTTATTACAAAACTTCAGGGGTTGGATTATTATAGAGAACTGTTCACAAGAGCATATGGCAGTCCGGAAATCACTGAAGAAAAAATGCAGAAGGCATTAGCTCAGTTTGTGAGCAGTATTATCTCTTTTGATTCAAAGTATGATGAAGGAAGAACTATGATTGCATCAGATTTTCTTGATTTTCCGAACTTCACTGCTGAGGAAAATTTAGGAAAAAAATTGTATATGGAATTTCCCGTTGCTGTTCGCGGAACCCGTGCAGGAGGTGGATTAGGCTGTGCAAGCTGTCACTTTGCTCCAGAATTTGGAATGACAGCTTTGAGTGGTAACAATGGAGTTATTGACAAAATAGGCAGTACTGATATTGATCTTACAATCACCAATTCACCTTCAATCCGTGATCTAGTGAATTTAAACGGGCAACCTCATGCTCCTATGATGCATTCTGCAGTATTTTCTACATTAGAACAGGTCATAGACCATTACAACAATATTCCACAAGACCCCAGAAACAATCAACTGGATAATAATCTTCGTTTAAGAGGATTAAATGCTACACCTGAGGAAAAAAAGGCTGTGATTGCCTTTATGAAAACCCTCACTGGAAAAAATGTTTACAAAGACAAAAAATGGTCAAACCCTTTTATTAATTAATAGAAATACAAAAAGAATAAGAAAAGAGACTGTCTTTTGAGACCGTCTCTTTTAAAACAACAAGGAAAACAGAATCACAAAGTTTTTTTGAGAAAATACCATTAGATATCCATATCATTCTCCTCGCCAAACGCCTTCCAGTACTGATATTTTTCCGGGTCAGCAAAGCCCTGGTCTTCTTTATAAAAATATAAAAGTCTCCTCAAGGCTGTAGTATAATAGCCGTGTTGCAGGGATTTCTCGTAGTGTTTGATTGCTTTTTTAGGGCTTATCTTTACCCCTAGTCCTTCATCATACATAATTCCGTAATAAATATCGGAATAACTGCCCTGCGTATCTTTTTTCAAATAACGCTGAAGATTGTCATAATCATTTTTCTGATAATAGATTTCTGCAAATTTTTCATCATTATAATAGAATTTCTTTTCTGCCTGTTTATAGTAGTCTAATGCAAGGTCATAATCCTGTAATACATATTCACCATAGAAGTAAAGAAGTCCAAGGTTTTGCATGGCCAAACCATCTCCTAATTCTGCAGATTTCCTGAAACATTTTAAAGCCTTTTTAATATCCTGAGGATATCCTACTCCGCTCTGATAATGATAACCCAGGTTATTCCATGCAACAGCATGATTCTTAGAAGCAGCTTTTTCATACAGGGCAAGTCCTTTCTCCAGATCATTATATTCAGGATACTCATCATGAACATAAATATACCCAAGTTCCACCATCATATCAGTATTTCCACGCCTCACTCCTATTTCGTACAGCCTTACAGCTTCTTCAATTTTTCCTTCTTCAATGTATTCTTCAGCCCTCGACATAAGGGTTGCATCATCAAAATACTCCTCGTAGCCTGAACCTTTTTTCTCAGTCCATGCCTTATAAAAATCAAGAAAATACTCTTGATCTTTCCCACGAAGATTATGTCTTTTTTCATACAAAGCTCCCAGCTGGTTATCAGAAACCTGATGTAAAGCCCTTTGGGTGTCAAGAATAAACATTTCATTCCCTTTATACAGGCAAAGCATCTGTTCATTATAGTCTATTCCTTCACCAATATAGTCATAAACACGACTTTGAGTCTCTGTTTGCTGGTCAAAATAGAACATCCCGTCTGAAGTGGTCACACGGAAGATTTCTTCCCGGCAGGATTCTATTTTTTTATATTCTTTAGATGAAGGGAGCAACCAACGATCTTCAGCAGCATTATACAAGCCCCAGCCGTTTTCATCAGACAACAGGAATACATTCTTCATAAACTGGGTAAACCAATCCCTGTGAATATTTTCAATGCTATGTTCTGTTAACCTGAATTCACCGGATTTTATATCATAAATATGCCATTTCTTAGCTTTCTTGTAGGCAAAAGAAGTGTAATAATCATTCAGAATCATCACGGTGTCTACTTCAGTATCCAAAAGACTTCCATCAGCTTTTATAATGCTGGTTTTTTTCTGAAATTTATTCGGTTTAACCCAATAGTATCCTTCCCCAATCTCACCCAATACATCTTCAGGGTGTTCACCTAGATAAACACCATCAAATGTGTAAAAGGCTTTTTTGGAGGTTCCTTCCAGCGAACGATACAGCAATCCTGAATAATTAAATTCAAAAGGCTCATCAAAACCTTCTTCAATAATAGGTTTATTAAATGCATCAATAAGGCGATACTTACCCTCTTTTTTAGCATTAAAAAGGTAGACATGCCTTAACATTTCCAGTTCTTCATATTCACAAGGAATAACAATTTCCCCGGTTTCAATGGTAATCAACCCACATTTTTCACCGATTTCTATAATCCCATAATTCTTATTGTCTATAAAAAGAGAATCATAAGCTTCTCCATAGACACATTCAATAAGGACCTTTCCATCATTTCTCAGGTATCCGTACTTTCCATTTTTTTGTGCTACCGCAATTCCTTCTTCACTAAAGGCGAATATTTCCTCATAAATCGGTGGCGTTATGATATTTCCTTTTTTATCCTTCAGTCCCCAAAGACCATTGTCTTCAAAAGACTCCGAAATATCTTTATATAAATCTTCATTCCAGTAGCCAAGACCATAATCAATCCAGTCTGTTTCCAGCATTTCTAAAAAAGATTCATATCCGCTTCTGGCTAAGATCTCTTTTTCAAGCCAGCCCAGATTCTGTTTGGCCATAGCTTTATCATACAGCTTACTTTTTTCCTTGATTTCCAGCACCCAGTTTTTGGCCTGATCGGAATGTTTTTCTTCATTCATATTGAAAACATCCCATCCATTGATGACAAAGGTGTCATAAGGAAGATTATCCAACATCTCAAACATTTTGTTGACAGGCTCATAATACGCTTTTTTGTAAAGCAACTGATTATGTTCACCCAACAACTGGTAGAATGATTTCAGCCTTGCTACTCCATTGATCTTATCAAAGTACAGCAGCTTTCCTTTTGATCTTTGATCACAGGAGAATAAAGGAAGAAGCAATTCCGGGATCTCGTAATTCCACTCTCCCAGATAGTGAGAGTACTGGTCCCCTGTTTTTGAATCTACATTATATACGTAAAGACGATGTGCCATTTTTTTGTTCTTAAATGATTAAAATCCGAATTTAGAAAACAATCCAGGTTTTTTCCATGAAGCTTTATATTCATCTGCAATAGGATCATAATCTGCTACTGAACGTACCTGATCCAATATTACATGGGCTTCTTTTACGTTTCCAGCCTGATATAATACAACAGCTTTCGCCAGTTCAACGCTTTCCACAAGATCATCGTAACCCCATTCTTCTGTATTGTAAATGGAATTGAATCTTTCCGCAAGGGAGAAAGTCTGCTCTTTATGATTCAGTTTTTCATAGACACGAACTCCATAGCTTAACCAAAGTACATATTCTTCAGGATCCATTGCATCTTCACATTCAGCATCATATTGATTGAAAACCAATGCTGCTTCCTTGTAATTTCCCTGAAGGAAATCGCTTTTCACGATCATATAAATGGTTTTTGCTTTATCAAAAGCATCTAAAAGGAATTCTTTTTTATTTTGAAGATATCTCTTAGCTGCCAACGCTACTTGTCCATAACTTTCCTCTTCATTATAAATCTGCATCAGGGCATACTGAGGATTAGCTTCTCCCGGAAAGCGCTCTGCTACTTGTTCATAATATGATTTTCTGGTATGTAAATCCTGACCATCCAAATGTTCAAATAGAATTCCCTCCAATATATTCTTACCAGCTTCCAGATCTCTGTAATGGTAATCATCAAGTTCCGGATTCTCTATGGTGTACTGATAAGCATAGGTAAGCACCTCTTTTGCTTCTCTTTGAGCATCATCCCATCCCATAACTTCATGAAGCCGAACCTGTTTAGCTCTGTAGCACAATGTTTTAGAACAATACTCCTCGGATTCTCCATAAATATTGAAGTAATTATTCAATGCTTCTTCTGCCTCTTCATGATTTCCTCCATCCAGCAAAGCATCAATCCGTACCAGATGAAGCTCCATAAATTCTGAATATTTAAGCCCTTCAGAAGCAATTGTTGCAGCAGCATGATGATCACCCAATAACGAATATTTAATGGCTAAGTTATTACAGCACATTGCTCTCGTATGCAGATCATTGTGATAGTCGCTCTCAAACTTTCCTTCCTTATAATATCTTCGGAAAGCTTCATAAGCTTGTTTATACATGATACGATTGACTTCTGTCAATTGTATTTTATCATTCTCATCCTCTATTAATTCTATAAACTCGTTCATGCAGACTCCTTCATTATAGATATCGGCAGGATAATCCGGAAATCTCGGAATTTCAGAGGATACTGTTCCATTCAAAAGGTATTCGGATTCTACTTTCCGTCTCCAGGAAGTGGCATTGGGTGATAATACTACTGCTTTTTCCAATAAAGGAATAGCTTCATTATATCGCTCGTTTTCATATAGGAATGTACCTGCAAAATGATACCCTGAGAACAGTTCCGGGTGAGAATTGATGACTTCAAGGGCATGATGGTAGTAAAAATCCGTAGAAACATTCAGAAATTCAGGATAGTTTCGTTCAATAATCAGCTGATAATAGAATACATCAGGATTATTATATCCGTTTCTTATCAGTTCTGCAAAGCGTTGATGCCATTCTGCCAGTTTTTCATGAACGTGCAGTGCTGAATTTTCACCTTTAATCGCCTTCATCATCATCTTCAGCGAAAGGTCCGGTGCATTATTTTCAAACGCAATATCGGCAAGATTGAAAAAATCATATTCATTCCGGCTTACAAAAGTGGAATGCTCTTTGTCAATAAGGGCAGTAAGCTCCTCTCCTGAAACTATTTTTGTGTGGTCCAATAAATAGATCTTTTTGATCCAATACAGCGAGATGTTTTTGTCCCTGATCTCACGGTTGTCAGCATCTGCTTTTTTAGAATAATACATTGCGGCTTCAAGACTGTTCAAAAGCGCTTTATTTTCTTCCAGAGATTCATATATTTTCACAAGGAAATCATAGCCGTGTCCGGCATAATCCGGATCTTCCAGCATTTGTTCCGCATAACCTATAAACTCTGCTTTATTTTCCTGGGTGAAATGTTTTTTACTTCTGGCGATCTGCATCAGGGCATATTCATTTCCTAAGGGATAATCCAGGATGTTATATAATGCTTTCTGATTGTTAGGGTTGATCTGAAGGATTCTGCGTAAGTAAGGAATAACATAGTCCCGGATGGCATCATAAACCGCTTCATGCCCTTCATAGTAAACAATGTCATGATAAGCTACTGCCATTAAAAATAAGACTTCCTCATCTTCGGGATGAGATAATAAATATTGTTCTCCTTCTATGATACACTGGTCCAGATCTCCTCTGTAAAACAGTTGTTCTAAATTGTCGTACATTATTAATATTTTGTTCAATAATTCAATCATTATACTTCCTTTCTACCTTGGCAGAATCAGAATTCATGATATTAGGCTGCAAAATATAAAAAACACGAGGAATAACAAATGACAAGCCTTATAAATCCCGGAAACCAGTGAGTAAATAATTCTGATTTATAACAAAAATTGATGCTTTAAGTTTTAATTTTAACCCGAAATTCAAAAAATATAAATTTTTCAACAATGAAAAAATTATTCACAGGGCTTTCTTTGGCTTTATCCGTGATAATGGCCGCTCAAAAAGCTCCTGCTAAAAAAAATTCTTTGGTTCTTTATTCTTACCAAACCTTTGGATGTGATGTTAAGGGATATTTTGATTCTTCAAAATATAAAAAAGAAGAAATAGATGGCACTTACAAACTTTTATATCCTTTAACATGGTCTCCTTTCACATCTCTTATCATTTTTAATCCTGTAAAATATGATAAGGTTCGCAGCAACAATACTCAGCTTTTACAACAGACAGAAAAAGAGTATCTGGAACGAAAGAAAGAACTTGAGGAACTCAAACTCATAGACCTTCCGATATGGAAAAAACAGCATGAAGAAGCTCTTACCCTTCTGGAAAACGAATATCAGCTCAATAAGGCACTTCTTATGGGTTATGCTGATCCGCAATCCCTTAAAAACAGCAAATTTTATACGACCTGCAAAGAATATGCAGATGCCATGACCACCAAGGACGAGGAGAAAATGTATTCTGTATGGAAAGGGCTATTTGAACCTAAAAAAGGAGAAGAACCTTATTCCGGAACAAAAGATGCTTTTAACGCCAAATGGAATGACCCGAGAAAGGAAGATTATGCTATTATTGACCTTATGAACGCTTTTAATAATTGCGCAAACCATAGTTTCAGACCTAAAGCTGATGAGGATAATACTTTATTTAAAACTTTTGAAAAGGTTTTTGTCAAAGTAAAAAGAGATTGTGAAGAACCTTAAAATTTCAGAAAAACGGCCTGTTTAAAGCAAAAAATTAAAATTCTCATCAAATAAGAAAAATAACTATATAAAATTGATTAAATTCTTTAGTTTTCGGATTTAAAGCCTTAATTTTGCGCTGAAATTTTAGAAAATCCGGATTCTTTCTACAACTATGCGCATGGAAAAAATGATGGTCGGGCTCTCCCTGACTTTATCTGCTATTGTTTTGGGGCAAAAGTCGCCTGCAAAAACCAACAATCTGATACCGTACAGCTATCAGACATTCAATTGTGACAACAAGGGATATTTTGATGCTTCCAAATATGAAAAAGAGGAAATAGACGGGGTTAACAAACTTTTATACAAGTTCAATGGGGTTCATTTTGATACGAATCCTATTTTTAAGCTTTCCAGCCTTGAAGAAATCCGTAAAAATAAGGAACAGCATCTGGAAAACCTGGAAAAACAATATCAGGAGAAAAAAGAAGAGCTTTACAGCCTTAAAGTAATTAATCAGCCAGTTTGGAATAAGCTGTATGAAAAAGCTATACAAACTTTTGAGAACGAATATGAACTGAATAAGGAAGAAATCCTTGCATTTTCAGATCCTACCACGCTTAAAAACAGTAGATTTTACGAAACCTGCAGAGAACCCATTGATGCTATATCTTCTCCCGACAGAGAAAAAATGTTTGCTTCATGGAAAGCCTACACTGAGCTTAAAAGCAAAAACAACGCAGATCCGCAAGGAGTTATGAATCGTTTCAACGCTAAACTTAGCGATCCACAAAGTGAAGATTATGCCCTTATTGATATGATTGGTTTAAGTTTTCATAACTGTGCCAACAGCAGTTTCAGACAGAAACGGGATGAGGAAGGAAATCTTTACAGGGACTTCGATAAAATTTTCACAAAACTGAAGAAAAATTGTGACGAACCTTAATAGGGATTGAAAATTAAAAATTATAATAGCAGTACCATTTTGGGTACTGTTTTTTTATTGGCAGTTATCTGTATTTAGTTTTTAAGGACATTTGGATACAGAATGGTTAAGGGAAGGTTAATGATGCCTACTTTCCTTGGAGGGATTATAAATAGATTTATTTTCGTTGCATTAACCTGTAAAATTTATCTTCTATGAATTGTAAATACCTTTTTTTAACCATAGGCATTACTGCAGCTTTATCAGCGCAAAAACAACCTACAATTATTCCTTTCTCACTGGAAAACAATTCTGTTTATCTGCACTGCAAGGTAAATGCGGTGGATAACGTAAAATTCCTGTTTGATACCGGTGCAGACGGATCTGTCATCAATATCAATTCAAAGAAAAAAGTTGATTTAAAAATTGACGGAAAATCGGAGAATAAAGGTTCAAACGGGGTAAACACCGTTGATTACAGCAGTCATAATACAATTCAATTCGGAGATATTCAGAAAACAGATATTTTATTTACCCTCATTCCTTATGGAGAGGTTAATTTCGATGGTGTTTTTGGAACAGATTTAATGAAAGGAAATATCCTTGAAATTGATTACCATAAAAATGTGATCCGTTTTTATGATGAAAACGACAGGTCCATTGATTTTTCAGGATATGAAAAAATGAAACTCCATCTCATCGATAACTACCCTGCTGTGGAAAGCGCAATAACAGTGAATGGCAAGGAATATTCCGGATATTTTGGTCTTGACAGCGGTGCAGATGATGCGCTTACCATTGCTTCACCTTATGTCAGAAAGAATTCTTTAGCCAATACCATGAAAACGATAGGAAAAGCTACGGCACAGGGTTCTGATGGTTCTGTTTATGAAATGCCGGTGGTTCTTTGCCCTTCCATTACCTTCGCTCATAAATTCCTTTACAATGTCCCGATTACGCTTTCCAACTCTACAGAAGGCATTGATGCTTCAGAAAAGATGGCAGGCTTTTTTGGAAATGGTTTTTTGAAAAGATTCAATACCATTATTGATTTTAAAAACCAGTCTATTTATTTTAAGCTGAATAAAAATCTATATTCTGAGTTTAATTGACATAATTATCTCTTTAAAACTAAAAGATTATAATGACAGTACTCGGTTGGGGTGCTGTTTTTTATGGATAGAAAGTATTTTATCCACCTCATCAATTTATAATTAAAAAATACATTTCTTTTGAAAATAAATAAAAAATTATTAGTTTGGTCTTAAAAATCTAATGCTTAATTATTTTAATCAAATTTGCGAATTTCGTCAAAATAATCCTATTATACATGGAAAAACAATCAAAACTGATAATCCACTTTTAGATAATGTAAAAGAAGCTCTTGACAATTTTAAAATTGAATTAGAAAAAAAATACAATATTTTCAATAATGTAAACTTAACAATAAAAGTATCTAAAGGCGCCACTAATTTTCCTCATGTAACTCATGTATGCATCTTGCCTCCTAATCAAAAAGTATCAGATGGAATATATGTTGCTATTTGCTTCGATAAATCTGGGAAAGGAGCTGTAGTAGGTTGCGCAGAATCCAAAACTAACCCTAAAGGATTAAACATTCAAATAAGGAAATCTACAAAAACATCTCCCAATATTGATGTTGATGGGGGCGGTGATACAACTAAATATAATAATGTTTTTGAAAATCCTAAGGAGTTTTATTACAAACTAGAAGACCAATCAGATCTCGAAAATCATATTAAGAAATCTCTAGGTTTATGTTTTTATAATCTAGGCTTTATAAAAGAATCCGAATATTTACAAACAGCTGATTATTTAAATTCATCAATTAAAGAGACTGAGATAAGTTATTTTAATATCGATGATATTAAAGACGATAGAAAGAAAATTGCTATTCAAATTTATGCTAGAAGGGGGCAAAAAAAATTCAGGGAAGAACTTATCAATGTCTATAATAAAAAATGTGCAATAACACAATGTCAGATTGTAGAAATGCTAGAGGCTGCACATATATATTCCTTCAAAGGTTCTGATACGAATAAAATTCCTAATGGCATTCTATTACGTTCTGATATCCATACGTTATTTGATCTAGGATTAATCAGTATAAATCCAGAAAATCATATGGTCCAAATCAGTAATAAGATTTCTCATGATGAGTATTACACTAAATTACATCAAACTAAAATTAGTTTACCTACAAGAGCTGAGGACTACCCAAGTTCAGATTCTTTAAGATATCACTTTGAAAATGTTTTTGATAAATAATGTCTGAACATTTTCTTACATCTACTTATGGTTTCAAATACTAAAGAAAACTTAAATAAATTAATAATGAATAACTTACAATTATTCCAATTAAATTCCTTAATTTTGCACCCCGAAAATAAGAATTCAAAATATGAAACGAATAGGTGAACACAGAACCCTTCTTGGAGTTGATAAAACTGTAACTTTAAAAGAGTTAAAAACCATTTACAGAAATGTGATGAAAGATACACATCCTGATAAATTTATCAATGACGAGGAAGGAAAAATAGCAGCGGAAGAAAGAAGCAAGTCTGTGATTGAAGCCTATCATTTCCTGGTAAGCATTAATCCTGAAACTCAGGAAAAATATAAAGAAGAATACACAGAAACCATCACTCAATCTAACATTCAGGATTTTTATCTTGAAAAATCGATTTTAACAGTTCAGCATTTGAATGGAAAAACCTATGAATATATGGGCGTTCCAAGAAATACTTATATTAAAATGGTTAACGCTGATTCTCCAAGCCGTTTCGCAAGAAGACACGTCTATGGAAACTTTGTCTACAGAAAAGCTGGAGAGGTTATGGCAGACTAATTTTTTCCAGATACAATATATAAAGGCTTTCAGTTGATACTGAAAGCCTTTTTTATTGCAGAAATCTAATGGATTTTTATCACTTTTGAAATACTTTATGATGGGTTCCATCTTCATATTCAAAAATAATTATCTGATTTTTAGTATCAGGAGATATTTTCTTCCCTGCCATATCATATGCATTCTTGATTTTTTTGTTTTTACCGTTATTCAGATTTTCATTGGTTGATAATGTTGCCATTGAAGTAGTAGCAACCATATCACCTAAAAAATAGGATGGTCCCCAAAAGAGATGGGTTAAACTTTCAGCAGAGGTACTGATATTGAATTTTAGCAACTTGATTTCATTTTGTGAACTTATGGTGCCTACAAGTTCATTGGTTACTCCCAGGAAACATAAATTGCGGATCCCCTCATCTACCTCCGTAAAAGTATTTGAAAGCACACTAGAACTCATTAGGCTACCTGTGGATAATTGATAAGATTCTATAGTAAACACTATATTTCCTGAAACTGTATTCTGTTTTGTAACGTATAATTTCTGGTTTACAGGGACAATACTATCATAATTTCCCGAAGGCAAATTGAATGACGTTTCACTGCCTGTTACAATGTTATATTTAACAATTTTACTATTTACCAAAAGAACAAGTTCATTGGTTTCCTGGCAGAAAGCAAAATCCGAAAAACCATTAAGGGAAGGTGTTGTATAATTATATTCAGAAACAAGATTTCCTGTTAGTTTATCAAATTCACATATAGAAATAATATTTGAAGAACTTTCTTTAATGGCGAACAACCTTCCATTGGCCATTGCAATATCTACATACACTCCTCCGTTATTCGCCGGCCAAGGAAGTTGTAATGTAGAAAATGTGTCATTCAGTACATTATACTTACCTAATATATTCAGTCCTGAATTAAGGGTGAAAATCATGTTTGAAGAAGAATCGAAGGATGCACTGCCAATATTTGAGCTCCCACTACTGAATAAATATTTTGATGACATTTGTGCCCCGCTAATATTATTCAGTTTACGCATATCATCGTAGATGACGTTATTAGAATAACTTGACATTGTACAATACAAATTCTGTGCACCCATGTTAGTGCAATACAATAAAGATAACAAAATTAATTTTTTCATTTGTGTTTATAATTTTTTTAGTTTTTTAAAATTTACCTAGCCTAGTGTCCAAAGTAAAAATATTGGGTGGTAAATATACACTAAAAATAAAATATTGAGCCTTATCAGAAATTATTAATCAAAAAGCGCCTCAGAAGATCTGAAGCGCTTTCGATTAATTAAAGGTATATGATATTTTAGTTATCTAAATGCTTAGGAGTAAAACCGTCTTCATTTAATTCTCTGTGCTCATACTCTGCCTTCATTTCAGCTTCGTAGTCTACTTTAGTATCCTTACCCATTCTTCTTAGGATAGAGTCAAATAAAGAGTATACTACCGGTACAATAATCAAGGTAAGGAATAGAGACGATGTTAAACCACCGATTACTACCCACGCAAGACCTTTGTTCATCTCTGCTCCGGCACCTGTTGCCAATGCGATCGGTAACATACCGAAGATCATCGCAATAGTTGTCATCAGGATCGGACGAAGACGGGCGTGGTTCGCCTGAATTAACGCATCATGAGTGGTTGCTCCGGCTGCTTTTCTTGCATTTGTAAAGTCAACGATCATAATCGCATTCTTCGCTACCAATCCAATCAACATGATCATCCCCAGCATCGTAAAGATGTTCAATGAGTTAGCTGTTAAGGCAAGGATAACCATTACCCCAATCATCGCCAACGGAATAGAGAACAATACTACGAAAGGATATACGAAACTGTCATACAATGATACCATTACCAGGTATACCAATACGATAGCCGCTAATAACGCGATTCCTAAAGTACCGAAACCTTCCTGCTGGTTCTCCATATCACCACTCCAGATGTAATCTACCCCAATAGGTCTTTTCTCATTCATGAACTTAGCAGCCCATTCGTTCGCTACGTCTCCAACCGGTCTACCTACTGCTTTAGCTCTTACTTTTACAGAAGGAGACTTATCTCTACGTTCAAGCAAACTTGGCCCTGAACCCATTTTTACTTCAGCAAACTGACTTAAACGAACCTGCTGCCCCTGAGGGTTTGTAAACATAAGGTTTTTAACATCATCAATAGATTGTCTGTTCACATCTCCAAAACGGATGTTAATGTCATATTCATACTCTCCAGCTCTGAATTTTCCATCTGTATTTCCATTAAATGCAGTCTGCATCGTTTGTCCTACACTTGAAAGATTTAAGCCTAGAGAAGCCATTTTATCTCTGTCGATATTTACTTGTACTTCCGGGTTACCAGAGTCAGTTGATAATTCTGCATCTACTGCTCCAGGAACTTTTTTCAATAACTCAAGGATTCTGGTTGCTTCTTTTACAGCTGTTGCATTATCCGGAGCCGTTACTACCATCTCAATCGGAGCATTTTCTGCACCCATGATCCCGATTGGAGCTGTTTTAAACTCTACTCCTGTAAACTTCTCTTCTAAGGCTCTTTTTACTTTTGCAGCCTTGATGTTGGTACTTTCAGAACGTTCAGATTTGTCTGTAAGGTTAACCTGAACCTCAGATTGGTAAGTAGTTGCCTGAGCACCTCCAAAACCTGTTGACTGCTGTCCTACAGTTGTAATAAGGTCTACAACGTCTTTATCATTTCTTAAATACTTCTCAACCTCTAATGTCAATTGGTTGGTTTTTTCAACAGTGGCATCTTTTGAAAGCTCCATCTGCACTAAGAACTGACCACGGTCAATCGGCGGGAAGAATTCACCTCCAATGAATCCGAAGGCCACTAATGAGAATGAACTAAGTAGAATAATGAATGTAATCACAACAGTAGAAATTCTTCTTAAAGTTGTTTTCAGACACCATTCAAGAATATCTGTAACCCAATGAGTGAATTTGTCGATTAATCCTTCAAACCAAAGGATGAATTTCTCAAACCAGTTTTTACCTGTTAAATGCTCTAGTTTACCGAATCTTGATGATAGCCAAGGAATGATGGTAAATGAAGCTAATAACGAGAGTAATGTTGCAATAACCACCGTGACGCAGAACTGTGCCAGAATGTTGGCTACAAGTCCTGAACTCATCGCAATCGGTAAGAATACCACCACAATTACCAAGGTAATCGCAGCAACGGTAAATCCAATCTCTGATGCTCCGTCATAGGCTGCTCTGATCTTGCTTTTACCCATCTCCATGTGACGGTAGATGTTTTCCAGTACTACGATCGCATCATCTACAAGGATCCCTACCACAAGAGACAACCCTAGTAAACTCATCAAGTTCAAAGTATATCCCATTAAGTTCATTCCGATGAACGCTGCCACCAACGAAGCCGGAATAGATACCATTACGATGAATGCGTTTCTGATGCTGTGAAGGAACAATAGCATTACAATCGCCACAAGGATAATCGCTAAGAATAAGTCGAAAATTACGTGGTTGGCAGATTCAAGGGTAAATTCTGTAGTATCGTTTACGATTTTTACTTTTACTCCCTGAACTTTGTAAGCTTCTTCTACAGTTTTAATCGTTTTCTGAATACTTTCAGACACTGCTACCGCATTGGCATCAGATTGCTTTTTCACTTGGATTAAGATCGTCGGGAACTGGTTGAATCTCGCTACTTTTTCAACATCTTTCTGAGAGTCGAAAACGGTTGCAATATCCGATAAACGAACCTGTGCTCCATTCTTGTTAGAAACCACAAGGTTGTTCATTTCCTCTGTAGACTTATATTTCCCTGATAATCTAATGGTAGATTTTGTGGTTCTTGTTTTCAAACTTCCTGTAGGGAAATCAACGTTTGAGGAAAGAATTGCCTGCTGAACATCTCCTACTGAAAGTCCATACCCCTGTAGTTTTTTCTCATCAAGATTCACCTGAATCTCTCTCTCCTGTCCACCTACAAGATCCACCTGCGCTACTCCATTGACACGGGAAAAAATAGGTTCTATCTTTTTATCTAATAAGTCGTAAAGATCTTTACTATTCAGTTTATCAGACGAGATACTCATCGTGATAATCGGTAAATCATCTAAAGAGAACTTATTCAGTGATGGTGCTTTTGCATCATCCGGAAGTTTTGATAAGATTGCATTTACCTTTCTTTGGGCATCATTCAATGCAAAGTCTACGTCTGCCCCATTGTTCAGCTGAACCATGATAACGGATAAACTTTCGTATGAAGAGGACTCTACTTTTTTTACATTTTCCAAAGAACCTACGGCATCTTCAATCTTTCGGGTGACGGAGGTCTCCACCTCTGCCGGTGAAGCTCCCGGATATACCGTGGAAATGGTTACCATGTTGGTTTCAAACTTCGGAATCAATTCGTATCCCATGAGTGTATAACTCAGGATACCTCCCAACGTCAGAATTGTAAATAATACAATTACCAACGAGGGTCTTTTAATCGATATTTCTGCTAACTTCATATATCGTTTACTTTATAATGTTCACTTTAGATCCGTTGTCCAGGTTGATCTGTCCGCTGGTTACCACTTGCTCACCGCCGTTCAGTCCGCTTAATACCTGTACTTTGTCTCCGTAAACTTTTCCAATGGTTACTTTAATCAATTTAGCAACACCATTCTGAACAACAAATAATTGTCCTGAGCTTACTCCATTTACAAACGCTTCTGCAGGAACTGTCAGCATATTCTGAGTTTCTGCACCATGGTTTGTTTTAAAGATAGCCGTTGCATACATCCCTGCCTTTAAGTTTCCTCTGTTCTGAACTTCGATTTCAACAGGGAAATTCAAAGAAGCATCACTTTTAGGAGCAATAAATGTAATTCTACCTACGAAAGATTCTTCAGGTAAAACGTTTACTTTAATTGGAACTTCCTGACCCAACTGAATCTTTCCAACCTGGCTTTCATCTACTAAAACAGAAAGTTTTAAGCTGTTGATATTAACGATTTCAAACATTGAAGTTCCAACAGAAACAACTGTTCCGGGTTCAACCATTTTTTTGTTAACCGTACCACTGATCCCAGCACGGATGCTTGTATCATTTACTCTTACTCCCTGAGCTCTCACTGCAGCCTGCATGTTTTTCAGCTGCAATCTTGAATTGTCAAGTTGTTGTTTGGTAACTCCGCCTGTTTTGTATGCATTTTCGTAACGTTGGTTGTCGATAACAGCGTTCTGGAGGTTATTCTGAGCCTGAGTAACATCAACTTCGATAGCATCTCTTTTAATAGTTGCTAACACCTGGCCTGCTCCTACTCTTGAACCTTCTTTCACTAGAACGCTAACAATACGTCCAGCAATCTCAGAAGACTGGTTCATTTCCTGCTTAGGAATGAAGGTCCCGTTTGCAGAATAATCTGTATCGATATTCTCTCTTGCTACCGTTACGATATTAACGTTGATTTTATCTACCTGCTTGGCAACCTCTTTTACTTCCTGAGTTTGCTTTTCTTTATTACCTGCAATCTTGTAAGCTGCCAACCCAACCAGTACAGCTGCTACGATGATATATATTAAAGTTTTTTTCATTGCTTATTATGGGTTTTGTAGTGTGTTTAATTCTCCTTTTGCTTTCATCAACTGAATTTCAGCCTGCTTGTAATCTAATAGCGCATTGGCATAGTTTTGTTTTGCTTCTGTTAATGAATTATCTGTATCCAATAGATCTGTAAGTGTTGCTAAACCGTATTGATAGTTGGATTGTGTATTGGCCTGTACTTTTTCAGCCAATGCTACGTTATCCTTCATACTCTGAATGTTGATTAAAGCATTTTCCATATTGGTAGTTGCATTTTTATAATCTAAATTCAGGCTTAGCTGAGTGTTTTCAATATCCTGATTTAAGTCTTGGATATCAATTTCTGCCTGCTGGATCTTAGATTTTGTAGCCCCTCCTGTGAAAATCGGAATATTTACATTTAATCCTACCGATGCCGCATCACTCCAGTTTACACCATTATTGATTCCGTTGAACCAAGGGAATTTTGTTCCCATTCCATACCATCCGTAGTTGGCCTGAAGGCTTACTGTAGGATAAAGGAATGCTTCAGTAGCTTTTTTGTTGAATTGTAAAAGCTCCATTTGCTTTCTTAGAACCTTCACTTCAGATCTGTTGTCTAAATTGATCTGTCCTGCGATAAGTTCAGGTTTTGGTTCGATGCTTTTTTCTTCCAGTTCAATCTGAGAATCTATAGGAACTCCCATGTAAAACTTCAGTGCATTTTTGGATAATTCTACTCCATTGATAAGCTTTTGCTTATTGGAAGCGATGTTGGTAAGCTGAACATTGGTTCTGTCAAGATCGATAGGTTTTGCTAAACCATTATCTACCAAGCTTTTAATAACATTTCTTACTTTTTCAGTATTGGCATAGCTTGTTTCCAATGTTTTCAGGTTTTCTTCCTGTACAAATACATTGTAGTACGCTGTCGCTACATTCACAATGATCTGCTCATTGGTCAGCTGAGAGTTCAATACATAGAATTCTCTGGTAGACTTTGCAGCCTTTAAGCCAATGAAAACTCTCTGATCAAACAATGCCTGATTTAAAGTTGCAGAAATGTTTGAATTCCATGGCTGCCCCATTTTAAAAATGTTTCGCTGGCCCATGATCTCTACCACTGTTTCCTGAATAATCGGGTTATAAGAAACACCTCCGGCTACACTAATTTGTGGAAGAGCTCCGGCCTTAGCCTCATCAATCTTATATTCGGCTTTTTTAACCTGTAAGGCTGCTTTTTTAGCTTCTGCCTTATTCTGGAGTGCCTGTTTTATTGCTTCCTGCAGAGAAACCTGCTGCTGGGCGGACACCGATGAAAAACCGAAAATCATAAATGCTGCAGCTATCCCAATTTTTAGCTTTATAGCAGTTATACGTTTTCTTTTCATAATTTTATACTTCGTTTATTTTTTTAATTTTTATCCTTGTTTTTATTTCTAACTGACGAATCATTTTAAGAAATACTTTAGATTTTTTTAATTTTTAAATAACATATTGATAATAATCTCTTTTCTCTCTGAAATAATCTTATCATATTCTTCGTCACTGATCATCAGATTTTCCATAAACAATGGTCTTACCGCACTTGGAAAAACTAATAGTGAAACCATATTCAGGATAAACTGAACGGGAGCCATTTTTTCAATATTTCCCAGTTCCATTTCTTTTTCAATATCCTTATACAGGGTTTCCAGAATATCTTCTTCTATTTCTCTCTCGTGGCAGGTTCCTTTATTAATCTGTGAAACAATATAAGTTTCCAGATACGGATACTGTAGGCTCGTAGAAAGGCTGCTTTCTATAAACTTGCTGATCTTCACTTTAAATGGAAGATCCGAATTCTGAATGATCTTTGATTTCTCCTGCTCTACTTTCTGTGCTTCATCAAAGATGATCTGAATCAGTTTGTCTCTTGATCGGAAGTAATAATTAATAAGTGTTCTATTCACTCCTGCTTCATCTGCAATCTCCTGCGTAGTAGCATCAAATTTTCCTTTCACAAAGAATAATTTCTTCGCTGTCTCCTTGATCAATTCCTGTGTTTGGTCTTTTTTTGCTTGGTTTGACATTTTTGTTAAACAAATTTGTGCAAATTTATATTAAATTTTATTTTTGACAAAATTGTTAAACAAAAAAATTAAATGAATTTATTATGATTTACATCATATTTTTGAAATAAAGTTTGGATTTTTAAGATTGAATATTATAGTGAAGAATACTATATAAATCTTACTGTAAATGGATTTGGATATATATATCAACAAAAAAGAGCAGAAAATTCTGCTCTTTTTATTTTTATAATAATTTTATTTTGTCATCTAGGATATCGATGATCTTATCTTTATAAAGTCCACCAATGGCTTTCTTAAAATTCTTTTTACTCATCTGAAGTTCAGCTTTGATTTCCTCGGGAGTAGATTTATCTGAAACATACAGAAGTCCATAGTTTTCTTCTAGCCTGTCTAAGATCTTTTGTTTGAATTCATCAATATTTTCAAATCCTTCTGACTGCAGAGAAATGTCTATTTTCCCGTCTTCACGAATGGTTTTGATATATCCTGTCTCTTCCGACAACGGATATAGCTTTTTGAAAACATCCGAAGCATAGATCAAACCGATGTATTGTTTATTAATGACCACATTCCATCCCAGTTCACTTTCGTTCATCATGATAAGATCTACTTTATCTCCTTTTTTGAACGGAAGATCCTCATACTGTGGATTTCTTTTGAATTTTGTAGTTCCCGTAATCAATTGCATATCCTCATCTACATAGAGATAAACCAGATATCTTTTACCTTCAATCATTTTGGTTTTCTGCTGCTTGTACGGAACAAATAAATCTTTAATAATTCCCCAATCCATAAAAGCTCCGCTTGGAAGGCTCTGTACACAACTCATTACCGCAAATTCACCTACTTCCGCCAAAGGAATTTCAGTGGTTGCTTTTAATTTATCATCATCCTGATACACAAAAACCTCAACATACTCTCCTACTTCCTGTTCTTCACGAATGAATATTTTAGGAAGAAAAGCTTTTTCACTGGATTCTTCGTCTGTTAAGATCCATCCTGAATTAATTTTTTCTGAAATTTGTAAATTCTGAGTTTTTCCGAGTTGCATTGATGATAAAATTAGCTGACAAAGGTACGGAAATTTGGAGGTTTTAACCTAGTGAATACTTTTAAGAATCATTTTTATCTTTGTAACAGCCTTTAAAACCGATACATTCTGAACAAAAAAACTGAAAAACATGAAAAATTATTTTATACTGGCATTTTTTCTTTCCATCATTCTTACAAATGCCCAAATACTGGATAAAGCAGCTGTTAATTTGGCCTACCGCTATACTGGAAGGAATGTTTTGCAGGCTGGGCTGGAATTCAGACTTGGAGAATCAAACTATAAATCTTTGATTATAGGACCTTCTATGCTTTATGCAAGCATTAATGAAACCAATAAATTTATTCCTGAGGCTAATATCTATTATATTAATAATGGTTTATTATACGGTATATCCATCAATCCATATGCAATAGAATCCAGAATTGGAATATCATTATTCAATGCTTTATTTCTCAATACCGGCTATGCTTTTCCTATACACAAAGAAAAGTATTTTAAAGGGATCACTTTTGGAATTCAGTTTAATATTACCCCTAATCATTCGAAATTTTATGATAAGATGAAGGTGATGTAAATTTATTTCTCGCAAATCTGACTGATTTGACAGATTTTTCTATCATTACAAAATACATTATGCACAAGAACATTTCAACTTTTTTTAATATAATATTTTCAGAAGGTTGCCCTGTTTTTTTTTGCCACGAATGTACGGATGTTTAGCAGTGTACAGTTTTATCGGAGATAAAATCCTTGCCCTCTATAAAACAGTAGTACTTTTAAAAAACTTTGCGGCTTTGCAATTTCCAACATACTTACAACATTGAGATTGCTTCACCTCCGGTTCGCAATGATCAAATATTTTAATATGGTTTATACTTTTAAACAAAAAAAAAGAGAAGTCAACAAACTTCTCTCAGTGTACATTATAATCCGGAAATATAATCCCTAAGTTCTCTTTTGCTGTTTTCAAAATCAAAGGCATCATATACTATAAAATACTTATTCTTATCTACACAACTCAGATACATAGA
The DNA here is from genome assembly GCF_000829375.1 of Chryseobacterium sp. StRB126. Lineage (NCBI taxonomy): Bacteria > Pseudomonadati > Bacteroidota > Flavobacteriia > Flavobacteriales > Weeksellaceae > Chryseobacterium > Chryseobacterium sp. StRB126. Next base: position 3,358,732 of record NZ_AP014624.1, read on the forward strand.
TTTTGCAAGTGCTAACTTATTCTTATCGAAGCTTAAAGATTTCACCAAATCTCTTATCTGTACAGCAGTAAACATAGAGTTTCTCATCTGTTGATTAATTAAAGCTACTTTTCCATCATCAAACTTTTCGTTTCTCTGCAGCATTTCAAAAAACTGCCGGAATGTAGTATTATCCATTCCATTTCCAGGATTATTCCAATTTCCGGGTTGATTTCCATAAGGATTATTCCAGATATCATTCCAATCATTAAATCCATATTGTCCCTGTACCGGATACATGTCTAGCAGATATAACCCTTGATTAGTGAAAAAGTCCAATACCATTCTGCTGTTATTTCGAAGCATAAGGGAGCTTCTATAGATTAGAAAACCATTTTCATAAATGGAGATCGGAATTCTTCCAGATTGAAGATCAAAAAAACGGAACTTCCCAGAGCCATTGCCAATCATCTGGTCCCCAACTTCAACAGTGAAAAAACCCTGCTCAGGAATTCTTAAAAAGACTTCAGCATAGCCATAATTTTTGTTCCATTGATAGTTTGGGTTCTTCAATCTTTCATTCTGATTCTCCGGATTACGATCAAAGGATTTATTTTTCACTCCTGATTTTGGACCCCGCATTTCAGTAGCTGAAGCTTCATTTTCCAACAATTCACCAACTTTGCCTGCTTCCTGACCAAAAGAGCTGATTCCTATCAAAAGCGTTAAACCGATAAAAATTTTCTTCATGTTTAATTTTTCAAAATCAATCTCCATTTTTATGCCAAAAGTAAAGTTGAGATTGCTTCGCTTTGCTCGCAATGACAAAAAATACGGATAGGGTTAAGGACAAACAAAAAAGAGGAGCAATTATACTCCTCTTTTACTATTTAAATGATTAAATTTTAATCAAATATTACATGTGGATAGATCTTTTTGCTGTAGCATCCAATGCCGCTTCTTTAATTGCTTCTGCGTAGGTTGGGTGAGCGTGAGAACTTCTTGCAATATCTTCAGCACTTGCACGGAATTCCATAGCAATTACTCCTTCTGCAATAAGGTCAGCAGCTCTTGCTCCAATGATGTGCATTCCTAAGATCTCATCAGTTTTCTCGTCAGCAATAATCTTAACAAGTCCATCGGTATCACCACTTGCACGGCTTCTTCCTAATGCTCTCATTGGGAAAGAACCTACTTTGTAAGCTACTCCTTCTTCTTTCAACTGCTCTTCAGTCTTACCTACACCTGCAACTTCCGGCCAAGTGTAAACAACACCAGGAATTAAATTGTAGTTGATATGAGGTTTTTGACCTGCTAATATTTCAGCAACAAGAACTCCTTCTTCTTCAGCTTTGTGAGCAAGCATAGCACCTTTGATAACATCACCGATTGCATAAATGTTTGCAACGTTAGTCTGTAAGTGATCATTTGTTTTTACTCTTCCTCTTTCGTCAAGCTCTACACCTGCTTTTTCAAGACCAAGACCATCTGTATAAGGTTTTCTACCTACAGAAACTAAACAGTAATCTCCTTCTACTACTACTTCTTCTCCTTTTTTGTCTTTAGCTGTGATTTTTACAGTATCTCCGTTTCTTTCCACTGCAGAAACTGCTGTAGAAAGCATAAACTTCATACCTTGCTTTTTAAGAACTTTAGTTAATTCTTTACTTAAAGCTCCATCCATTCCAGGGATGATTTTATCCATGAACTCAACTACAGTTACCTGAGCCCCTAATCTTAGGTATACAGACCCTAATTCAAGACCAATTACTCCACCGCCGATTACTACTAAGTGCTTAGGAACCTCCTTAAGGTTTAATGCTTCAGTAGAAGTGATCACTCTTTCTTTATCAAGAGAGATAAAAGGAAGTGAAGACGGTTTAGAACCTGTTGCAATAATGGTATATTTAGATTCGATTGTTTCAGAAGAACCATCGTTTTTAGTAATTTTAATCTGAGTAGCAGATTCAAAGCTTCCTAATCCCTCAAAAACAGTGATTTTGTTTTTGTCCATCAAAAAATTGATTCCCTTAGTTGTTTGATCTACCACTTCATTTTTACGCTCAATGATTCTTGCAATATCTACTTGTGGCTCATTGATGATAATTCCGTGACCTGCAAAATTATGTTTTGCATTTTCGAAATGCTCAGAGCTGTCAAGAAGAGCTTTTGACGGAATACATCCAACGTTAAGACAAGTTCCGCCTAAAGTTGAATATTTTTCAATAATTGCTGTTTTGAAACCTAACTGTGCTGCACGGATCGCAGCTACATAACCACCAGGACCAGAACCTATTACGGTAACATCGAATTGACTCATGTTATTTTATGAATTTGTTTATTATTATCTATCTTAATTCTCACAAATTTACATATAAATTACCAAGCACCAAAGTGAGTTTTATCAATTTTAAAAATGATAATTATATGCTTTAGTTGTAAGAAAAACGTTATTTTATGAATTTTATATTTTCCTCACTCCCAGCCTTCAAATACATTGCTGTAAAGACAAGGGGTTTTTCAGCTGAGGCATTATCAAAATGAAGAATTTTTACATTCTTAGGTTCATAAAAAGCATCTCCTTCATGAAGTACCAATTTCTCCTCTCCTTCGATCTGAAAAACAGCTTCGCCAGAATTGATTATCCCTAAAACGGGACAGGGATGCAGATGTTCGGGAGCTCCTTGTCCTGCTGCCATCGTTATTTCCTGAATCTCTGTGAATTTTACTTTCTGTTCAATAGCCGTTTTTAACAATTCTTTTCTGGAGATTGTCTTCTGCTGGGCCGATATTACAACTGCATTCAGCAGCAAAATAACAATTATAGACAGCTTCATTGATTTGATGTTTAATTAAAAAAATACTACACATTCAGCTTTCCTTGTCCAATGGCGCCCGTAGTTTCAAAAAATGAACCACCATATACATACCATTCAAGGTTTTCCAGAAATTCTACTGCATTTTCCGGGGTTATCTGCGAACGGTCTTTTTTTTGAAACAATTCCTTTGTACCATCTTCCTGATTTTGGATAATGTTCATATTCAACAAAATAATGAATCCATATTCTTTGGCATAACTTACACTGCTGAATTGTTACTTCTCCATTTCTTCCGTTGGTATGATCCATCCCTAATTCCGAACTTCTAAATTCAGTATAATTAAAATCAGGTTTTTCACACGCACATCCTATTTGGGGGATTTTCTTCATTATCATTTATTTTATCAGATTTCAAATCTAAGAAAATAAAGCTCTATAAGACAAATATGGAAATACTACTTCATTAAATCCAACAAAACCTTTTCGTATTTATCCAATATAATATTCTTTGAAAATCTGGATTTTATAGAATTTTTTATAGCGTCACGATTATTATCCTGATGCATCACTTTAATTACTTTTTGTGCAAAACCTTCATAATCTTCAATATCAGCAATTTCACCGTTCACATTATGCTGAATGATCTCATTAATTCCTCCCGGGCAATTATTGGCTAACGAGTAGGTTCCACAGGCTCCGGCTTCCAGAAGCACATTAGGGAAACCTTCGTATCTTGAAGATAGAATAAACAGATCCGCATACTTTAAGAATTGATAAGGATTCTCCTGTCTGCCATGGAAAATAACATTTTTTAACCCCAAAAACTCTTTCATCTGAAGCAGAACCTCTTTGTCTTTTCCATCTCCTAGAATATGAAGCATAATATTTTCACTTTTGAGCCTTGAAAATACTTTTAACAGGTTATCAAACCCTTTTCTGGCTGATAAATTACCAATGGCCACTACATTCTTATAATTGTATTTAAACCCTTCAGGCTTTAAGGAAATACTCAATTTATCATCAATAAAATCAAAATCTACCGGATTATTGATTTTGACAATTTTCTTCTTTTTAATATTAAAATTATCAACCAAATCTTTCATCATATCATCACTTTGCGCAATGATTCTCTGATAGTTATTGTAAAAATTATAGAAAAACTTGATTTCCTTTCTCGTAACATGCTGAGTAACTACATTTGTTTCCCTGGCAATGAATTTTGTTCTTGGAAAAAGCTTAATAAATAATGATAAATAAGCATTTACTTCTCCAAAACCAGAAAACACAATATCGGGTTTTCTTCTGTAGATTTCACCTAAAATAGGCTTTAAAGAATGTCTGATTCTCTCAGTATTAATGTCGATAATTTCAACATCTTTTTTCAGGAAATTTAGATATCCGCCCTGTTTACGCAACAGCAAAATCTTAGGTTCAAAACGATCCCTGGAAAGATGATTTGCTATAGTGGTAACTATTCTTTCTGCGCCCCCGGTTTCTAGATCCGGCAGAATAAATATGACAGATATTTTTTTCATCAGTTAAAGTTAGTAAAAAGTTTTGTTAACCTTCAAACCTAATTCATTAAATACAGGAATAATTTCGTTAATATTTTCAACACTTAGAAAAGCATATTTATCTTCAGTAAAATTTATTCCTCTTTTTCTAAAAAAGTAAAAATTATCATTATTTTCACCAGAAAGACTTTCAGGTTTGCCAAAAATAATATTGCCAAAATAATTAGCATTCATCTCAGCATTCACCTGCTCTATTTCATTCAATTTTTTATATTTTAAAATTTTCCCATTGAACTTTTCAACGATAACTATTCTTTGGTTTGTAATTACATAACAGTTATTTTTCAACTTCCAA